>CAJTKW010000034.1 GCA_910577035.1 uncultured Acetatifactor sp.
CTTGCAAATTAAAACAAGTGGTGATATTAGCTATTTCGTACAGACATAATCAGTTTCGCAATGCCATAATTTTATGCCGTATTTTACGAATCCTCTTGACAAGTCCTACAAATATGATATGATAGTATACAAAGCATAACAATTCTAAATATATAGATAAATCAAATCCATTATTCTGTTTTTCGAAAGGTCTATGCTTGAATTCAACCAAATCAATTTAAAAGCAGGAGGCCTTTCGGAAGAGCAAGCCGGATTGACAGCTGTGCCTCCCTGCTTCAGACAGGAGGAAAATGAAAACCGATCCGGAAAAAATGATTTCTTTGAAGTACGATGACATGTTTCACGAAGTATTCTCCTGTGAAACCGTCATAAGACAGTTCTTAAGTGACGTTCTGGGGATTCCCCCGGAAAGCATCAGGACCGCAAGGCTTGTGACGCCCCGGTTGTGGAAACGCTGCCGCCGCCAGAAGCTCGGCATCCTGGATATTGCACTGGAGCTGAACGATGACACCAGGGTCAATGTGGAGCTGCAGGTCAGGATGCAGCAGCAATGGGTAAAACGACAGCTGTTTTATCTGGCAAAGATGTATGAAGAGGACCTGAAGACCGGTGAGCAATATGGCCGGCTCAAGAAGTGCATCAGTATCGGCATTTTGGACTTTCCCCTGCTGGAAGGCGAAGAATACCATTCGGTCTGCCTCCTGCGGGACGAAAGGGGCCGGGAACTGACGGAGCTGTGGGAACTGCATATCATAGAACTGAGGAAAAACCTGCATGGGGACAGACTGGACGACTGGATCCGGCTGTTTCATGCAAAGAGCAGGGAGGAATTGGACATGCTGGCGACAAAGAACAGAGGTCTGGCGGAGGCGGCAGGGATCATGAAGCGGATGAGTCTGGGAAAAACACTGCGGTATCGATATGAGGCGCATTTAAAGGCGAAGAGGGATCGCCGGGGGGAGGATGCGTATATCAGGGATCAGGGCAGGATCGAAGGCATCGCCCTGGGGAAAGCCGAGAATATTCTGCAGCTCCTGGCAGACCTGGGGGAGATACCGGATACGCTGAAAGGGCAAATTCAAAAGGAGACAGATCCGCAGGTGTTAAGCAGATGGCTGAAAGCCGCCGCCAGAGCGGGCAGCATTGCGGAATTTGAAAAGCAGGCCTGAACTCGTCCAGGCGTCGTTTTCCTGCTTTCCTGCCGTAATACTTACTTTATTATACTGCGAACAGCACCATGTCTACAGGGCCATACTGTCTGCCGTTACTGCGCAGGTAGAATCTGTAGTCCTCCCGCATCTCCATAAGCATCTCCGGTATTTTCCATATGTCCTCATTGTTATGGTATACAGATATTAATAGCTTCGGCTTCTCTTCCACGATATGCCTTTTTGCCCCTATCAGGGCGTCTCGCTCTGCCCCCTCAATATCCAGCTTAACCATCGTAATCTTCTCACATATGTCCTCGTCCAACGTGGTCACCTCCACCGTCTTTCCGCCGGAATCTGCAAGCCTGCGGGCATCGTTAAAACTGATTGTGTCATCTACATACATGATTCCCGGCTTTTGCGCTACGGCTTTGGGGATCGCAATGATGTTTTCATACTGCCGCAGATTATCCTCCAGCTGCCGGAAATTATCCTCCATCATCTCATAGGCGTAGATCCGCTTCCAGACACCATAGGTATCAATATAGGACTGCACGGAATCCCCCGTGAAGGCTCCCAGATCCACAAACACTTCATCCGCTCCGCAGCTTACCAGATCCAGATCCCAGTATGCCTCAAAATTATTTTCATACATGGCAAGCAGGTCAGCCATATCACAGGTCAGCCAGCTTGACAGGGTATAGTACAGCACCTTTCGGGAGCGGTAATCTGCCAATAGCCCATATACCCGCTCCATTTCCGGCCAATGCTCCGCCATCACACGAATCCTGTTTTCCACAACCTCATATACATTTGCCTTTGTATCCAGGCTGCCCCACATATATCCCAGCTTTCCGTAAAAGGCATTCAGATGATCCAGATACTCCGGCCGATAAGACAAAATCAGGGAACGCACCTGACGAAAGATGGCCGCTTCCTCCACGCAGCGCACTCTGTCCATCATGGCATAAAAGGCTTCGTCCAGGGCGTTTTCGGCATTCTTCCTTCTATCCAGGATTTGACGTATAAAGGAGATCCATGCCTCCCCCAATTCCAGCAGCCCATTGGCATCCCGCCTGGCTTCAGAAAACTCCCGCTGCCCCGGGAAGACACCTGCTTTGACCCTGGGATTGCCAAATAAATCGCCATATACCGTCCGCATCCCTTTGTCCAGAATCTGCGCGGCGGTAGAAACCAGCCCAGGCTTCTGCTCCAGAAGCCGCATTGCCTCCTCCACTGCCTTTACCATCTCCTCCACAGTCTTGTAATCTTTTCTTTTCATGATAGGAATCCTTCCCGCGGAACCGGGGAATATTTTCCCATTCCCGCTTTTTACTCTCTACATCCGGTAAAAATTGGCGGCAGACATATTTCATTCCGGAGAACGCCTGATTGCCAGTAATTTTCCCCTCCCGCCCTCTCACCGAAGTTCTGTCAGGATACTGCGGATCTCCCGGCACAAGGACGGACAAATCCCCAGGGCCCGCTTCAGTAACGCCACATTCTCGCTGCTTGCGGCACCGTCGGCCAGAGCCATTGCCATGTAATAGACTGCACGGGTCTTTGGAGGGATGCTGCCGCTGTCGGAATCCAGAAGCTGTTCCGGTCCATGACAACATTCGGCAAAGGCTCCTGCCGCCATCACATAAGCATTCCTGAGCTGTCTATGCTTTTCCTGCACTTCCGGCTCATAGTCTGATGGTTCTTTCCCTTCCGCATTTACTGTACAAATGCTCTCGTAGGCCGTCCTCAACACAAAGGTGCAAAGCGCCAGCTCCGAAGCAGATATTTTCCCATCCGGAAAACGTCCCGCCTCATCAGCCTCCAGCGCGTATTCAAGAAGGCTCTCCTGTACCCTGCCCTTCCTGCAGGCTTCGGAGGACTCAAGCCAGCTCTGCACCGCAGAAACGCTCAGACGGGAAAGGATACCGGGAAAACGGGCTTTTTGCTGTTCTGTCACGGTATAACGGACCATTCCCGCCACAAAGGCATTCAGTATCGTACCGCTCCATTCCTCCCATTGCGGCGGCGTCAGCTTCATGAAAAGGGCCTCAAAAACCCCATGCCCTGCCGCAAATCCCTCTTCCAATACTATTCTTACCTTACCTGCTGCCGCTGTCAGATCAAGTCGGTCCAATAATTCCAGGGCCCTTTCCTCCTCCCCCAGACGTATACAGACGCAGAACCCAACAGCCTGTGCGGAAGCAATATAATATTTACTTTCCACCGCAGCCAATCCGTAATAGCTCATTTTCTTATCAGGGCCCGGACTGGCAGCATATTCTTCCAGCAGCTTCTCATATTGCTTAAAATAGTTCCATACCTCCACGGCAGGTCTGCCCTTCACAAAGGCCAGCTCCGTCATCAGGAACGAATAGAGGCACCGATCCGTAATCAAAGGAGGAATTGCTTTTTCCAGGTGATCTGCCCAGGTAAACAGCCTCGTATCCTCCAGTGCATACAGGCAGCCTGCCAGCCCGGCTGCGCTGTCTCTCCCCTGCCAAAGCCTGCCGAAGTGAATATGCAGGGAAACACACTGGGCAAACAGCCTCAGGGCAACAGCATCGTTTTTAATTACCTTGTATTCGTTGGCCAGCTGGAACAGATAACGCAAGTCCTCAGGAAATTCACGGACGTCCTCAAGCAGGATTGTCGCATTTCGCAGGAATTTCGCCTCCAGACGGTCCGGCCGGTCATTGACAAAGCCGTAATGGTGTGCAAACGAAGAAAGCTGACGGCACCTGAATGCGCCGATGGAAAGTGCATCGTGAATACGCCCTTCAAAATGAAGCTCCGCCGTAATCTCGGCCATGCGCAGGGTATGCAGGTCATTTACTTCTGTTCCTTCGGAGTCCATATAATTCCGCTGGATATAAGTTGCATAAGTATATTTCCTATATTCTCCCGACTGAAAAAAACAAATAATATCTTCCACGTCCTCAAACCACTCGTCATCGTCAATGGACAGATACCACAACCCTCTGGCATGGCGAATGGCCTCGTTCCTCGCCGCAGACATATTATCATCCCAGGGACGCTCATAAATCCGCGCCCCATAACTCCTGCAGACTTCAACAGTACCGTCAGTACTCCCTGTGTCAATTACTACCAGCTCCGCATCAAGCCTTTCCAGCAAAGGCTTGATATGGGACAGGCATCGGTCTATGGTTTCGATCTGATTGCTCACCGGAACGCCGATAGTCAGAAGCAGGGGACGCCCCTTATATTTCCCCTTCTGATAGACAGGATTCTTCTCATATTTATAATTTCCTCTCTCATCCGCCGTAGGCTTAAACCGGTTCCGGTCAATCTTTATATGCGGCAGCTCCTCCAGCGGCAGTACTTTTACCAGGCTTTCTTCCTTCCCCTTCCCGAAAAGAGGCCCCATTTGGATCCGGTCCTGCTCCAGCTCCCTCCTGGCTTGGTATTCCTCCAGATATGGCTCCAGGGTTTCCGGCTCCAGATCGGCTGCCTTTTGTATCCTCCAATGTCCGGATTCTATCCCGTCCTCGGTGGTAAAACAGATGTAATCCGCATCCGGCTCCCGATATACCGGCGGATAAGGAAAAGCGTAACGGCTCCTGTCCTTGCGGAACCTCTGAAAGACCACACGGCTGCCGCCTTCCTCCGGCAATTCTCCCACGGCCAGGTTCACCGCCGCATAGTCGCCGTATTCCTTCTCATTTGCCCGTTCCGCCTCCAACGTCAGCGCAGTCAGCTCTTTATCACTGAAATATTTATGGATCAGACTTTTCTGCTCATAAAACGGAATTCCGTTTTGATAAAAGAAAGAACGGACAAACTGGCCGTTATTGGATTGGAATTTCCAGCCGGTGACAGACAGGCCCGCTTTCTCCGCCAGCCATTCCAGGCTTTTCTTAGAATGCAGATATAGATGTCTGGGGGCATCTAATTGATACCAGTGAGGCCCGTATTTTTCAAAGGCTATATTAGGGTAGACGGGAATGGTCATAGTCAGCAGGCCGTCCGCCTTTAACAGGCGGCGGACACTCTTTAATACCTCCAGGGGTTCCTCCATATGCTCAAAGGAATCGTGCATACGAATCACGTCAAAGGTACCGTCCCCTTCCATCTCTTGAATAGAACAGCTGCGAATATACACCCGGTCTCCATAATGCCTGTCATGCTCCAGAAAGGGATCACAGCCGTACAGATTTCCCCAGCCCTCCCCTGCCTTCTGCACCAGCCAGTAGCCGCTTCCGCAGCCCACATCCAGAACCTTCTGCCAATGAACCACCGGCCTTGCAAACTCCATTTCTTCCTGTTCCGGCTGCCCCATGGAATAATATTCGTTCCCATAGTAATCCTCCAGATTCTCCGGCACTTCCGCGATCTGCATACAATGGCAGCTATCGCAGACAAAATACTCAAACTCATCCTGCGTGTTTTTAAACATCTCCCGGACCAGATAAGTCTCAAACTTCCCCTGTGCGCCGCAGACCTTACAGGTATAGGGCCGCCTGCCCGGCATCCTCATTGTCTCGTCTTTCTTAAGATCCGCCATGTATCCTCCCTCTCATCCCCGGGTTAAATTCAACACCCGCCTGTTCCGGCTGCTTTATCCTTCCCACGGCCGGGCGGATTCGGGATTGGAACCCGTCAGGGAAACGCTGGTGAAAGTGCCTCCCCCGCCGCCAGGCACACATACGGAACGATCCGCAGAGGCGCTGCCTCTGCGGACCATAACTGGTTTGATTTTCCCAATCTCTTTTTCCGTTGCCCTGAGCCGCCGGATTAACCGAGCAGAGAAAGCACGCCCTGATTGGACTGGTTTGCCTGTGCCAGCATGGACTGACCTGCCTGCGCCAGAATGTTCTGGTTGGAATATCTCACCATCTCCGTAGCCATATCCGTATCACGGATAGCGGATTCTGCAGAAGTGGTATTCTCCACTACATTGTCCAGATTATTAATGGTATGCTCCAGACGGTTCTGAATGGCGCCAAGGGCAGAACGCTGCTTGGAAACCTGTGCAATCGCATCTGCAATGGTATTCACAGCCTTATCAGCGTTAGTGGAATCCTTGCCCGTCACGGTTACCTTGTCAATGCCAAGGCTCTTTGCGCTCATGGACTCGATGTCCACGGAAATCTTGTTCTCCGGTGTGGTATCCGCACCTACCTGCAGGCTGAAGTTCATTACATCCTTAGGCTTCTCGGTGGTAGATTTCTCGGCAATGTTCAGAGTGATCTTAACATCCTTATAGCCGCTGATCGTTGTTGTGTCAGCTGCCGCCGCCTCTGTCTTCATGTCATTAAAATCAGCCGCCGCAAGTGTTCCGATTGCTTTTGTCTTGCTGGCATCCTTCAGATCCACAGTAACCTCTTCTCCTGCATATTCATTGCCAACTTTTACACTAGTTGCTGATCCGTATTTCTGCATCAGCTGGGTAGCCGTTATCTGAACGTTGACAATGTAATCGTCCCCCAGGAGCTCCTGCAGTTCCTCCACCGACTTAAAGCTGTTTGCATCGGAGCTGGTCTTACCTGCATCATAGGTATAGGTCTTACCATTGATCGTAACCGAATTGCCATCCTTCAGATCCGTCGTAAGGGTTCCCACGCCGTCAACAGCCGTTGTCGCACCCTTGGTACCTGCTCCGGTTGCCGTCGTAAACGCATAGGACTCGCCTACGGCTGCGGTGCGCATAGCTGACCACTTCGTGCTGCTATTGCTGATGTCACGCATTTCTGCAGCAGATCCAACCTCCGTGAACATATTAAATCTCGCAGCGGTAGCATCATCCTTGATTGCAGATTCAAACTGAATCGCCTGTACCGCGTTCCTGGTATCATCCGTCTCGGTTCCGTCCGCCTTAGACTCTACCTTAAGCTTGCCTGCGGAATCCCCGGAAGCCGTAAAGATATGCTTCAGGACATCGTCATTGTTGATGGCATCCGCAATATTCTTTGCAGTCGCCTCTGCATCCTTGCCGGTCTTGAAGGTTACCTCCCGGTTCTTCCTGTTGCCGTCTTCATCCAGATACGTAATAATTGCCGTATCCTCAGTACCGGTATCCAGCTTGGTACCTTTCGACATGTCAAGAGTACCTGCAAAGATATTGCCCTTTGCTCTGGTAATTGCAGCATCCACGATCTTATCCTTACCTGCATCCACATCGCCGATATGCGCACTGTTCTCTCCCAGCTTCTTGCTGACGCCCTCACCCTTCAGAAGATAGGTCTCATTGAACTTGGTGGTCTCGGATACACGGTCAATTTCCGTAATCAGCTGGTCGATCTCGTCCTGGACGGACTGACGGTCGGATTCGGACATGGTGCCGTTACCTGCCTTAACAGCCAGCTCATTCATTCTCTGAAGCATGTCGTGCACTTCGGTCAAAGCTCCTTCAGCGGTCTGCACTGCAGAGATGCCGTCCTGTGCGTTTGCAGACGCCTGGGTCAGACCCCGCATCTGCTTCCTCATCTTCTCGGAAATAGCCAGCCCTGCGGCGTCATCGGCCGCGCGGTTGATCTTATAGCCGGAAGAAAGCTTCTCGGTGGACTTCGCCTGTGCCTTGCTGGTTAAGCCCAGCATTCTGTTGGAATTCATCGCTGTTAAGTTGTGTTGTACTACCATAAATTTACCTCCTTGGTCTTACCTGGCGCAAATCCGTTTGCGCCGGTGCTGGTTAATTAAAGTTTCTTCTATAATAACCCGGGTATGCCCTTAAGCCTGCCGGGCCCTTGGCGTGCCCTGTGCACACCCGGTTATTATCTTACTGTCTGCGGGCTTCTGTACCTGCTGCCGGCTTCCATGATATACTGTGTCCAAAGCGGCCTTTCAGGCATCACCGCACCCTTCCCGTTCCGGTGATTACGATATTCTTTTTCTTCCTGTATTTCTCCGGCTTTTCCGGCTCCGCATAATACCTGGGCAGCGTTGCCCGGATCTCCGGATCCGTGAATTTCTTCTCTATGACGCTGCTCCTTACGATATTCACTTCCCTGGGCGCATCTATCATGATCCGCAGATGCTTGCCCGTCCCCCCTAAGAATACGATCTTAATATCGTCCCCCAGCATCAGGTATTCCTCCGTGCTCACTGTCAGTCGTAACATACCCGAACCCTCCCTGTTCTTTTACGCCGGAGGCGTTTACCTGCGGCGCTCCCTGCCTGCCATGCAACATTTTATCCAGAATGTTGCATCTCCCCGCAGTATCCGGTTCCGCCATATGCGGCATCTCTTATGCACTGTAATATGATAAATTATCTGTGGGGAAACAATTATTCAAGGAGGAACGACATGAGTACAACACAACCTATCAGAGACAAGGGACAGCTTAAGAAATTTAAGGATTTTTACCAGGGACAGCAATACGGCGTGCGCAATTCCACGATGATCGCCATAGGCTTAAATACCGCCCTGCGCATCAGCGATATTTTAAGCCTGACATACAAAGACGTATATACCGGGAGCGGAGAGCCGCACTCCCACATCGTGGTCAGGGAGCATAAGACCGGCAAGGAGAACCGCATTTATCTCAATAAAACCCTGCGGCGGGCTCTGGCAGCCTACCGCAAGGTTCTCATTGGGACACGTATGTATCAGAAAGGGAATCCCTATCTGTTTCCCAGCACCAGGAAAGAAGGCGCTCCTCTCTCCCGCTATCAGGCATACCGCATCATCTCCCGTGCGGCGGACGGCACCGGCATGGAAGACCATATCAGCTGCCATTCCCTTCGCAAGACCTTCGGCTATCATGCCTGGCGCCAGGGTACGGATCCGCTGCTAATCATGCTGCTGCTAAATCATTCCTCGATCCGGATCACCATGCGCTATCTCTGTATCGAACAGGATGATAAGGACGCCGTATATCGCAGGATACAGTTTTGATGAGCATCGGCTGAAAACTGCCTGCAGCGCTTCGACAAAGCTGTCAGACCGGCAATTGCCTGCTTTAAACGTAAGCGGCTGGTTCAGGCCCGGAAGCCTTCCGGGCCCTTTTATCATGTATTGGTTTGCTTATTATGTAAAAAAAAAATTTGCAAAGGGGGTAAAGTTTTCCCCATACCTGACGATATAGTTAATGTAAGCAGGAAAGATGCAACATTCTGGATAAAATGTTGCATCTTTTTCTGTGTTATATCGCAACAGTTCAAACAGGGCACTGAACCGTTACGTTATATCATCTGCATTATCTTACGAAAATATAACCTCCCCGGTTAAGGTGCGTATTCTTTCCGCGCCTTATATGTGTTTCCCATGCCGGATTTGCGTTGCGAAGCAGCAAAAACCCTGCAAATCCGTGTGCATCCGCCGGAGACACTGAGGAAGCGATGAGTTCATCAGCGCCTCCTCAAAAAACGCCCATGCCGGGCAAACATCGAAAAACGGGGGACTTTCCGTCCCCCGTCATACGTTATATCACAAGCCTGCGCTTCCCGGGCAGCAGACGCCCTTCGGCCGATGATAAATTCGTCCTTGCCGAAAATACCGGTCAAATCTTAAACTTGCTTACGATCTCCTCCAGCTCTTCCGCACACTTTGCGTTTTCTTCCGCCTTGTTGCCGGTATCATTGGCATATCCCACCATATCGGTAGCCTTGACGGCAACATCGTTGATGCTGATCGCAGCCTCGTTTACCGTAGCATTAATATCCTGCACGGACTTTGTAATATCGGAGATATGCTCCTCCAGCCGGACGACAGAGCTGTTAATGGTCTGCATGCTTTCGGAAAAGTCTCTGGCATCTGCACTATACTCCTCACTTACCTGGATAAAGTTCTCATAGTCCCCGATCACCGTCTCTTCCATAAAGGTAATCATCTGGCGCAGGCAGGTCTCCATGCTCTCCGCCGCGCTCTTGACCCCGTTTACAATATTGGAAATATTGTTCGCCGTCTCGGTGGACTGGGATGCCAGGCTTCCGATCTCGCCTGCCACCACCGCAAAGCCTCTGCCTGCCTCCCCCGCTCTCGCTGCCTCTATGGAAGCATTCAGGGAAAGCAGCTCCGTCTGGCTGGCAATGGATGCGATAGCTTCGGTCAGGGCATTGATCTGCTCAATATCTCTCGCCTTCTCAATTGCAATATCGGACTCCTGCTTTACCTTGGAATAAATCTCCCTGGTCTTGTCATTCGCCTCCTGACTGTTCTTCTTAAGCTTTTCTGCCTTAGTAATAATCTCCGACGCGTTCTGCTCGCCTTCCTTGGTCAGACCGCCAATTTTCTTCGTATTCTCGTTGATGTCAGACATCTTCTCGTCAATCAGCTGCGTTGTGGCGGAGGTTTCCTCCATGCTGGCCGCCAGCTCCTGGCTGGTTGCGGAATTGTCACAGGAATTGCTGTTGAGCTTTTCCACGATATTCTTCAGGCCGCCTGCATTTTCCGAAAGACTTTCCGCCGTTTCCGTAAGCTTATGTACCATGCTGACCAGGTTCTCCCGCATGATTTCCAGAGAGGAACTCATAACCGCCGTTTCGCCTTCCCCCTTTGAAAGCAGCCTGCTGATTCTGTTCTCCCTGAAGTCAAACCCGGCAGTCTGGTCTACAACGGTAGTCAGCATTTTGATGGGTCTGGCAATGCTGCGTGAAATCAGCGCTCCGCCGCCGGCTACCAGGATCAGGATAATTACGGCCGTAATCAGACTCTGGACCACAAACTCGTTGACGGCGCCGAATGCGTCCTCCTTATCCGCCGTCAGCACCATGATTCCCTTGCCGCTGCGCATTACATAGTACCCCGCCAGCTTGGTACTTCCCTTATATTCATATTCCACCACGCCCGGCTTCGGCACGGCGCCGCTTTTCAGCTGCTTCACAAGCCCGGAAACCACCTCGTTCTCCACGGGCTGTCCCACCTTGGATGCCGTAGGGTGCATCAGCATGGTCCCGTCCCCGCTCACCACATATATGTAACTGGAATCCATTTCCTCCAGCTTCACATGGCTGAACATGTTCTCCAGACCCTCCTGAAGGGGTACATCCTTTCCCGCCGCATAGGCCGCAGTCTCCAGATTGACTCCATAAGCCTCCACCAGGGTCAGCATGTCGCCTTTGACCCGTTCCGTCAGCGCAATTCTCGTCTGCCGGATTGCCATTCCCATAATAATGCCCACGGATATAACCGCCGTTACCAGCATGGCAATCATCACCCTGGTCTGAATCCCCCGGAACATTCCGACCTTCTTCTTCTCCACTGCCTTCTCCAGCAGCTCCTCGGCTTTGCTTCCCAAAGCCGCCCTGTCAATATTCAAATTTTCCAACAGGTCTCTTTTCTTTTCCGTCGCCATAACACCCCTCCTGATAAATTAATTACACACACTTAATAAACATTATACAATAGATTCCTCCATCTTTCATTACTTTTTTTGCAAAACAACAAAAAAAATTTACTTTTACACGTTTGTCTTGTAAATTCTGCCATTTTTCATATATAATATAATAATACGAAATCAGGAAAAACCGTATGCGAAACAGCCTATGTATCAAAGGAGAAAATATAGTATGGACAAAGAAGACAAGTTCCCCGGCTTTGAGGCCCTGTGTAATATAGCGAAATTATTTGCGTCCTGTATGAACGATTACCTCTATGTGCTGGATCTGACCCAGGATACTTATTTCATTACGGAAAATGCCCGGGGCCGCTTTGCACTGCCGGGCGGCATCTTCCATGACGTCAGGAAAAATTTCCGGCATTTCGTCCATCCCGACGATTATGAGGACCTGATAAAGGATCTGGATGAAGTCTGTTCCGGCAGGAAGGACGAGCATAATATGAAATACCGATGGATCGGACAGGACGGATACCCTGTCTGGATCAACTGTCGCGGGCGGCTTCTGCGCACTGCAGGAGTCATCCCTCATCTGATGGTGGGCTGCATCAACGAGATCGGAAACAGCCAGACTGCGGCGGATAATATCAGCGGTCTGCTGGGCGAATCTTCTCTCCACGAGCATATCCGGCAGATGGCCCCCGCCTTGCGGAATGCCATGTTCATGCGCCTGGGCATCGATGAATTCAAGCTGGTCAACGAAAGGCACGGTATGGATTACGGCGATTTCGTACTGCGGGAGGTGGCAGACTGCATTCAACGCTGTCTGGGACCAAAGCAATACGTTTACAGGATCGTTTCCGACGAATTTATGGTATTGGACCTGACAGGCGCCGATTATAATCAGATGAAACGGCTTTACCAGCATATTCGCTGTGAGGTGGATTCCCTTGTGGCCCGGGAAAGATACCGGGCGATCTATACGATTTCCGCGGGGCTTGTATCCCTTGCCGACCTGGATAACAAGCATTATGACTATACCTCCTACAGTGAAACGATGAAGCTCTCCGAGTTTGCCATGTCCGAGGCTAAGGCCCGGGGCCGTAACCAACTGTATTTCTTCCGCCAGGAGGATTATTCCGCCTTCCTGCGGAGGCGTTACCTGAACAGCTGTCTGCGCCAGTCCGTTTCAGACAATTTCAGAGGCTTTGAACTGTATTTCCAGCCCCTGGTCACCACCGAGGATGAGGACCTGTATGCCGCGGAAGCGCTCCTGCGGTTTCGCACCCAGACGGACGAGACGATCTCGCCGTCGGAAATGATCCCCCTCCTGGAAGAAAGCAGTCTGATTATTCCGGTGGGAAAGTGGGTCATACGGAATGCACTCATGTTCTGCAGGAAAATGCGGGAAAAGTATCCGAGCTTTCGCGTCTCCATCAACCTGTCCTATATACAGCTCTTAAAGACGCCTCTTTTCGACGATATACGGGGGATACTGGACGATCTCCTGCTGCCGCCCGACTGCCTCATCGCAGAGCTGACCGAGAGCGGACACCTTGAGGACAGCGCCGCTGTCAGAAGCATCTGGGGCAAGCTGAGGGGCCTCGGCGTAACGATTGCGCTGGATGACTTTGGCAAAGGATATTCCAATCTGACAAATATCGGGAATCTGCGGCCCAACATTATAAAGATCGACCGCAGCTTTACCTTAAAGGCATTGGAAAATTCCTACGAATTCGATCTGCTTCTCCATATTGTGAAAATGGTTCACGGGCTGGGCCTGGCTCTGGTAGTGGAGGGGATCGAGACCGCGGAAGAGCTGGCCCGCATCGCCCTCCTGGAGCCGGACTACATACAGGGCTACTATTACAGTAAGCCCTGTACAAAGAAAGAATTTATGAATAAATACAAGGTGAAATAGCTCACAGCATCAGCCGTCCTTCTATTCCCTCAAATTCCACATGCTTTTCGGTGCCGTCCTTTAAACGGAGAATCACAGGGCCGTAGCCGCCCCGCCACTCCGGGTCGGAATATACCAGTTCCGCTATGGGAAACAGCTCCTCCTCCGTGAAATCCTCATGGCTCTCTTTGGTAAGCACCTGGGAAATCAGAATATAGGGCTCATAGCCGTACTGCTTCTTCCTGTCCGTTACGGCATAGAGAACAATGGACTTTTCCGAATCGGGATTCGTCCCCGTACTGTGCACCAGACGCAGGTCCTTCCAGCCGTCATAGTAAACTGTCATGGCCATCTGCTTTTCCTTCCCCCGGAAATCCCTGCCCTTTAAGATGACCGCCTTTCCCCCGCTGAAGGATTTCTCGACCACCTCCGTCCCGTTGTCCGGGAATCCATAGGAACCCAGGGTCAGCTCCACAGGGCATCTGTGCAGCCTCAGCTTATCCACCCTTAAGATGCCGTACGGTACGGTAAAATCCGCCAGATTCAGGGCCTGAATCCAGTGGCATTCCGTATCCAGCCGATAATCAAAGAACTGTCTGCGGTATAATACCCCTTTTTCTTCACCATGCCAGAAGGTTACGTTGGCCCTGCTGACATGGCCGGTGGTGCTGTCCAATAAAACGTACTGCTGGGACTCCACGGGACAAATTCGGGACTCCAAATCCCCGCCGGGAACGGATTCCCGTGGAACAGATTCCCTGGGAACGGACTCCCATGGATACTTTGTATTAAAGCAAAGCTTGGAATAATTCCACATGCCATGGATGTCGCCCACATTCTTGACTACCTTGCCTGTCCTTAAAATGGTCTCCCCGTTAGCCTCATGATTGGAAAAGCAAAGGGCCGGACCGCTTAAGGCCGTGACCTTCACCTGGCCTTTGCCCAGGCTGTCCCATGTACCGTTATTTTCCCTTGCCGTCCAAAAGGGATGATGGGCAGGCAGATGCAGGCACAGGAAGGCCTTGCCCAGCCAGAAGGGCGATTCCGCGCAGGAATACCCCTGTACCAGCGGTGAAAACTGCCCATAGAACCCTAATGTGGGAATACCGTCTGCAAGGAAATCCTCCCGCCCCAAAAACTGCATCAGGGAGCCTGAGGAAATCCGCCTTGCCAGCCCCGGATCTCCCTTGCTGTCCCGCAGCAGCATGTTGCCGTCAAAGGCGCTGGTAGCGGCATTACGGTAGATATTGCTGCGCCCCCACATATTTGTCCAGCCGTCTCTGTCAAAGAAATCCCCATAAGTTTCCATAAGCTTGTTGGAATGCTCTTCAAACTGCTTTGCCAGCCAGGGGGCATTCTCATAACCATACCAGAGATTCCAGATCGGTGCATACACCTGGAAGGCCCAGCAGGAATAATAATCAAAGGAATGGCCGTCCCGATACCAGCCGTCTCCGGCATAATAATTCAGAATCGCCTGGGCATGGTCCAGCATCACGTCCTTTTGAATGGGATAGCCTTCCATATGCAGGAATGCCATGTCCAGCATATTAAACAGCCGCCAGTTCTGAGGTACCGTATTCTCATGGGCATAGGACTCCAGGAAGTCCGCTATCACGTCCTTTTCTTCTTTCGTATAAGTATCCCAGATCTGCTGCCTGCTGACCCAGAGGCAGATGACCAGGGCACAGGTCTCCACCGTCTGCTGAAAGGCCCGAAAGGGATCGGCATGCCCTGTAATCTCCTGCTGGTCCTCATAAGTACCGATATAAAGAGGATCCCCCTTCGTGCAGCAGCGCAGCACCTGATTCTTATAGTACTTCTTCATGGAATATCCGCAGACTTCCAGCTCCGGAAGATTCTGTATCATGGGTGCCGCGATAAAGAAGGATCTGGTGAGTCCTTCGAATACCTCCGCAAGACGCTGGGTATGCTGTGCCTCCTCCGAGTCCTGCAGGTGGGGATAAGTAATCCGGGTCTCCTGCCTGGGTACCACCACAGGGTCCTCAAAGCTTTTTATGTGCTGAAAGATCCCCTCCAGCAAATACTTCCCCGCCTCCAGCCAGCTTTCCCTGGTCAGTCCGGTATAAGGGCTCAGGTCATAATTCAGAGTCTTCGGTTCAAATTTCATGTGATGCACCTTCTTTACTATGCAATGTCTTCCATCTGGGCCGTGTACAGGTGATAATAATATCCCTTCTTTGCCAGCAGCTCTTCATGAGTGCCGCACTCCATAATACCGCCCTGATCCACATACATAATCTTATCGCAGTTCTTAATGGTGGACAGCCTGTGCGCGATGATAAAGGAAGTCCTTCCCTTCAGCATGGCGTTCAGTCCCTTCTGCAGCGCCGTCTCCGTCTGCACATCAATGCTGGAGGTAGCCTCATCCAGAACCAGAATGGCCGGATCGGAAAGCAGGGTTCTGGCAAAGGAAATCAACTGCTTCTGCCCCTGGGAGAGCAGAGATCCCCGCTCCTTCACCTCTGTCCGGTAGCCGTCCTGAAATCTGCGGATAAACTCGTCCGCACACACCGTCTCACTGGCCTTCACAATCTCTTCCAGGGTAGCATCCAGTTTGCCGTACCGAATATTGTCTTCAATGGTTCCCGAGAAAATGAAACTGTCCTGAAGCATGATACCCATCTGGGAACGCAGGGAGTGCAGCGTCACCCCGGAAATGTCCTGCCCGTCAATCAGGACCCGTCCGCTGTTCACATTATAGAACCTGGAAATCAGATTTACAATGGTGCTCTTCCCGGCACCGGTAGGTCCCACCAAAGCCACGCTTTCACCGGGCTTTACGGTAAAGGACAAATTGCTCAGCACTGTCTTGTCCGCTTCATATCCGAAAGTCACATTCTCAAAAGTGATCTCTCCTTTAATCGGCGGCATTTCCACGGCGTCCTCTGCGTCATCCACTGACACGGGTTCGTCCAGGGTCTCAAAAATACGCTCCAGATATGCGATATTATTGATGAAATTATTAAATATATTGCCCAGGCTCATAATAGGCTGCCAGAACCTGGAAGCATAAGAGGAAATTGCCACAATCACGCCCAGGCTTGTATTCCCCTGTCCGAAAATGACCAGGCCAAAGATAAAGATAGCCGCCCTGACCCAGACCGAGATATTATCGATACCGGGCCATACCAGGTTGCTGTATTTAACCGCCTGCATCCATGCACTCCGGCACCGGTCAGACAGCAGCGCAAAGGTATCCGCATTCTCCTGCTCTCTGGCAAAGATCTGTGTGATCTTTGCTCCCACGATATTCTCCTGCAGATAAGCGTTTAAATTGGAATTCTTGTTGGAGACCTGCTGCCATGCCCGGCGCTGCCGCTTCTTGATCCAGAACAGGAACACCATCAGCACCGGCACCCCCGCCAGCACCACCAGGGAAAGCTTCACATCCACGCAGAACATGAAAACCACGATAAAAATCAGGTTTAATATCTCCAGCACCACATTGATCAGACCGTTGGACAGCATATCCGACACGGAATTGACGTAATTGACCACCCGAATCAGGATCTTTCCGTGAGGCCTGTCATCATAATACTGGAAGGGCAGTTTCTGCAGATGGGCAAAGAGGTCCTTCCTGATGTCATATATGATGCTCTGGCTCACATTAATCATAATACGGGAGCGCACCGTAGTAAAGATCACGCTGATCAGATATGTAAGCACCAGGACGCCCACCAGTGCAAAGAGCAATCCCATATCCTTCTTCGGGATGGCGTCGTCCAGGGCATGCTGCGTCAGCATGGGCCCGAAGAGCGCCGTGATACCCCCCACGGCACTTAAAGTAAGGGCCAGTATCATTTTATTCAGATATTTCTTAATATAGGCGGAAGCCCGGAGCAGGTGGTGGAAGTCAAAAGGTGTTTCCAGTACCTCATCCTCTCTGTATGTATTCCTTCTAGCCATAATTTCCTCTCATTCTGCCGTCTTCCGGCGGCCCGACAATGATTTGCCTTAACGTTTCCCGGCTTTAACCGGTCTGCAGCTTTACCAGGCTGTAATAGTATCCCCTTTTAGCCACCAGCTCATCGTGAGTCCCCATCTCCGTAATGCGTCCGTCCTGGAGTACCAGAATCTTATCTGCAGATTTGGTGGTGGAAATTCTCTGGGCAATAATAATCTTGGTACAGGGGAAATCCAGTTCCCTGAGGCTGTGCTGAATCTGCTTCTCTGTCTCCATATCCACTGCCGAGGTGGTATCGTCCAGGATCAGGATCGCCGGTTTTACCGCCAGGGCCCTGGCCAGGGAAATTCTCTGCTTCTGGCCGCCCGACAGTCCCACGCCCCGTTCTCCCACGATGGTATCATATCCTTCCGGCATCCTGGCAATGAAATCCGATGCCGCAGAATACCTGGCAAACTTTACTACCTCTTCCGGCTTGATATGGGTATCTCCGTAGGCAATGTTGCCGTCAATGGTATCGGAATACAGCAGCACGTCCTGGGTGGCAAGGCCTATATTTTTCCGCAGGGGGGTCAGCTTCATGTCCCGCACATTTATGCCGTCCACCAGCACCTCTCCCTCCGTAGGCTCATAGAACCTGGGAATCAGCTGGATCAGCGAAGTCTTGCCGCATCCCGTCTCGCCCATGATCGCCACTGTCTCACCCGGCCTGATCTCAAAGGATACGTTGTGAAGCACCGGCAGGTTGCCGTCGGCATACTGGAAGCTGACGTTTTTAAATTCCACCCTGCCCTCAAGGCGTCCTGCCTTCTCGATGGCATCCGGTTTGTCCACGATTTCCGGCTCGGAGTAATAAATTTCCATGACCTTGTCCGCAGCCGCCGAAAATCTCTGAAACTCGTTCATAATATTTCCCAGCTGCCGCATGGGATTGGCAATGGCCCAGATCAGTCCCGAAAAGGCCACATACTCGCCCATGGTGATCTGATTGTTAATAATGAAGATCCCCCCCACTGCCAGAAGGACTACCGGCATCAGGTTGGCAAAGGACTCCACATAAGGATAATAGGTCAGCCATGTCATTGCCGTCTTCCTGTTGGTCTGAGAGTACTCTGTATTACATTGGTCAAATCTTTCTATTTCATGAGCTTCCCGCGCAAATGCCTTCACCACCCGGTTTCCGGAAATATTTTCCTGCGCCGCCGTGTTCATCTGGGCCAGCTTTTCACGAAGCTCCTTATGCCTGGGGGCCACCTTATTCTTAAACTTAACGATAATCAGCAGGATAAAAGGTGAGATTGCCAGCATGCAGAGGGCCAGCTGCCAGTCCATATACAGGAAATATGCCGCCGTGGCCACAATCAGCGCCAGCGATTCCGTGATCGTCCGCAGCACCCAGGCAATCATATGGCGCACCGCATCCAGGTCTCCCGTCAGCCTGGTCATCAGGTCTCCGGTCCGGAAGGTACTGTAAAATTTCATATCCTGGCGCTCTATCTTATTAAACAGATAATTCCGGATTCGGTACAGCGCCTTTTGGGACACATGCTCCACACCCATACATGTCAGGTAAACAATCGTGGTCCTAATCAGCGTCAGCAGCACCATGGCCACAATCAGCTGATAGAACAGCGTCCGCCTGTTCGTCAGATTCGCCGCCGCATCCTCCCCTGTCAGGAACAGATCAATCAGGCTCTGTGTGACATAAGGGACAATCAGCTGCATGACACTGTAGACGGCCGTCCCCAGAATGCTGAATACATACAGAATTCTGTAGCCCTGCATATTTTCCCAGAGCCATCCCATTTTTGATTTCCGCATCTTTTCCACTTTTTCTCCCATCCCGCACCTCCCAAGGTACTTATTGTGCCCCTTATTCTAGCCCTGCCGGATAAGAGTGTAAATGTAGAAAATTGCAGTTTCCATGTACTTTTTTGCCGCCTTAATCCGCATATTTCATCAGGCCGGTGACGATCTCGGGATAGAGGAACTTTCCCTGCCGCCTGCGGTAGATACCGAAGTTTTCCCCGTCTCCGCTGAACGCATTATTGTCCCACCAGAAACAGCTTATGCCCCTTGCCCTGGCCGCCGCGATATAATAGGTCGCATAGTCAATGCGGTCCTGCACGTTCCCATCCTTATCCCGGGCGCCGAACTCACCGATGACCACAGGGATACCGTTGCCGGTGTACTTCTTATAGAGCTTATCCATAAAGTTCCTGATGTCCGCCGTAGAGCCCGGGGAATCGGAGTCAAACTTTGCCGTGCTGCCGTTCTCTCCCGGCCCCTGCAGCGCAAAATTATAAGGCGTATAGGCATGTACGGAAACAATCAGCCGGCCTTCCACGCCTTCTGCATCCGTGGGCAGCACAAAGCCTTCATTCAGGGCACCGTCCGGGGAAGCGTCGTAACCGGGCACCATCAGATAGCGGGTTGCATTGCCTGAGCCGCTGCCCCGGACCGTATCCACAAAGGCCTGGTTGATTTCATTGATACAGGAAATCGCATCCTTACATTCCTCCGCATTGGCATTAATCCACCATTCATACTGGCTTCCCACCAGCCTGGGCTCATTCATGCACTCAAATACCAGATGTTGGTCATACTCCCCGAAGCGCCCGCAGAGCTGCTCCCAGATCGTGGTAACATACTGTATGGACTGTTCCAGACGGGCGCTGTCCGGATACAGGAAGCTCTCGCTGTTATCATGATGTATATTCAGGATCACATACATCCCGTTATCATATACATAGTCCACCACCTCCTGCACACGGTTCAGCCACGCCTCCGAAATCTGATAATTTTCATCCACATGGTTGTGCCAGCTCACCGGGACACGCACGCTGTTAAAGCCTGCTTCCTTAATATCGTCGATCATATCCTTGGTAGTCTTAATTCCGCACCAGCTGCTCTCCAGGTCCAGCTCGTCGCCGGTCCAGCCGTCATTGATGGCGTCAAAAGTATTCCCCAGGTTCCAGCCGATCTTCATATCATGTACAAATCGAAGCGCTTCCGTATCCGGCACTTCGAAAGGCTCAATCATCACTTCGGGAATCTCTCTTCCCGCCTCCTCTTCCCGGGAATCCCCGCTTTCCTTTGCTCCCCCGGAATCCTCCCGGGCCGATGCGCTTTCTTCCGGCGCCGGCTCCCTTTCTTCCGGTGTGGATATGCTTTCTTCCGCAGCGGATACACTGCTTCCCTGCGTTTCATTCCCGGCTTCCAATGGCGGAGCGTCCGGCTCCTGCCTGCCGCAGCCCACAAGATTTCCCGCCACCAGTGCCGCACACAGCAGCACGGGTGCAAATCGTTTTCTGTTCATCATGTGACATTCTCCTTAATTATGATATAAAACACTCAAATACATTATACCGGTTCGGCGTAAGAAAATAAATAGAAAAAGCAGAAACCCAAAAGGAAATGTATATTTACTGAAATAAAAAGTTTATTTCACAGGTGCTTTTTATACATGGATATGGTATAATGACCTTATTCCAGGCGGGAGACGGCCAAGCGGCTGTCCTGTACCATGTTGTCAGATGGAGGGTTACTTATGAGAAAAAATTTACCCAGGCAACCGTTAAACACCGACAAGGCGGCCCTTCTTGCCTGTATGGACCAAATCATGGAGGGAGACTGCTCTCCTTCCTCTCCCATCCCCTTTCAGGATGCGGAGCTGGAGCAGAAGTGGAAACAGTTTATGCTGTTTATACTGAACACGAATAACAAATCCGCCATGCAGCTCAATGATTCCATGAAGGTAATCGGCGACAGTTCCTGTGTCAAGGTTATGCTGGAGCAGGTATCCAGCCAGTCCCGGGCTATTGAGGAAATGAACGGCTCCAGCCAGGAGCTGGGCGAATCCATCCGGAATATTCAGGAATCCGCGTCCAGTATCCGTGACAGTTCCAGGGACATTATGGATACTGCCAATACCTGCATTCGGCAGCTGAATGACAGCATCCGCGTAATAGACGATTCCTCCACACAGATCAGGCAGATCAACGGGCAGATCGCAGACTTCAGGGAAAAAGCCCTTCAGATCAACGATATTGTGGACGTAGTAAAAAAGCTGGCCAGCAAAAGCAGTCTGCTGGCCCTGAACGCTTCCATAGAAGCCGCCAGGGCAGGGCAGGCCGGCAGCGGCTTTTCCGTAGTAGCCGGCCAGATGCAGGATCTGGCTTCCAATACCTCCGTTTCCGCAGACGATATTACCCGATACGTAGGAGAGCTGATGTCCGGCATAGAGACCCTGGCGGCCTCCGTGCAATCGGCTACCGCATGTCTGCAAAGCGGTAATGACGAAGTCCACCATTCCGTGGAAAGCGTGGACAACATGGGCACAAAAATATCCTTTATTGTGGAAAAAATAGACCTGATTAACGAAGAAATCGACAACCAGTCCGGACTGACCCAATCTTTCGTCAGGGCAGTGGAAACAATGGACGCAAATTACGAAACCCTTTCCAGGGAGTGTGTGGATACCGGCGTGCACCTCTATAAGATTTCCAGAAATATCGACACCATCCGGACTGCGGTGGCAAGGGGTATTTCCAGGCTTTATACCCAGGACTGGCTCACCATCTACGACGTGGATCACCTGATCTTTACCTGGAGACTGTACAATAATCTGGCCGGCTTTGAAACCCTGAAAATAACCCAGCTCAACAACCCCAAAGGCTGTAAATTCGGCAAGTGGGCGGTTTCCCAGACGGACCGGCGCATCACCGGCAGCCGGGAGTTCAGGGAGGCAGCAGCCTGCCATGAGGAGCTCCACCGCTGCGCCTGTGCTTCCTGGAATGCCAAAGACGGCGGGAACATAGAAGAGGCTCTGCACCAGTTCCAGAAAGCTCTTGAGATTTACGGACGGTTTTCCTCTGCTGTCAACGGTCTTAAAAAGCTGCTGGCAGCAAACGGCGAAAAAGAATATACGGACCTCAGGGCATGATAACGGAAAAGTCAGGAGAATTTAGAATGAGACATATTCTTAACACGAATACCGCCGAGGAACCAGCCGCCGATAAGCATCTGGAAGAAGAAAAGCAGCAGAAGGAAAAACGCGACATTAAGACACTGGTACTGGTAAGCAGCCTGATGTCACTCTGCTGTATTTTCATGAGCATTGTAAACATATACAAGCACTCGGATCTACTGTTTTCCACGATTCTCGGAGCAGTCCTCTTTCTGGCGGCGGCAGTTGCCTGCTGGCTGAGCAAAAGCAGACGCGTGGGAACCTCTATCGCCGCCGTGGCAGTCGCCGTCATGTTCAGCTGGTACGCGGTGACCGGCGGGAATGACGGCTTTGCCATTCTCTGGATTCTGCTTGTCCCCAGCATCTCCCTGCTGGCCTGCGGATTTCGGGAGGGCCTTTTTCTGTCCGTCTATTTTGCCCTGTTTCTAATGGCCCTGTTCTATACACCCCTGCGGCAATACCTACAGTACGATTACGGTGAAACTTTTTTATTCCGGTTCCCTTTGCTGTACTGCATAGATATGGCCACATCATTGGCAGGTTTCCGGATCAAGGACAAATTCCAGGAGGAGAACCAGCGTTACAAGTTGAAACTGCTATCCTACAATGATGATCTGGAAGAGGAAGTGAAAAAGCAGACGACAAAGGTGAAAAACTTTTCCAGACAGCTCATCAGTGCGCTGGCAAAGACAATTGACGCCAAGGATCGGTATACCAACGGTCACTCGGAGCGCGTGGCAGAATATGCCCGTATGCTGGCCGCAGAAATGGGAAAAAGCAAGCAGGAACAGGAGCAGATCTACAATATCGGAATGCTGCATGACATCGGTAAAATAGGAATCTCCGAGGAAATCATCAATAAAACCACAAAGCTCACGGAGGAAGAGTACCACATCATTAAAACACATCCCCTGATCGGAGCAAATATTCTGGAAAACATTTCCGAAATGCCGGAAATCGCCATTGGCGCCAGATGGCATCATGAGCGTTACGACGGAAAGGGCTATCCCGACGGGTTAAAGGGAGAGGACATTCCGGAGATTGCCCGTATCATCGCCATTGCAGACGCCTATGACGCCATGGCAAGCAACCGAAGCTACCGCAAAGTACTGCCCCAGAGCACAGTGCGGAGTGAAATTCAAAAGGGACGGGGAACACAGTTTGACCCGGAAATCGCGGACCTGATGCTGAGGCTGATCGACAGAGATACGGAATATCATATGAAAGAGAGCGGCCCTTCTTTATCCTGAAGAGCCGCTCCTGTCTGCTTCCTTATATCCGAACCCATACCGTCATCTCGCCCTCACCCCTGTTATTCCAGGCATAATAGGGCACGAAGGTCATGGTTACCGGTGTCTCCTGAGGTGCAGAATGCTCCTGAGCAGAATTCTCCTGAGGAGTATACTCCTTGTATAACCCCTCGCCTTCCCTGCTGTCCGCCGTCCGCTTTCCCGGCACCTTTAAAACCCGCATCTCGTGCCCCAGGCCGTGATAGCTCTCCACCGTCACCCCCGGCAGGCCGCCGGCTCCTTCTTCCCTTTCTCCCGAAGCCGCCTTTACACCCCCGCCGAATATTTTTTCCCTGTCCGCCTTCAGCAGATGCAGATTTTTACCGTTATCGATTTCTTCCATGCAATAGCAGACGGGGCCTCTGGTAAAAGCTGCCTTCCCCACGTTCTCCCGTACCTTTTCATTCGCTGCCATACAGCGCACTTCCATAGGAAAATGCAGCCAGACCACGTCCCCGTCCCGCCACTCTCCCGTGAGGTACAAATAGCCCTTCTCCAGCCGGATCCCCATTCCCTGCTCCGGCTCTATCTGCTGGGCAGTACTCCGCAAAACGCCCTGATCCACCCGGCAGCCGGATAGGGTCAGACTGCCCCTGCAGATTTCCGCCGTTGCCTCCCTGCACCAGCCGGGTACACGAAACGCCAGCGTTCCCTGCAGCCTGCCTTCCGTATGCAGCACCGCCCGCACTTCTCCGTCCCAGGGGAAGCCGCTCTCCAGCTTCAAGTCCAAATTTGTCCCGTTTAAGGTACAGCTTACCCTGCTGCCTGCATACAGATGGGTATACAGCGTGGTCTCATTCCGCGTGTATATGTAAGCCCCAAGGGAACTGACAATCCTGGCAATATTCGGAGGACAGCAGGCACAGCCGAACCACTTCTGCCTGACCGGCTTCACATGGCGCTTCCTCTCATCCTTTATACATGCCTCCGGCACTACCTCCAGGGGATTCACGTAAAAAAAGCTTTTTCCGTCCAGGGCCATACCTGCCAGCACCGTATTATAAAGGGCCTGCTCCATCACATCCCCGTAACGGTGGTCCGCCTGAATCTCCAGCATCCTTCTGGCAAAGAAAGCAAGCCCGATGGCCGCACAGGTCTCGGAATAAGCCGTATCGTTTGGAAGATCATAGCCAAAGGAAAACGCTTCCCCGATATGGGTGGCCCCGATGCCCCCTGTAATATAAAGCTTTTCTCCCGCGATATTATTCCACAGCCGTTCGCAGGCCGCAAACATGGCTTCGTCCCCGGTCAGCCTTGCCACATCCGCCATCCCGCTGTACAGGTACACGGCCCGTACCGCATGTCCCGTGGCCTCGGACAGCTCCCGCACCGGCGCATTGGCCTGATGGTAAAAGTGACGGATCTCCCCGGGATCCGGCATCCTGTAGCTCCGGCCCTCATGCTCCGCCCTCTCTTTCTCCTCCAGGTCAAAGTAATAAGGCTTTGTCCCTCTCATATCCAGGAAAAACCTGCCAAGCTCCAGATACTTCTTCTCCCCGGTGACCTCATAGAGCCTGGCCAGGGCCATCTCCGCAATCTCATGGCCCGGATAGCCCTTGCACTTTCCTTCCTCATACCCAAATCTGGTGAATATAAAGTCCGCATATCTCTCCGCCGCCTTCAGCAGCTTATCCTTGCCCGTGGCCTGCCAGTACGAAACGGCACCTTCCACCAGGTGTCCGAAGCAGTACAGCTCATGATGGTCCCGAAGGTTTGTAAAGATACGATCCATACCGTTAATAATATAATAAGTATCCAGATAACCGTTCTCAGCCTGGGCCGCGCAGACAATATCGATTGCTTCGTCCGCCGTCTTCTCCAGCTCCGGATCCGGGTGGTTGACCAGGGAGTATCCCACCGCCTCAATCCACTTGGCAAAGTCGCTGTCCTGAAATACAAATCCATAAAATTTATCCGGATCCGGATGCCCGGGATCCTCCGGCAGGGCCTCAAACCCCCTGTAGGTATAGGCCGGGGGCACGTACCCCTCCCCCTTTTCCTTCTTTTCCCGCATCAGGCGGCCTGCCACCCTGAAATTGCGCATGCAGTAGCTGGGAGCTGCATCCGGGACACGGTCATTCAGCGCCTCCCACTGATAGGGGATCACTTCCTTCCGCACCAGCTCCTGTTCCCTGCCCCAGAATTCGTCTGTGACCTGTACCTGTTTTAAATCCAAAGGACTGCTGAAATTCTCCTGCTTCATTCCATACCTCCCATACTTCCTGCCCGGACCGTATTCTGCGGGCGTTCTCTCTGATAGAATCATACCCCCGATTTGCGCAGACGTCAACAAAGGTCTGCTATTTTTACTTCACGCTATTTTGCTTCAACGAAAGCAATCCTTACCTGCCGCCGTTCACGCCGCCACCGGCAATCCTCAGCCCACATCCGCCGGATCCCGCATCTCAAACAGCTCATAGGGAACCACCACCTCCAGACCCCCGGAGGCATAACAGGTAAGCTCATAGGTGTCAAAATGGATGCCGATTCCCTCCGGGGTCAGATAAAACCGCCCCTCCTCCAGGATAATCTCCTCCCAGCCCTCTTCGTCCGTCCCCCACTCCGCCTTTGCCTCCACATAGGGGGCGATAATGGCACAGATTTCCTCCGGGGAGTTCTCCAGGAAATCCGTCAGCAGGATTCTTTCCCCCGAGGAGCGGCTGAATACATATTCCGTACCGCCGTGCATTCCATGGGCAGCACCGCTCCAGCACTCATACCAGTATGCGCTGCAGCCGATATAATTTTCATCCAGATACGTGACATGCAGATTCAGCTCATTTTCCACCATCGTCAGATCAGCCCCAAACAGATCGTCCAGGGTTACCTCCCGTATCTCATCCATCAATTTGGCATTGTACTCCTCCTCGGTCTTGTATATTTCCTCCAGATAAGCATTGATTTTCTGATCGGCCTCCGACTTCCCCGACAGATAAACCCTGGTCAGCGAGAACTCTCCCCTTGCTCCCGTAGCCTCCGCGGTAAAAGTGGAAGCAAAAGTTTCCTCTGTGGCCACTCCCTTCAGGGGATTCTCATAGTAGACAAACACCCGCTCCGATCCTTCACCGTAAAGGGAATCGTCCTTTTCCAGTGCAATCCGGCAGATGACACCATCCCCCTCCAGTAGATTATCATAATACAGGTAGTCGCCGTCCGAATACAGCACAGTCAGGGAATCCCCGTAAACAGAGGTAACCAGCCGGGGATTCTGCACCCAGTAATCAATCGTCTTCCGCTCCCCGTTCCAGCTCAGACGCATCACACTGAAATTGTCGCCCCCATAGTTGCGCTCTACATCATAAATGCCCTTATCATCCCAGAAAGTCATGTTGTAGCAGTCCAGCACGCCGATTTCCCGGACGTCCCGGGGATCATCCAGGCTTATGGCATACCATTTATCGGCATTCCGGTAAACAAGGGCCTCATTGGTCAGTGTAAGCCCCCCCAGGGGTCCTACATTTTCCAAAGGAAAATATTCCTTTTCCCCTGTCTCCGGAATGATCCGGTACAGCTCTTCCTTCTCGTCGCAGATAAAGGCATAGCCGAAGTTCCGCACACAGTACACCAGGTTCCGCAGGCCCTGATACCGGTAGCCTGCGTTGCCCGCTTCCTGAAAGCCCTCCGGCACCATACCGTACAAGGTCTCCTCCTCCGGGATTTCTTCCGCACTGCCATCTTCCTTCAGGCGGAAATATTTATTTTCCACATCGCCGAAAGTCCGGGTAAGAAGATATACAATATCATCATAGATCTCCATATCGGTCAAAGAGCTTTCCCCTACGTCATACCCCTCTCCGATCACAATATCCTCCGCCAGCAGCTCCTGTCCGGATCCGTCGCAGGCCATCCGCCAGAGATTCGCCCTCGCGCCGTCCAGATAGCTGATATTTCTCTGCTCCACGAAGTAAATCATACCTTCATAGATGCTGAAATATCCCTTCTGGGGCGAATCGGACTCAAACAGCACCTCTGATTCCAGGGTTTCTGTATTGATCCGGCACAGCTGCCTGCTCCAGTAGCCGTAAAGCCAGCCGTCCACCAGCTGGGTATTACTGCCGGAATCATCCTTGAAATAGGGCACGCTGCCGAAGCGGACCGGCTTTGAAGAGGGCTTCCGGAGCTGGTCTTCGCTCTCCCGGCCGGCTTCCCTGCTGCTGTCCCTGCTCTCCGTGCCGGCCTCGCTGCTGTCTTCCTCGCTGCTGTCTTCCTCGCTGTTGTCCCTGCTCTCCGTACTTTCTTTACTCTCCCGGCTGCTTTCCGTGCCGCCGCGCTTTCCGTTCTGCCGTGTACCGGCTTCCGCTTCCACATTGCCGCAGCCGCCCAGCACAAGCATCAGAATCAGGCCCCAGGTCAGCACTCTTCTATAGTTCCCACGCTTTCTTCCGTAAATCATCTCCTGCATTCTCCCTTCTGAAATCAATCCGTGTCGGCCGCCTGACAGCGGCCTGCTCCCGGCCAAATCTGTTATCGGCTGCTTTCCTCCATGTTACACTCCCCAGGCATAATACTTGCATCATAACAGTTCGGCAGGTGTCCGGACCGTTACATTTTTATTACGGCCTCAGGAAATTTGTTGTCCGACACTCTTGTCATTTACTATATCTTGTAGTATAATGAAGAAAGTTGCTACGAAATATAGGAGAGCCCACCTGATGAATTTGTCCGATTTGACAAGAAACGCATACCTGCTGCGTGGTCCTCTGGCCAAGCGGGGCTACATGCGCTGGTTCCATTCATTTTCCGGTACATGTGCGGACACAGGTGAAGTTCGCACTTTTTTCATTGAATTTCTGGTATTGAACCCCGGCCTGGGCGGCGACCAGCCCATACTCGGCCAGCATCCCTACTATAAAAAACGTGGAATGAAGCCCTCCTATGTCTGTGTAAAAGCAGGTGTTTTCCCCGACGAAGAGGGGGAAGGCGGCAGACAGCTCAACTCCTACTATCCCATCTCTTCCCTGAAGCCCACCTTCAGCCCCCTGGTGATGCAGGTGGAGGATTGCTTCTACAGCGAAGAACGAATCCGGGGCTATATAGACATTACGGAAGAGGAAGCAAGGCATCGTTCCTTTATGACAGACCCCGGCGTCATGGAATGGGAGCTGGAAGTATACAAAGCCGTCGCCTGCCGCACGGGAATTCTGGCAAGTCCGCTGTTTCAGGCACTGAATGCTCTGGACAGCTTCTGGCACGGCGAAGGAATCAAAAGCTTCTTCCGGGGCACGGTTACCCTGGACGGTATCCTCTATGAAGTCAACGCCGAGACAAGCTTTGGCTATTCCGACAAACACTGGGGAAGAAGCTTCAACCGCCCCTGGATACAGCTTGCCTGCGGAAAACTCACCAGCACACACACCGGCAGGGTACTCCGCCATTCCGCTCTCGCCGTCAACGGCTGCTGCCCCAGATTTCTTTTCCTTCCTCTGCGGCATAAGCTGATGCTGCAGCTGACCTATACCGGGGAAGATTTCTGTTTCGGCTTTAAACCATTCCTGCTGTCCCGCTGTAAATGGGAGACAAAAGAAACCAACAAGCGCTATATCTGGCATATCATCGCCAAAAACAGAACCGCCGTCATAAAAATTTCCGGAAGCTGTACCAAAAGGCAAATGATCCGTATAAAATATGAAAGCCCGGACGGCATACTGTCGCGGAACCCCCTGATGGCAGGAGGCGCCGCCGTGGGAACCATCCAGCTTTTCCGCAGGACGGCCGGCGGCCGGGAGCTGATAGACACCCTGCAGATGGAACAGGGCTTCTGTGCCTGTCAGCGGGGCTGACTATGACGGCTCCCCAGGCAATGCAGCAGGGCACAGGCCAGAGCCAGCGCCAGCGTATAGCCCCCCATTCCCCACAGGTAGAATGTGTTGTGGACGGACTTCAGGTAATAATAGGGCGGGAGCAGGTACTGCAGCACCCTGGGACCGAGGGCATCCAAAAATACCGGACACAGGATCAGCATTCCGATCAGCAGCAGCGGAATACAGCCGGCCAGCCATTCCGGGCGGCAGCATATCAGCCGGAGCAAACTGCAGAATGCCAGCACACAGCAGGCAAACAATACCCCTCCGGGAATCTCCCGTCTCCAGGTGGTAAAGACACCGCCAATCTTCAAGGCCGCCAGCATCACCACCGTCCCGTCGCCTAAAAGCACCCCCTGCACCCCCAGCGCCCAGAGAAAGCGTTTCTCTGCAGGCAGCCGGGAAAAGATACCCTTCTGCTCGTCCCGTATATAGTACATGGAACCGGCAAATCCGCACAGCACCAGCCACAGCGCCAGAAGCCCTCTGAGGGGAGACAGCAGGTAGTCCCCTTCCTCCGCTTCCTCACCGTCCAGATATACCATACGAAACAGGCTTCCCTCCACCAGCGTACTGTTGTAAGCCTCCAGCAGTTCCTCGTCCGTCACCTCCGCCAGGCCGCATTCCCTCCGTACAAAATCCGTATACATTTCATAGGAAAAGGCCGGATACAGCTCCGCACACAGGATCTGCCGGGTAAAAAGCATCCTCACATCGTCTTCCCGCTGCACCACAGTCACGCAGCCCGGTCCCAGACCCGGCCCGGCCACTGCTGCCCCGGCCAAGGCCTCCCGCATATTCCTGGGAAAGATCCACAAAGCGTCCGCCCGGAAGCCTTCCACTGCTTTCCTGCCTTCCTCTTCCGAATCACATATCTCATAATATAACACATTGCTGTGCTCCACCAGGCCGGAAGCAATCTGCACCGCCAGCTCATCCTCAGGATCCGGCAGATATAACAGGATTCTGGCAATTCCGCTATCCTCCCCTGCCCCCAGCCGCACTCCTGCCACCAGCAACGGCACAAGGCATAGAAGCAGCAGAAAGCTGTATGTCTTAAATAAACGCTTATTTATCAGCAAAAACCTGGTTCCCAGCCGTTTCACCCCCATCGCCCCCTTTCCAGCCGCAATCCCCTGGTCAGGCCCGACAGTCCCAGAAACAGAATCAAGTACAGGAAAACAGGCGCCGCCGTCTTCAGGGACATCTCCCCGGAGATGCCGCCCTGAACATACCCAAAGGCAGCTCCGGCCGGCAATATCCGGCCAACGGTACGCATGGTCTTCGGAAGAAAGTCCGCCGGATAAAATAGACCTCCGAGATATGCCATGGAAACGGCGCAGACAAACTGTGTCATCAGGCTTCCGGCTGCATCCGTCACCAGCTCATACAGCCAAAACTGCAGGGCCGACAGCATCAGGGCCGCAGAAAACGCTGTCCCGTAAAGCTCCCTCAAAAAATCCGTCCCCTGCGGCCCCCATTCCCCGATCTCCACGAAACCGCCCTGCAGGACAGCTCCCACTGCCTGGAGCGCTATGAAAAGGCAGATCAGATTCATGCAGGCATAGGCCGCATATTCCCCGAACACCTGCGCCAATGCCCCCATGCCCCGGCTCTTCATCAGCTCCGGCAGCGCCCTGCTCCTGCGGAGAAACAACGGGCTGCCGTAAATCCCCAGGAGCAGCAGAAACAATACCAGAAAGGCCCCCAGATAATACTCCGTTGTGGACAGCCCTCCTGATACCCCCAATTCCTCCAGTGTGTAGAGCCCTGCCCGGTTCAGCACCACATCGAATACCTTCAGGTTCATCTGTTCCGTTACGGCCGCCGTCTCGGACTGCCGTCCGTATTCTCCCATGATCTGCTGCATACCGAAGATTGCACTCTGGGATCTGGTAATCAGGATCGAGACGATGTCTGCCAGTTCTTCCCCCAGAATACTTTCCAGCCCCTTCTGGCCCTCGGAACCAACATAGGTGACAGGCTTATCATTTCTGCCGTATACAATGGAATCCAACAGCCCGTCCGGAACCCGTACATAGGAAGAAAGCTCTCCTCTGCGAAAGCTCCTCTCCGCCTCCGCTTCCTCCATAGGCAGCAGCTCCACCATAAACCGGGAATCATCCAGCGCCTGCACCATGGAAATTCCAAACCCCAGATAACTGTCCGACAGATCCCCCACCATGCCGATCCGGAACCGATGCTTTCCCTCCCCGCTGCTTTCGCCTTGCAGAAGCAGTGCGGCGCACAGTCCCAGAATACCGATTGTGGCCGCCACTGCCGCCAGCAGTACCGGAAGAAGACGCAGCATCCTTTTCATCTGCATGCCCAGCCAGGAACACCATCTTCTCATAACAGGCACCTTGCCAGACGGTGGATGTCTCCGTCATATTCATAAGGCTGCAGGACCCCTTCTTTCAGAAGGCAGCATTTGGTGCACAGCTCCATATCCTGCATATCATGGGTAGTCATCAATAAAATGCCTCCCTCATCTTTATATCGTCCGAAATATTCATAAATCCGCTCCTTGCAGGCCAGGTCCAGCGCTGCGGAAGGCTCGTCCAGCAGCAGCACCGCCGGTCTGGCGGTCACCGCACAGGCAATGGACAGCCTCTTTTTCATGCCTCCCGACATCTTGCGCACAGGCAGCTTCAAAAAATCCGAAACGCCCAACAGCTCCAGCACGCCGCCGTTCAGCTCGTTTTTTAAGGCTGCACTGTCATACCACAGGCGCAGATTGTCCCAGGCAGTCAGCTCCTCCACCAGGGCATCGCTCTGGGGCACATAGCCCACGGCCCTCTCTCTCAGGCTGCCGTCCTTCAGCAGATCCTTCCCCTGGTACAAAAAGGAACCTCCGTCCGCCCTGCGCACTCCTGCCAAAATAGAAAGCAGTGTGGATTTTCCGCAGCCGTTGCCGCCCAGAATCCCCACGCAGCTCCCCTTCCCCGCTTTCAGGGAAATATTCTCCAGCACACTCTTTTTTCCATAGGATTTTCGAATTCCTGCCAGTTCAATGCCCATATTCCATTCCCTAATTCATTTCGTCCCGGTATATCTCACTGCCGTCTGCCTTGTAAAATGTACATCGCACACCGTCCAGGGGAACACCATATCCCACCCTGAATGCCGTCAGGAAATCAATGCTTTCCAGCACCTCCAGAAAGCTGTCTGCCATCACGCTGCACACCGCCTCGTTAAACGTGTCATCGTCCGGCAGATGCCACTCAAAGACAAGCGTGTTCCCGTCCGCCACGGTATCAAGAATAATCCCCAGCTCCCGAACCTGCTCGTTCCAGTCACTTACCTCACTCCGCCAGTCCTCTGACTGCAGTATGTTCTCCAGCGATTCCTCTTCCCCCCACGGATCATCATCAGGGTCTGAGCTGCCCTCAGGCGTCTCTTCCGGGCCATCATGGGAATCATCGTCATCGTACCACCAGTCGGGGTCGCTGTAGTCATACGGATCGTCGTCATATAAATCGTAGTAATCAAACGGATAATAGGGATTCAACAGCATTCCGATCCCGTCACCCGAAAACAGGTCAATGCCTTCCCGAAGCGCATCCACCGCCTCTTCCGGCAGATCAGATTCCTCCAGGTTACCGATAAATCCGTCCCAGTCTATCCCCGACCACCAGGTTACAAGATCCTCTTCTTCCCTCAGGAAGACCGTATTATCTCCGGCCGGAACCTTCGCTTCCGGTCCTCCCCCGTCCTTGGAGGACACCATAAGGTGAATCAGGTCTTCCTTGTCCCGGCTCAGGCCTATCGTAATCTTTCCCCCGTTCCTGGACATCCGGGAATCCAGGGTCAGCTGCAGATCCGTCAACATAGACATATAAATGGTGTCATAATAGGACTGGGATGTGGACAGCAGGGAGGATATTGCCTTTGAAGGAGTGACGGTAAAACTGCCGTTTAAATACCCCCGTTCCCACTGCTTCAGGTCCAGCCCCGTAACCTTCACGTCAAGGACGGTGATACCGCAGTACACCAGTCCGAAATCACCGTTCAGCTCATTTCCTGACGTTTTGCCGCTGCCTGTCAGGGAAATCTCCTCACCATGGCCCCAGTCTGCGGAAAATTCATAGCCGGTCCTGCTGCCCTTTTGGGGTGAAAGGATACTGACCTCCCCAAAGACCTCCCCGTCCTCCAGCAGCTCCAGCACCCTGCCTGCAATCCTGCCCTTGCCGTCCACGTATACCTTCATGACCAGCAAGTCACCCAGATCCTTAATCTCGTCCAGGCTGTCCTGTGCTTCCCCAAGCTCTTCCAGGAAATCATCATAGTAATCCTCGCCGCTCCATCTGTACTCCGCGTATTCGTCCAGGTACGATATGCCGTTCATTGCCGTCAGGCTGTCCATGGTATTTACGATCAGCTTCTTCAGATCCTTGTCATCCTGCATCTCCTCCAGTATCGCTTCCAGCATCCCGGCAAGAGTCCTGCCGTCAATGGTCACCTCCAGCTCCGTACATTTCTGGCTGACGCCGCCGGCCTTCAGGGTCTGTCGTGATTTTTCCACCTCGCTGATACTGTTCAGCATCAACCGCAGATATTTCCGCTGCAGCTTCTCAACTTCTCCTGCGTCAGGCAGGGCGTCCAGCATCTGTCTGCGGCCTTCCTCCATTTCCCGGTACAGCTTAAGGGATTCCAGCCAATCGGTTCCGATAAGCTCTGCCATGTCAAATCCGATGTAATCCGGCGTCAGTTCCGGTATCTGAAGGTACAGACCGCCTTCCCCCATGTCCAGCACCATGTTGGCAGACAGCAGGTCGTCCTGATTCAGGCCCAGGGAAAGGGCATACCCCATCACACTGTCCTTCAGGGAATAGCCCATCCCCACCGACAGCTGGTTCAGCCAGGTAAAATCCACTCCTGCCCCGGCCGTTCCCAGCAGCCCCAGGAGCTCCCTGCCCCCATCCCCCAGCTCAACCGTAAATTCCACGCCGGTACTTCTGTCCTCCAAAGCCTTTGCATCCTTCACAAGTAATTCGTAATATCTGCTCCACGCCCCGGTCAGCTCTGACACGGTAGCCTCTTCCACATGACGGTAATACTCCTCCGGCGAGGAAAAGCTTCTGCGAAAGAAGTTGCCCAGCCTGGTGACATTCAAGATACACAATATTACAACGGCCAGCACCGCTGCCCCGCCCGCAATCAGGGCAATTGCCTTCTTATTCTTTGCAGGCGGCCTGTCTGCCGGCACCTGGGGCCCGACGGATATCGGCGGCACAGAGGTTTCCCCTGTCGTTACTGTCTCCTCCCCCGGCGGCACAGGCGCTCCGCAGTTAGGGCAGAATTTCTCAGGCCCCTCCAACATTTTTCCACATTTCTCACAAAACATCTCTTCCCCTCCTGTATTCCCGAATACCTCATTCAGACGCAAAAAGTCGATTTATTGTATTTCATGTACCGTTGTTTGTCAAGTGCCTTGCTTTTGCCGCCGGCGATCTACCAGATCTGCAATCGTGACATTGTCGATGACATTGTTAATCGCCTCATAAAGCTCCCGCCAGACCTCCAGGGTTTCGCAGGTGTCTCGCCTTCCGCATTCCGGAGCTCCCGACTCCAGGCAGGCCACGGGTGCCATATCGCCCTCCGTGAGCCTGAGGATCATGCCCACCGTATACTCTTTGGGATCTTTCGCTATACGGTAACCTCCCTGGGCCCCCCTGACGCTCTTCACATATCCCGCGCGGTTCAGCACCGCGATAATCTGCTCCAGGTATTTCCCGGATATACCCTGCCTTACGGCAATATCCTTTGCCCTGATGATTTCCCCCGTATTGTTCATCGCCAGGTCCAGCATGATTCGCACCGCATACCTGCCCTTTGTCGAGATTTTCATAGCTGCCTCCGGACTTTACTGAAAGGGGACCACTCCCCCGTTGTAGGTATTGTTGATATACTCCCTGATCTCGTCAGACTTCAGGACCTCCACCAGCGCCTTGATTTTAGCGGAATTCTCATTGCCTTCCTTAACCGCAATCACATTTACATAGGTAGTCGTTGCGTCAGACTCTGCGCTCTCCGCCAGCAGCGCGTTTTCCGTTACCGTATAGCCTGCCTCCATTGCGTAATTGCCGTTCATAATGCCAAAGTTCACATCCTGAAGGGTTCTGGGAATCTGGGCGGCCTCGATCTCCACGATCTCGATATTGTAAGGGTTATCCACAATATCCAGCTTGGTGGCAGTCAGGCCTGCGCCCTCCTTCAGCGTCAGGTAGCCGTTGTCCTGCAGGAGCACCAGGGCCCTCGCCTCATTGGTGGTATCATTGGGAACCGCTATGGATGCTCCCTCCATATCCGCCAGATCGGAAGATTTCCCGGGATACAGGCCGAAGGGCTCATAATGGATTCCGCCCGCGTTTACCAGATGTGTCCCCTGTTCCTTATTAAACCGTTCCAGATAAGGAGCATGCTGAAAATAATTGGCGTCAAAATCTCCCGCCTCCACCACATTGTTTGGCTGCACGTAATCCGAAAACACCTTGATTTCCAGCGTATAGCCCTTTGCCTCCAAAAGGGGCTTTGCCTGCTCCAGAATCTCGGCATGGGGAGTAGCGTTTGCCGCCACGGTAATGGTCTTGTCATCGCTTCCGCTGCCGCACCCCGTCAACAACGCTGCCGTCAGCGTCACCGCACTGAAAAGTGCTATCACTTTCTTTTTCATAATCCTTCCTCCTCGTTTTCTGTTTTCTATACTCACCGGCCGGCGCCGTTAAGCATCACCTCGTTCTCCTGTCCAGTCTCCGGGACAGCTTTGTGCCTCCATACTGCATGATCTGTACCAGCAGCACCAGCAGGATCACCGTCACCCACATAATGTCGCCCTGATAGCGGTAATAACCGTACTGGATGGCAACATCCCCAAGGCCTCCGCCGCCTACGGCGCCCGCCATGGCAGAATAGCCCAGCACCGTGCCCAGCACAATCGTGGCTCCCACCACCAGGGAGGTCCTTGCCTCCCCCAGCATCACTTTGAATATTATGGTGCGCAGGTTTGCCCCCATGCTCTGGGCCGCTTCGATCACGCCCTTGTCTACCTCCAGCAGGGAGGATTCCACCATCCTCGCAATAAAAGGAGCCGCCGCCAGTACCAGCGGAACAATGGTGGCATTGGGGCCATAGCCCTTTCCCACAATTGCCCTGGTAAAGGGAAGCACCAGAATCAGCAAAATCAAAAACGGGACGCTTCTCACCACATTGACCACAATGTCCAGTATTTTGTACACTACCCTGTTAGGCCTGAGCCCTGCCTTCGCTGTGACCACCAGCGCGATTCCCATGGGCAGACCCAGGATATAGGCTGCAACAGTGGCAGCCAGCGTCATATACAGAGTAATCAGCGTATTTTCCGCCAGCATCCGTATCATTACCTTATCCCATACTGTTTCCGTCAACAATATCATTGGGGTCTACCTCCTCTACCGTAAGCTTTCTTTCCTGCAGATACCGAATCATTCCCGCTGCCACCGTCTCATCCTCCGGAAGCTGCAGCACCATCTGCCCATGGGCAATACCGCCAATGTCCTTGGTATCCGCCAGCAGAATATTTACCGGTGCCCTGCACTCCAGCACCATGTTGGCAATGACGGGCTCAAAGGAGGAATTTTCCGTAAAGACAATGCGCACGCACCGTCTCCCCCTCATTTCCCCGACTTTAGGATCCACCATAAATACCAGCTTTTTTGCTGCCAGAGTCCTGGGAGAGGTAAACACCTCCTCCACCGTGCCATACTCCGCCAGTTCACCGCAGTCTATGATCGCCACATGGGAACAGATCTCCTGCACCACGCTCATCTCATGAGTGATAATGACGATGGTAATGCCAAAATCCCGGTTAATCTGCTGTAAGAGCTGGAGAATGGATTTTGTGGTAGTGGGATCAAGGGCGCTGGTTGCCTCGTCGCAAAGCAGGATTTTAGGATGGTTTGCCAGGGCCCTGGCAATGGCCACCCGCTGCTTCTGCCCGCCGGACAGCTGTACCGGATAGCTTTTGGCTTTCTCCGCCAGCCCCACAATTTCCAGCAGCTCCAGGGCACGTTTTCTGGCTTCCGCCTTCTTTACTCCCACGATCTCCATGGGAAAGCAGACATTATCCAGCACATTCCTCTGCATCAGCAGGTTAAAATGCTGGAAAATCATGGCGATTTCCGTCCTCTCCCGGCGAAGCTCCTTTTCCGACATGCCGGAAAGATCCCTGCCCTCGATCAGAACGGTGCCTGCGGTAGGCCGCTCCAGAAAATTCAGGCATCGCACCAGGGTAGACTTCCCGGCTCCGCTCATTCCGATAATACCGCAGATGTCGCCCTTCTCAATCTCCAGGGAGACCCCCTTTAATGCCTCTACCTGATTGTCCCTGCCCTCAAAGGTCTTTGTCACATTCTGAATCTGAATAATCGGCTCCATAGTCTCCTCCTTTTCCTGGGCTACGCAAACATAGGAGTCGAAAGATACCGGTCTCCGGAATCAGGCAGCAGAACCACTACCGTCTTTCCCTTATTTGCCGGCCGCTTGGCAATCTGTGCGGCCGCATGAAGCGCAGCACCGGAGGTAATTCCCACCAGGATTCCTTCCCGCCTCGCCAGCAGCCTCCCTGAATCAAATGCTTCTTCCGTCGTCACCGTAAATACTTCATCATATATCTGGGTATTTAAAATGGAAGGAATAAATCCCGCGCCGATACCCTGCAGCTTATGGGGACCCGGTTTCCCGCCGGAAAGCACCGGCGAATCCTCTGGCTCCACCGCAACGATCCGTATCCCGGGATTCCTGGATTTCAGATAAGTACCGATACCCGTTATGGTTCCGCCGGTTCCCACACCGGCCACAAATATATCTATCCTGCCGTCGGTATCCTCCCAGATTTCAGGCCCGGTAGTGGCTGCATGAACCGCCGGGTTAGCGGAATTGTCAAACTGCCCCAGGATCACCGCTCCGGGAATTTCCTTTTGCAGCTCTTCCGCCTTCTCAATAGCTCCCTGCATGCCCTTTTCCCCTTCTGTGAGCACCAGTTCCGCACCGTAGGCCTTTAAAAGGGTCCTCCGCTCCCGGCTCATGGTTTCCGGCAGGGTCAGGATCGTCCGATAGCCCTTTGCGGCCGCCACGCTGGCCAGCCCGATACCGGTATTGCCGGAGGTGGGTTCAATGATAACGCCGCCGGGCTTTAGGACTCCCTTTCTCTCCGCATCCTCTATCATGGACAATGCCACCCTGTCCTTAATGCTTCCCGCAGGGTTAAACAGCTCCACCTTCGCCAGCAGCCCGGCCTCCGTCACTCCCATGCTCTCCGCGTAATTACTGATCCGCAGCAGCGGCGTATGTCCGATCAGTTCTCCGACACTTCCGTAGATCCTCCCCATACCAGATCCTCCCTTCACATCCAAACCCTATAATTCCAGTAGGATTATTATGAATTGCATGATATACTTTCCGCCTGCGTTTGTCAAGAAGTTTCGGAAATATGGTTACTGTTGCAATCCGCCCCTTGAAAATGTTATGATGGAGTGGCCGAAAGTTCCGGCAGAAAAGCAAAAGGAGGCCCATCCATGGAAAGAAGCACCTACCGTGTTCCCTGTATTTATCATAAAATAAAGGAAAGAGACGAGGGAAACCCTCTGACCGTTTCCGTCCCCGGTTCCAAGAGCATTACAAACCGGGCGCTGCTTCTGGCGACACTGGCGGAGGGAACATCCACACTCCGGGATGTCCTTTTCTCCGACGATTCCAGGCATTTTTTAAACTGCATCAGGTCTCTGGGCATTGAGGCCGAGGCAGATGAGGCAGGCAGGATTATTACCGTGGCAGGAACCGGAGGGGCCGTCCCCCGCAGGGAAGCCGGTCTGTATGTGGGAAGCGCAGGAACCGCTGCCCGCTTTCTCACCGCTTATCTGGGAGTATCGGAAGGAATTTATCATCTGGACGCCTCGGAGCAGATGCGGAAGCGTCCCATGACGCCCCTGCTGGAAGCTCTTTCGGAATTGGGATGTGAAATTACCTGTGAGGGGGAAGAGGGACATTTCCCCTTTACCCTGAGGGGACATGGCTTCGGCAGGGACCGGATCACCGTTAATATCGAAAAAAGCAGCCAGTTTATGAGCGGCCTGCTGATCGCCTCCTGCCTGTCAGCAAAAGATTTTCTTGCCGTGACGGAAGGCTTTCACGGCAGATCCTATATCGAAATGACCGTTAAAATGATGCAGCAGTTCGGCGTACAGGCGGAAGCCCTCTATTACTGCGGCGGCGGAAGCGAAGGCCGCCAGTGCGGCAGCTGTGTCAACAGTACCGTTCCCTACGCTTATCGTGTCAGGGCCGGGCAGCATTATCACGCTTTAGAGTATCGGGTGCAGCCGGATATATCCGCCGCCTGCTACTTTTACGCCATGAGCCCCCTGCTGGGCATTCCGGTGCAGGTACGCCACGTTCATGCAGGCCCGGACCATCTCCAGGGCGATACCGCCTTTCTGTACCTGCTGGAGCAGATGGGCTGCCGGCTTGTACGCAAACCGGAGGGTGTCCTGCTGCTGCCCCCGGAGGACGGCGTTTACCATGGTGTCACCGCGGATCTGTCCGCTTTTTCGGACCAGGCCATCACTCTGGCCGCCCTGGCTCCTTTTGCCGACGGCCCCACTACCATAAACGGCATCGGACATATCCGCTGCCAGGAAAGCAATCGTGTAAAAGCCATTGTCACCGAGCTTGGCAAAATGGGAATCCGCTGTACGGAAAATGCCGACAGCATTACCGTATATCCGGGAGCCCCCCGTCCTTCCACGGTGGAGACCTATGACGATCACCGCATGGCCATGGGCTTTTCCCTGATCGGGCTGAAAAGTGACGGTATTGTCATTCACAATCCCGGCTGCTGCCGAAAGACCTTTGAGGACTATTTTGAAGTGCTGGACGGCGTGATTGCGGATTTGCAGAACCCCTGAAAATTTATTTTGCAGTGGAAACCTGCATGATAATATGGTACACTTAAACTCTATCAGAATAAATATATCGCAGAAAGGCGGTCTTTGATATGAGCAGAAAAAGAGCAGTTGTCTCCCTGGGACACAACGCGCTGGGATACACTACGGAGGCACAATGGGATGCGGTTAGAGTGACCGCAAAGGCCCTTGCAGACCTGGTGGAAGAGGATTACCAGCTGACCATCACCCACAGCAACGGTCCCCAGGTCAGCATGATACATAAGGCAATGACCGAGCTGCGCCGTATCTACATTGATTATACTCCTGTTCCCATGTGTGTCTGTTCCGCCATGAGCCAGGGCTATGTTGGCTACGATATTCAGAATGCCCTGCGCTCCGAGCTTCTGGCACGGGGCATTGCCAAACCGGTGAGCACGATTCTGACCCAAGTAACCGTAGATCCTTACGACGAGGCTTTTTACGAGCCCACCAAGGTGATCGGCAGATACATGTCGGGAGACGACGCCGAAATAGAAATCAAGAAGGGAAATTATGTAAAAGAATACCCCGGCAAGGGCTTCCGGAGGGTGGTAGCCGCGCCGAAACCTATTGACATCGTGGAGATCGAAGCCATCCGCACCCTGGCAGACGCAGACCAGGTCGTCATTGCCTGCGGCGGAGGCGGTATTCCCGTCATTGAACAGCAGCATGTTTTAAAGGGGGCTTCCGCCGTAATTGAAAAGGATGCCATCGCCTCCAGGCTGGCTGCCGAGCTGTCCTGCGACGAGCTGATTATTCTCACGGACGTTCCCTGCGTGTACAGGGATTATGGCAGCGAAAACCAGGCTCCCGTTTCAGCCATGACCTCCGATGAAGCAAAGGCTCTGATTGCCCAGGGACAATTTGAAGCAGGCACCATGCTTCCCAAGATCGAGGCCGCTATTGGCTATCTGGCCTCCCGGAAGGACGGCAGGGCCCTGATTACCTCGCTGGGTGAGGTTAAGGAGGCTGTAAAAGGCAGGGCCGGCACCGTTATCACTTGGGATTGATTGGAAAATGCCAGTGGAAATGGAACAGGCCGGGTGCATTGCCGCCGCAAAGCTCAAGGGCTTTTCCTATGGCGCATTCATTTACGGCGGCGATGCTCTGTCGGAAGCTTCTTGAAATCATCTGACAGCTTCTACAGGGATCAGGCGCCCCGGGTACAGGCAAGTGCCGCCGCCAGGGCGCCGATGATGATACAGAAATCCGATATATTAAATACTACTTGTCTCAGTCGTCCCCATTTCACGCCAAAGCTCAAATAGTCCACCACATACTTCCGCTTCAGCCTGTCGTAGGTATTGCTGAATGCCCCGCCCAGCAGCAGCGCCAGGCCTGTCCGGAGCAGATTGTTCCCCCGATGTCCGAGACTGATTACAAATACCACCGTCAGGACCGCAGTCAGCACCAGGGAGAGTACCGCCACCAGGGACTGCTTCCCTTCCCCTGTGTTGAGTATCATCCCCCGGTTATGATGTCTTCTGAGAATCAGTTTCCCTCCCAGCAGATTCTGTTCACATTTTCCGGTTCCCCTGGCAGGAATGTACTTTTCCACCCGATTTTTGAGATGCAAATCCCCGAAAAAAATAACCAACACTATTGTCACAAACCCAATGACTGCAGCCATACTCTCTTTCCCTCCATCTGTCACCTTGTGAATTGTCATACTAAGCTCCCACGGCCAGATTGTGCCGTCAATTCTGCATGGCTGAACTGGTCAGTCATAGTCTACGCTTACCAGGCACAGGCCCTGGGGCGGCGCGGTGGGACCTGCCTTCTGCCGTTCCGGGTTCTCAAGAGCCGCCCTGATCTGTTCTGGGGCCATGCGGCCGCACCCCGCTTCCAACAGTGTCCCCACCATAATGCGTACCATATTCTGCAGGAATCCCGTGCCGTGGACAATGAAGCGGATATAGCCTCCGTCACGTTCAATCTCGATCTTGTCCACCCTGCGCACCGTAGATTTCTTCATCCGGGGATTGACACAGAAATTCCTGAAATCATGCTCCCCCTTCAGAGCCTCTGCCGCCTGGCGCATCAGCTCCACATCCGGCCTTTCCTCCAGCCTTGTATAATATTTCCGGTCAAACACAGGCTTTACATCCCCGTCATGACAAGTGTACCGATAGGTCTTGCCAATGGCGTTATACCTGGCATGAAATCGTGCAGATGCCTCCCGCACTTCCAGCACCGCGATGTCATCCGGCAGATACTGGTTCATATAGTCCCTGATCTCCTCCGGCGTCCTTTCCGTTTCCAGATGTGCGTTTGCCGTCATCCCCTCCGCATGGACCCCTCCGTCCGTGCGCCCCGCGCCGATGACCTCCGTCTCCCGGCCGCACATCAGGGACAGCACGCTCTCCAGCTTACCCTGAATGGTGTTCTGTTCCGGTTGTCTCTGCCAGCCGTAATATCTGGTTCCGTCATATTGGATCAGAAATCTGTAATTTTTCATAGGCCCTCCCTGACCATACTTGCCGCCGTGACAATTTATTTTAAGTTATACTACCAAAATTGAAAAAAATATAGTATACTTTAGAAAAGATATTCTAAATTTTTCTTTAATTCGGAGGATAACATCATGAGCAACGATCAATTTGAAAACCTTGGCTCGCAGGTAAAGGAACTGCGCATCCAGATGAAACTCACCCAGGCAGAGGTAGCCAGCGCCCTGAACGTAACGCCCGGCTACATCAGCAATGTTGAGAACAACAGGACTGCCATGTCCCTCAGAGTGCTGATCTATTATGCACGTCTGATGAATATGACCCTTGACTCGCTGATCGGAAGAATCGCCCCTGATTATAAGCAGACCGCTCTGGACAACGAGCTGATGCAGCTGGCATCCAAGCTGGACGACACCCAGAAGACCAAACTGATCAAAACGATCAAGCTGTGGCTGAAATAGTCCTGCGGTTTCGCCGGCACATAATTACTCCCCTCCCCTGCGGCCTCTGTTTCAAGACCGGCCGCAGGAGACGTTGTTTTGTTGTCCATGCAGGCAAAAAGCAACCACATTTTTATGGCTGCTTTCAAATCCGGTTTCTTTATTTCTGAACGTATTGAATTCCACAGGCATTGCACGCGGAATAATAGCCGCCGTCCTCTTCCCGCACAAAGAGCAGTTTCCCACAGCTGCTGCATCGGCGAATGCGGATGCCGGTACTGCCCTGGTCGCCGGGCAATTCTCCGGAAGGCTCCTGGGCCTTCTCCCGCCCAGGCAGCCCCCCTGTCTCCTGCCCGCAGGAATCTCCCGAAGGTTCCTTACCGGCAGACTGCCTCTGCAAATGTCCCGGCTTTTCCTCCCGGGCCGGCCGTTTCCCCAAATCTTCCGCGGCCTTCTTCCCAGGCGTCTCCCCCCCTGTTTCCTGCCCGCCAAGAGGCTCCGGCAATTCTCCAAAGTCCTCCTCCAGGCCGAACAGAGTAAGCTGTCCGTCGTCATCTAAATTATCAAATATCCCAATATCCATATGTCCCTCTTTATAGAAATGTCTTTGCCTCTCAGTCACAGTATACTCCCAATAGCATGACACCGCAAGATGTGCCCGGAGTTTACAGGGAAAAATGCTGCTCCAGCCACTTTGCCACGCCGTCCTCGTCATTGGAACCTATCACTGCCGTAGCCTTTTTCTTCAATTCCTCATGGGCGTTTGCCACCGCATAACATTCATCGGCAATTTCAAACATATCAATATCATTTTTCCCGTCCCCAAAGGCAATTACTTTGTCACATCCCAGCATACCCTTAAGCTGCATTACCGCATTTGCCTTTGATGCCGCCTTGGGCATGATCTCAAGCCACTGCTCCTTAGTATAAATATCCCTTTGGTAAACGCAGTGGAAGGCATCCCTGTATTTCACATAGAAAGGCTCCAGCTTCTCCGGCTCGTCGATGCAGGTAATATAAAATATGTCCCCCTGCTTCAGCTCCTCCGGCGCCGAAACAATATTTGTGCGAATATCCCCCCTGCGGCTTTCCAGGAAAGCGCGTTCCCCCCTTGTACACTTCTCCGGAAGTATGGAAAACTTTTCTTTCCTGTCAATATAAGCATATACGATGGGATAAATCCCGCTTTCAAACAGCTCGTCAAGCACATCCTGAATTTCCCTGCCAAAATAATTTGCGGTCAGTATTTCCTCCGTCACATTATCCCGGATAAAGGCGCCGTTATAAATCATCAGCGGAATTTCCGCGCGCAGGCCTGCGCTCACCTTCTTAGCAGTCACCAGGGATCTGGCCGTGGCATAGGAGAATATCATCCCTTTCTTTGTCAGCTCGTTTATGACACCGCAGGTATATTCCGACAGACGTTCATCACTTCTCAACAATGTGCCGTCCAAATCAGATACATAAAGACATTTCATGAAACCCCCTCCTCAGCGTCTGCCGCAGAATCCTGATTGTACCCTTATCCTGTCTGACCGTTACAGGCCATTCCATATTGTCTGCAGTTTCCCTTTCAACGCCGGTATTTCTTCTGTAACAGCCTCCCACACTGTTTCATTATCAATGATATCATAATCATGCGCGTAAATATTTCGCATCCCTTTTATTTGTCTCCATGGAATCTCTGAGTACTTACTCATAAAATCTTCATCCAGTTTTGTAACAAGCTCTCCTAACTGAATAATACACATTCCACAGGCAAACTGAAATTCCGTATCATGTATAAAGTCATCTTTGGCAAAATGATGTTTCTCTAACATCCGAGCAATTTCATTACAATACCAAATCATCTTTTGCAATATAATCCTCTCCGCTTCTTTCCCTCTCATAAATCTTCACCTCATCCCTGTCTACCTCTTTCAAAAAAACTTCATCCTTGATCGCATTTTTCATAACCAAATCAACGTGACACCGGAACGTATCTTCTAAATCCGCAATCATTCCACAGTATGCCAAAAGCCCCTTCATTCTCCCCTTCCGAACCAGAAAATCCAGGTCGCTTTTTTCATCCGCATCCCCTCTTGCATAAGATCCGAACAGGCTAAGCTCCTCCACTCCATACCGAATTGCTATCGGAATAGCTTTTGTCTTGATTTCCTCTATCGTATAAGGCATATGTTCCTCCACTCTGCTTTCACTCATATACAGACCCTCGTGCCAAATATCAATATAACATACCTCATGTCTTCTCTGAGTTGATTGTACACGGTGGATCCTATGCTGTCAACCGGCGGATGCGCACGGATTTGCAGGGGTTTTTGTTGCTTCGCAACGCAGAATCC
>CAJTKW010000035.1 GCA_910577035.1 uncultured Acetatifactor sp.
TCTGCCGGGTGTTAAGCCCCGGCTGTAAGTTTGACACCATGCTGGTGCTGAACGGGCCGCAGGGCGTGGGGAAGAGTACGCTGATCGCGAGGCTGGCGGGGGAGTGGTTTTCGGACAGCCTGAATTTGAGCGACACGAAGGACAAGACGGCGGCGGAGAAGCTGCAGGGGTACTGGATTATGGAGATCGGGGAGCTGGCGGGTTTGAAAAAGGCGGAGGTGGAGACTCTGCGGAGTTTTCTTTCCAGGCAGAATGATATTTACCGGGCTTCTTTTGGCAGGAGGGCGACGCCCCACCTGCGGCAGTGCGTGTTTTTCGGGACTACCAATGCGGAGAAGGGGTATCTGCGGGATACCACGGGGAACCGGCGTTTCTGGCCGGTGAAGACGCCGGGAGGCGGCAGGAGGCATTCCTGGGAGCTGACGAAGGAGGAGGTCTGCCAGATCTGGGCGGAGGTGTTGGTCTATGTGGGGAAGGGTGAGAAGCTGTACCTTGACGGGAAGGACGAGACGGCGGCGAAGCGGGAGCAGCGGGAGGCCATGGAGAGCGACGAGCGGGAAGGGCTGGTCCGCGAGTATCTGGAAACGCTGCTGCCGAAGAATTGGGACGAGATGGGGCTGTTTGAGCGCAGGGAGTTCCTGCACGGGGACGAGTTCGGGAAGCCGGGCGTGAAGGGGACTGTGCGCCGGACGGCGGTGTCTAATATGGAGATTTGGTGTGAGTGTTTCGGGAAGGAGCGGGCAGGCTTGAAGCGCATGGACAGTGGTGAGATTTCTGCTATCATGGCGAAGATTGGAGGGTGGGATTCCGGCAGGAAGAAAGAACGGATTCCGCTTTATGGGCCGCAGTGGGTGTATAAGCGTGCCAAAGGGGATGTTCCAAAAACCGAATAGGGAGTTGGAACGGAACAGGACGGTTGTTTGTTCCAAAATGGCTCTTTTTGGAACAGATTTTTGGAACATGGGAACAGGGGGAAAACACTGGGGAAAGTGGCTGTGTTCCTATGTTCCATAAAATTATTATATAGATAGAATATATAAAATAAAGGGAGACTGGCAGGTGCATACACACATATGCGCGTAATAAAGGATTTTTGGGTTTTTCGGAACTTTTGGAACAGGAGGAGGCGGAAAGGGCATGGATTTTTATGATTTGGCGGTTGAAAAGCAGGAGGGTGAATACGATGCGGGAGAGTGAGATTGAGCGGCGGCTGGCCGTATCGGTGAAGAGGCTGGGAGGCATGGCGGTGAAGTTCGTTTCGCCCGGTTTGGATGGGGTGCCGGACCGGATTGTTTTGCTGCCGGGAGGGAAGGTTGCTTTTGTGGAGCTGAAGGCGCCTGGGAAGAGATTGAGGCCGCTGCAGGAGAAGCGGAAGAGGCAGTTGGAGGGGCTGGGGTTTCCGGTTTATATGGTGGACAGGGTGGAGCAGATTGGAGGTGTGCTGGATGAGATATGTTCCCCATGAGTATCAGGAGTATGCAAAGGAGTTTATCATCAGGGAGAGGGTGAGCGCGCTGTTTTTGGACTGCGGGCTTGGGAAGACGGTGATCACGCTGACGGCGGTGTGGGAGTTATTGTTTGATTATTTTGATGTCCGGAAGGTGCTTGTGGTTGCGCCTTTGCGGGTGGCGAGGGATACCTGGGGAGGGGAGCTGGAGAAGTGGGAGCATCTGTCCGGGATTGGGATGTCAAAGGTGCTTGGTTCGGAGAGGGAGCGGCTGGCGGCTTTGGAGCGGGAGGCGCAGGTGTATGTCATCAACCGGGAGAATGTGGAGTGGCTGGTGGATTCCGGCAGGTGGGATTTTGATATGGTGGTGATTGATGAACTGTCTTCTTTCAAGTCCCATAGGGCGAAGCGGTTTAAGGCTTTGAAGAAGGTCCGGCCGAGGGTGAGGCGGATTGTGGGGCTGACCGGGACGCCTGCACCGAACGGGCTGATTGACTTGTGGGCGGAGATTGGGCTGCTGGATATGGGGCAGAGGCTGGGGCGGTTTATCGGCGGATACCGGGAGCGGTTTTTTCTGCCGGATAAGCGGAGCAGGCAGATGGTGTTTTCCTATAAGCCCAGGGACGGGGCAGAGGAAGCGATTTATGGGTTGATCTCTGATATCTGTATCAGCATGAGGGCGTGTGACTATCTGGATATGCCGGAGTGTGTGTATAACCGGGTGGAGGTTTCCATGAGCGGGCGGGAGGCGGAGCTGTATGAACGGCTGGAGCGGGATATGCTGCTGCCTTTTGCGGACGGGGATATTGACGCGGTGAATGCGGCGGGGCTTTCCAATAAGCTGCTGCAGATGGCGAACGGGGCGGTCTATGATGAGAACGGGAAGGTGAAGCGTATCCATGACCGGAAGCTGGAAGCGCTGGAGAATCTGATTGAGGCGGCCAACGGGAAGCCGGTGCTGGTGGCGTATTGGTATAGGCATGACCTGGAGCGGATACGGGAGAGGGTTGGGGCGGTGGAGCTGGACACGGCGGAGGATATGCGGATGTGGAATGCCGGGGAGATCCCGCTGGCGGTGATCCATCCGGCTTCTGCGGGGCATGGGCTGAACCTGCAGGCGGGAGGCTCCACGCTGGTATGGTTTGGGCTTACCTGGTCTTTGGAGTTGTACCAGCAGATGAACGCAAGGCTGTGGCGGCAGGGGCAGGAGGATACGGTGGTGGTCCACCATCTGATAGCGAAGGGGACGCTGGATGAGCGGGTGATGGCGGCCCTGGAGAGGAAGGACTGCGGGCAGGCGGCGCTTGTGGATGCGGTGAGGGCGAGGATTGGAGGCGGAAAGGATGGAGATAGAGAAGCTGTTTAAGGAATACCGGAGCTGGAAGAAGGATATGGGGCTTTTGGGGTTTGAGCTGTCACGGTTTGAGGGTGTGCCGTATGAGGACGTGATAAGGAGTATGTGTCTGGGGCAGCCCCAGGGGGAGAAGGTGCAGGGCGGCGGGACTTCGGATAAGACGGGGAATACGGCGGTGAAGTACCGGCAGGTGAAGGAGCGGCTGGATGATGACTGGTTCGAGTATCTGCTGGGGCGGTATCAGGCGGTGAAGGAAGAGCTGGAGTTTTTTGAGTATGCCGTGGGGCAGTTGAGCGGGAGGCTGCCGGAGGTGGTACGGGATATGGTGATGGAGGATATGACGTGGAGGGCGCTTTCCGAGAAGTACAGCGTGAGCGAGGCCATGATCGGGAAGTACCGGAAGAAGGCGCTGGCAGAGATGCGTGAGCTGTACCTGATGCGTGAGAAGACGGCGGGACGGTATCTTCTGGACTGATTTTTATAATACGGTTGAGTGATGGTTGAGTAGTGGTTGAGTAAGAGTATAGGAAAGGTTTATTGAAAGTTTATTGGAAACTGTGGTATTCTTAGAATGCGAAGAACTGTAGGAAGCTCTGTGGATATGTCCATGGGGCTTTTTCTTTTGTCTTTGCAGGGCAGCGGGCTTCATCCTTTCACCGCTGCCTTTTTTGAGATTGAGGGGATGGAAGGGAGATTTTGATGGATTGTTTTGCTGTGGATCCTCACTAAGAATGTCAAAAAAGATAAAAAGTGAGAAAAGGTGAAAAAAGCTGAGAAATGCCGCAAAATCATGGCACTCAGCTTTTTTGATGCGCAAAAATTGACATTCTTGGTGCGGGAAAAAATAGGTTGTTAAAATAGGGTTACAGGGGATATTTTACGAAGCTTTTAACAGTGTTCAACTAAGTTCAAATAGAAAGGTTCTTATTTTCGGTGTTTTGAAGAATAGTTGAATATTTGTAAAAGATGATTTTAGCCGGAGCATGAAATATTGGGAAACTAAGGAAGGATATAAAGTCAAATAGTTTCCCAATCTTTAAGGCAGTAAGACAGTGGCTTTTCTGGCTTATTATAGAATATTGGGAAACTAATGGGGTTAAATAATGGAACTGCAAAGCTTCCTTTATTAATACGCGCTCTTATAGTTTCCCAATATTCAAAACTTACAGATTAATCTGTATAAAATACAAAAAATAAAGACACTAGAGGTCTTTAAAGCATGATTTGAAAGAAAGTTGAAGATAGTTTAAATAAGATCATGCTTCTGAATAGATTGTTAATGCAATTCTCTTAATCGAATTTTCAGCTGAATAATCTCTAATATTTCGCATTTATCATAATCAGTAAGGTGTTCATATAAATTTAGCAATTTCGATTTTTCTTCGGAAATATCAAATTTTCCCTCTTGTCCTGTGAGTAACCAATCAACAGAAACATTAAAATAATTAGCAATTCTTAATATTCTGTCACAAGAAGGAGAACTGCTATCCCATTTGCTTATGGCACCATTACCTAAGCCAAGTTGCTCTTCAAGAGGTTTGAATTTTGTTTTGTTTAGTTCACAGAGATGTTGGATTCTACTTACTAGTCCTTCATGTGTAGCCATAGATTAATTATCCCTCCATAATAGAAAATTTTCTACATAATGATTGACAAATAGAAAATAGTATAATATATTCTATTTATACAGATAAATCTGTAGAATATCTTCTATTTTACATTTCTAAAGGCAAAAAGACTAGTACAAGTTGTAGTGGCCAGGATTGGCGACTGTACTATAGGTAAGAAGGAGGTGGATTAATTGGCAAGAACTGTTGCAAGGGATCATGGACTATGGCTTTTTGACCTGGCGCACGGTAACCTGAAGGATCCGGAGGTCCTGCAGGGGTTCATCCAGCATTATGTGCTGGAGGGGAAATCTCTGGACAATGTAATGGATGATCTGGTTTTCAGGACCAGCTATGGCATCCATTATACCGGGGAGGCTATGGACCAACTTAAGGCAGTGCTGGAAAAGACGGCGGAAGGAAGGTGTTAGATGGCACGGAAGAAACTGAGTAATAGGAAAAGAAGCAGAATGCGGAGATTAAAAGGAAGCTCCAGAAAGATGGATACCTTCCACCGGATAAGCCCAGATTGAATCGGAAGAAATTCATTGATGAGGCAGAAGAAGAATGGAAAAACCGGGAGGAAGACTGCCGTGTCTGGTGGGAGGTCTATATCATGCAGGCAATGTCTTATATGCTGGGGCATAGTGGAAAGGATATGCGTCTGTCTCTTGAAGCAGTGGGGGTTGCCAAGGTGCTGAAGATTGCCATGAGGCTTCGGGAGTTCTCGGAGGAATTGAAAGCAAAGGGGGAAACGGAATACAAAATAATTGATCAGTACAACTACATTAAGGACATTATGGATTTATAAGAGAGGAGGGAACGTGGGAAATGGCCAGGATTTATTTATCCGGTGGCATAACGAATGTGCCAGACTTTTGGGATCGATTTGAAACCGCAGAAAAAGTGCTGACGGAAAAGGGTTTTTCGGTTATTAATCCGGCAAAATTGGAGCAGGCGCTGCCTCACCTAACTTACGAGGAACGGATGAAAATTGATTTTGCATTGCTGGATATGTGCGACAGCATCTATATGTTGTACGGCTGGAAGCAGTCGCCTGGCGCAAACCGTGAACTTGGGTATGCGATGGCAAAAGGTATGAAACTTATGTTTGAGTAGGGGAGGAGGATGTGCCAGTGGAGAATAAAAAGGAAATTGTGATACGGCTGAAACTTTTGCTGAATGCAACCAGGGCAGGAGAGGACATCAAGAAGATGGAGCTGACAGAAGATAAGGACTTTGTAATGATCCAGTGGGAAAACGGAAGCACCCAGAAGGTAAATATAGCAGCGGATTCGGGTGTGGCCCTCATTAATGATGTGCTGCAGGCAATTATTTGATGCGGTTGAATGGGCGATGTTATGGCGGAAATTATATTACACCCATGTCATCAGGATTATTGTAAAGAATGCAGTTTCTATGATGGCAAAAATGGTAACTGCAAAAGTGAAGATTATGCAAAGCACATCTATGAGGTAAATTGTGTGTGGAACTATTGCAAATATAAGCGGAGACGGATACATAAAAACGGGGAAGGAGGGACAGATGAAGCGGGAAACTAGCTATACAGAGTTTGGCCAGTGGCTGCGGATCGAGCTGATCAAGCGGAACCTGACAGCCAAGGAGCTGGCAAAGCTGGCCGGGATTGACCACAGGGTGGTGTCTGATGTGATGGTGGGCAGGAACAAGAGCCACCAGCAGGAGCTGAAGGAGGCCCTGCAGAGGTATGATGAAAGGCCGGCATAAAAAAATCCGGGTGCCAGTTGGAGCTGCGGGATCCTGCGCATTGGGGCAGGTAGATGGAGCGGCTGGGAAAACAAAAGCAGCATACATAATGGAAGACCGGCCCTCCCTGGGGAATCAGGAGAAGGCCGGCAACGGTAATCACACAATTATCATAGCAAAGTATTGGAAGAAATGCAAGAAAAAGGTGGTGGTTTTTTGGAGCGGATCACGGTGGAAGAGTATGCCAGCCTGAGGGGCTGTACAGTGCAGTATGTAAGAAGGTTAATTTCATCAGGCCAGCTGCGAGCAACAGAGCGCTTTGGAGCGGGCGGCAGGAACGGTTTGAGCTACCTGATTGACCTGGCGGACTGCGATCCGGCGATCATCAAGAAGTATAAGCGGATACATAAGGCGGAGCAGGAGCGTGCAAGCCCGGTGAAGCTGCAGGTTGTCCCGGACAATCCGGAGGAGCTGACGGAAAAGGAGCGGGAAGAGGTGGCCTTCTGGAAGCGGGTGCTGGGAGAGTGGAATTCTTACCGGGAGGAGTACCCTGGAAAGAAGGATGAGGCGGATGAGCGGTTTGTCCGGTACCTGGAGGCGAACTATCAAGGCCGGAACTTCTCTGTCCGGATGCTGTATCGGAAAAACAAGGCCTGGAAGGAGCTTGGGGAGTGTGCCCTGGCGGATGGCCGGGGCAAGCATGACAACCATAATAAGGCGGTGCCGTCTGTGGTCTTTGACATCTTTGAATATTTTTATCTGGATGGAAACAAGGAAACCCTGACGAAGTGTATGAAGCTGACGGAGTTGCAGCTGGAAAAGGAGGGGCTTACGGAATACCTGCCCATTGCCAGTGATGATGCTTTCTTACGGGAGATCAGGAAAAATATCCCGGTTCCAGTCCTGAAATATTTCAGGGAAGGAGAGAAGGCATTTCGAGACGAGTGTGCCCCTTATATTAAGCGTGTATATGATGATCTGAAGTCTAATGACATTTGGGTCTGCGACAACCATACCTTTGACATCTTTGTGGATGATGGGGAGCATAAGAAGCCCGTGAGGGTGTACCTGACGGCGTTTATGGACATCAGGAGTAGAAAGATGATGGGCTGGTATGTGACGGATGCGCCCTGTTCCGATGCAACGTTACAGGCGCTGCGCCGGGGGATTGAGAAATACGGGATCCCCAAACGGATCCTGTCAGACAACGGCCGGGAATTCTTAACCCATGACATCGGCGGCCGGGGCTTCCGCAAAGACGGCAGGAAGGAGGGGGAGCACCGGATCCCGACGATCCTTGACAACCTGCAGATTGAATTCAGGACGGCGATGGTGCGGAATGCCAGGGCAAAGATTGTTGAGCGGGCTTTCAGGGAGGTAAAGGAGTGCTTCTCCCGCCTGTTTGCAGGGTATACCGGGGGGACCATAGCGGAGAGGCCGGAGCGCCTGAAGGAGCTGGCAAAGAAGGCATCCAATTTTACCCCCTATGCGGATTTCTGCCGCTACGTTGACACTTACATAGAGGGCTGGTTTAACTGCCAGGAGCATGTAGGCGTTGGCATGGGGCACAAGACCAGGAACCAGGTCTATGAGGAGCAGCTGGTGGAGGTGCGGAAGGCGTCGCAGGCGGACCTGAACCTGATGATGCTGCGCAACACCCGGATGCAGAAGGTTAAGCGGGAGGGCGTGGTGCTGAAGCTGTACGGGACGGAGCTTACCTTCTGGAACCAGGAGCTTGCCTTTAACCACCTGGAGGAAATTGTCTATGTCCGGTACAATCCTGATGACCTGGCGGAGGTCAGGGTCTACGACGAGCAGGACCGGTTCCTGGGCACGGCAGCCCAGAAGACGGCGCTGAGCTACTTCGCGGACAAGGAAGCGGTGGCGGAGCGGATGAAGGAGCAGAGGCAGTTTGAGAAGTTTGTGGCGGCTTACAAGAAGAATAAGGGCATCCAGGCGGAGGACAAGCTGGCGCTGATCCTGGCGGAGGCGGAGCGCAACCTTGCTGCAGGGGAGAAGCTGGATCCGAAGATCATCACCCTGGTTCGGGCAGCAGATGAGGCAGCAGGCACCGAAGAGGCGGAAGCGTTTGGGATGGCAGCCGGCGGGGATGTGCCGATCGAATTCTGGGAGAGGGCCCTGGAGCGGATGGAAGCAGCAAAGAATGATAACAAGTAAGAGGAGGAACTGAGTATGGAAGAAAAAGCGGTAACCATGCAGGAAATGACGATGGAGGAGGCAATCGACTGGCTGAAAGAGTACATGCAGTCCACGGGGAAAAAGCAGGCGGTGGTGGCGCAGGAGCTTGGCATCTCCGGGGGCGGGCTCTCCAGCTTCCTTTCCGGGAGCTATAAGACGCCACACACCATCATCCCGAAGGTGCAGAACCTAAAGGAGATCAACCAGGGTAAGCGGACAGTGCTGACGGATCCGCCCTTTGTGGAGACCAGCGTCTCCAGGACGGTGGAGGCAGCCATCAAGTACAGCCACCTGCGGGGTAAAATATCGGTGGTTTACGGGGATGCGGGGATAGGGAAGACCCAGGCCTTTAAGCATTACCTGGCGGCCAATGAGCTTGCCATCGGGGTCACGATCTCCCCCACCTATGCCTCCATCACCGGCGTGAATGAGCTGCTGGCGGAGCAGCTGGGGGTCAGGGAGCGGGTGGCAAGGAAGATCACCCGGGAGATCGCATTAAAGCTGAAAGGATCCGGCAGGGTGATTGTGATCGACGAGGCCCAGCATCTGACGGTGCGGGCACTGAACCATATCCGGTGCCTTGCGGATGAGGCGGAGGTCGGCGTCTGTTTCATCGGGAATGAAGAGGTTTACAGCAAGTTAAAGGGATCCGGGAAGGCGGACTTTGCACAGCTGTTTAGCCGGCTTGGGATGCGGGCGCCGGTGGGGGTGAACACCATCACCAGGGAGGACGTGGAGAAGGTCTTCCAGGCAGCAGGGCTGCAGAAGGAGGCGCTGGATATTTTATACCAGATCTGCCATACCAACTATGGGCTGCGGGGTGCCGTGAACGTATTTACCAATACGGCCAATGTATTCCAGGGTGACATAAACGCCGGGACCATCGCCCGGATGATGCGGCAGCTGAACATAGGGAGGTAGGCTATGGTCTCGGAGGAGCTGAAGAGGGAGTACTGGAAGGTAATCCGGCGGACACGCCCGTCTGGCCGGATCAGCCCCGGGCTGGTCAGCAGGACGGAAGAGCAGTGGAAGGCGTTTGATGAGGATGTGGTGGCGGAGGCGCTGCGGGTGCATATCGTGCAGCATAAAAGCGAGAAGGAATGTTATACGCTGGGGATTATGAGGAACCTGCAGAAACAAAAGGACAAGGGGAAGTGGGAAGGAGGAACGGCATGAACAAGAATAAATCGTGTGTATGTAACCAGTGCGGCAGGAAAATGAAGATAAAGATAAGGCAGGAAGTCATTGATCATGAAGAGGACGGGGAAGAGGTTATAGAGCAGTTTATGGCCTGTCCGGTATGTAACAAGCGGTATACGATTTTTATTTCGGACAGGTCTATTCGTGAGAAAATGGCAGCCAGGGAGAGCCTAAGGGAAAAGAACAGGTCCTGCAATCCGGCGCTGGACATTACGTTAAAAACCGAAATTCAACAGCACTTAAAAGAGTTGAAGAAAAGGTATTTCAGAGAATGAAGGAGGGGGAGAGATGCAGAAAATTGAAATTACATTGAGCGGCTTGGAGGAGGAGCGGTGCGCGGCGCTGATCGAGCGGCTGGCGGATGAAACCATCAGCAAATTTGATGTCTCAAAGATTCAGGGCTACTGCGGCAAGGCGCCAATTAGGAAAGGGAATGGGGAGCTGCTGGTGCCGGATTTTATGCGGAGGCCTGATAAGAAGCGGTCTTGGTTTGCCAGGAAGGAGGGGTAGGAATGAAGCAGGATAGTGAGGGAGCCGGCAGCAGGATAAACGCCGGAACAGATGGCGATCTGATCAGCAGGAGCGCACTAATGTGGGCGATGGCGGGAATTGCCCTGAATGCAGAAAAAGATGTACGTGCCTGGATAGAGGCGGCACGGGTGGTGGAAGAGGCGCCGGCTGTGACGAACGGGGCGAAACGGTTTGTCAGGTGTGACTGCTGTCAGTTTTGCGCACAGTCAGAAGAGGGGGAATTCTGGTGCCGGTCCCTGGGAGGATTAGGCGGGGAGCTGCATCCAGAAGAAGGCGACGGCTGCTGCAGGGGGCAAAGGATGGAACCGGCCGACCCCGGGGAAGAAGACATGTGTGACTGGATCAGGGAGACTGCCGAAAAATCAAAAGGAGGTACTGGGTGATGACAATGAGTGAAAAGAGTTTTCGGGAATTTGATTCAGCCTGGGAAGAAGCCAGGGACTGCTTTGCCAGGCTTAAGAGGAGAAAAGCCAGGATCGTGACCGTCAGGGGGAAAGACGGCAGGGCATACCGCTATACGGAGCCCATAGAGGCAGCCGGTTCCTGACTGCCTGAGGTCAATACAATCCCTGCCATGTATATATCCAGGCATGGCAGGGGCCTTAATGCAGCCGAAGCCGGTCCGAAGCCCGGGGAAATGCAGACGGAGGAGAACCTATATAAATCTATATATAAGTAGAAAGGAAGGAGACGACAGATGAGGAAAAGAGTCACAGAGAAGGTACTGCAGTCCTGGGATGAGGTGAATGAGGCCTTAAAGAACATTGGCAGGGCGGACAATGCCATTGCAGCCATTGAGGCCCGGATGAATGAGCAGATCGCCCAGGTCAAGGCGGAGGCGAAGGCCCAGGCAAAGGAGTACGAGGAAACCAAGAAGCTGCAGGAGATGATGATCCAGCAGTATGTATCCGTCAACAAGTCGGAGTTGAAGGGGAAAAGCCATAAGCTGGCTTTTGGTGTGGTAGGCTTCCGCTTCAGCACAAAGCTGGTGCTGCCCAAGGAGGTCAAGCCGGTGATCGAGGCCTTGAGGAGCAACGGCATGCTGGACTGCCTGAACCAGGCGGTAACGATCAACAAGGAGGTGTTAAAGACCTATGCCGAGGAGCAGATCCTGAAGGTAGGCGGCTCCCTGCAGAAGGCGGATACATTTTGGTATGAGGTAGATAAAGAATCTATCCAGGACAAATAGGAGGTGGCAGGATGGCACAGAAGGTTATCGCCCTGGATGCAGGGCATGGGATGCGGACGGCGGGAAAGCGGTGTATGAAGGCACTGGATCCCAACGAGACGCGGGAATGGTTTTTGAATGACCGGATCATGGACAAGGTGGAGGCGATGCTGGCAGTATATGACTGCAAGGTGATCCGGGTGGGGGATACCACGGGGGCAAAGGATGTGTCCCTTGGCTCCAGGGTGAGGACGGCAAACGCTGCTAAGGCAGACATATATATATCCATGCACCATAATGCAGGCATCCATGGGGGCAGCGGGGGCGGGACGGTAGTATTTTACAGTTCTGGAAGCCCGGAACGCGGCGCACAGGCGCAGAAGCTTTACCAGGCCATTGCCTCCCGCACAGGGCTTAAGGGCAACCGTAGCCAGAAAGTCATCAAAAAGGGTTTTTACGTAATTAAAAATACGTCCATGCCTGCCTTCCTGGTAGAGAATGGCTTTATGGACAGTAAGACGGATACGCCGATCATCCTGACAGAGCGCCATGCAGACAGGACAGCGGAGGGCGTTACAGACTTTGTGGTGGCCATGCTGCAGCTTAAGGAAAAGTGCAGCATGGCAGGGAGTGGCAGTATCCGCACGGAGGACGTCCTGGCGGCAGTCGGAAGCAGCGGGAAGTATTATCCGGCTTATACCGGCAAGGCGACCACCCTGTCAGCTGCCATGACGTCCCTGGGGATCACCAGCACCTACAGCTACCGGAAACAGGTCGCTGCAGCAAATGGCATATCCGGGTATCGCGGCACGGCATCCCAGAATACCCAGATGTACAACCTGCTTACGGCGGGCCTGCTGAAGCGTATTTAAAAAGGACAACGGAAGACCGGAGAGGAGGAAAAAGGGATGGCAGGAAGAGGCGGGAAAGCGGCGGTCACGGCAGCACAGATGAGGAAAATCCATGTACTTGCCAGGGAGTACGGCCTGGATGATGACCTGCTGCATGTCCATATCCAGACCGTCACCGGCAAGGACAGCTTGAGAAAGCTGTCCCTGGGGGAAGCGGTTCGGGTCATTGACAGCCTGGACCAGAAGGCGGATCAAATGACATGGAGGCAGAAATATTTTATTGACAGGCTGCTGCAGGAGCTGGGCTGGACGGATGGGCAGGGGCAGCCGGATTACAACCGGCTGGACGGGTTCTGCAGCAAGTATTATGGGGTGGACAGCCATAAGTGGATTACCAGGCGGAATGCGTCGAATGTGATCGAGGGGCTGAAGAACATGGCCAGGAAGGAGGGAGCTGACAGGAAGGCAGCGGAAGGGACTGCCGGGAACACGGCAGGAAGTGCTATCGGGGATCCGGGAGGCGGTTATCATGGAAAGGGACAAACTGATCAAAAGGCTTGAGATGGATGACCTGAAGGAGCAGCACAGGGAGATTGCTGAAATAGTCGGGATGGAATTCTTTTTTGAGCTGGTGAAGAATTTTGGCGGGGACTTCATCTATATCCCAACAGAAAGGGAGATCACAAAGAACCTGGCTTACCGGCTGATGATAGAAGAGTTTGACGGTACAAATATTAAGGCGCTGGCAAAAAAGTATGGGGTATCCAAGTCCACGGCCTATAACGTGTTGAAAGACCATATCAAAGGGAAAAAAAATAATAACAGGTTCCAGATCAGGAAAGAGGACCAAAAGATACCCAAAGCCAAAGAAGGGAGTAATAAGAAAAAGCCTAAAGGAAAGGATTCGGTGGTCTCCGGGCAGATGTCAATAGAAGATTGGCTCGGCTCTAAACAGTTCAAAAAGGAAGAAAAACTAGATTTCACATTGTAAAAATAACCCTCTAAAATGGACAGTGCAAGGACAGATTGCATTGTCCGTTTTTTGTATATCCGGAGGGAGGGAAAAGATATGTTAAAAGAGGTTCTGCTCACAATGATTGCAGCTGTGGTGATTACCTTGATCCTGATTGCCTGGAAGCGTGCAGTTGAGGCATTGCGGGAGATGATGGTATGCAACCGGGCCAAAGCGCAGGCCGCCAAGAATGAGGCAGCTGTTACCGCTTATGACATGGCGATCGCGGTGCTGGACAGTGTTGCGCAGGTCACGGTCAGCCGGATCGAAGCGACACAGGCAGCAACCGTCAGGAAGGCGGTGAAAAGCGGGGAGAAGGCATTTACGGAGCTTACGAAATGCGGGGAAGAGGCCTATCAGGACATTGTGGCACAGCTGTCCCCCTATGTCATGGCCTCCCTGGAGACCTGTGTGGAGGATACGGAGCGGCTGATCCGCAACAAGATCGAGGCAGTGCTGCCGCAGGTAAAGCAGGAGTACAGAATGCTGGAAGATAAGGAAATGGAGTGCGGGGAAGCGGAGGCACTGCCCTGGGACATTGACACGGAAGGGGGAGGGCAGTGATGGCAGACCGGGCAGGCTGGGTACTGGCAATGGCAGCGGACCGGACTCTGGCAACAGCGGGAGGGATTGAGAACCTGGCCTTTTCGGAAGCCGGCAAATGGGCGGTGGAGCTGGGGGTGTGTGCCGTGCTGCTGCTGATCTTTGTATTTTATTTTATCCGGAAATCCATCAGTGACGACAAGCGGGTGAACAAGGCCTATGACGATGCCCAGCAGAAGATTGCCGACTGTGACAAGCAGATCAGGGAGCGGGAGAACTACCTGCTGGCGGAAAGTGCAACACGGGAAGAGATCATCCGCCAGGAGTCTGAAAAGCGGGAGAACCTGATCCGGAGGGAGGCGGAGAAGCGGGAGAGCATCCTGATGGCAAACCAGGATAAGATGGTGGACTCCATGAGGGAGATTACCGTATCCCTCTCCAAGATCGAGATAGCTTTAACCAAGATGGAATCCAGACATGAAACGGACATCCGGCAGATCAAGGATCAGATGGAGACCATGGAAAACAAGATCGACCGGATCGACCAGAAGGGGGACAGATGACGGACAGGCTGGAAGTGAGTGAAATGAAGCTGCTGCGGGGAGACATTATCGAAACGCTGTACCGGACCTATGGCACAGACATCCGGATCGCGGCGATCAGGAACGCGCTGCGCTCCAAGGGGCTGCTTCCGGAAGAGCAGCTGAAGAAGTGTATTTACTACCTGGGCGGCGAGGGCAAGAGATACATACACGTAGAAGTGAACCAGGGAAACTGGATGGACTCTTTGGCCTGGCTGAATCCTGTCGGCGTGAACCTCGCGGAAGGCGATAAGGATGATGTGGGAGTGATCTTTGATGAGGGACAGGCGAGGAACAGCCTGGAAGTGACGGAAAGGAAGATGCTGCGGGGGGCTGTTATCGAGACGCTGTACAAAACCTATGGGACAGACATCCGGATTGCAGTCCTGAGGAATGCCCTGCGGTCCAAGGGGCTGATACTGGAGGATGAGCTGAAAAAGTGTATATTTTATCTGGGTGGCGAACAAAAGGAATTTACCCATGTGGAAGTTAATCAGGAAAACTGGCTGGACTCTTTGATCTGGCTGAATCCTGTAGGTGTAAACCTTGCAGAAGGTGACAGAGATGATATGGGGGTGATCTTGAATGAGTGATCTGCGGAAGCTTACGGAAAAAGAAATCATAAGGAAAGAGATCCTGCTGCTGTGCCAGTCGGCGGGAGAAACCGGCTGCAGCAGGCAGGTACTGACAGCTGCCATGGAGAAGGCCTATCCGGAGGTGGAGGATATAGGGAAGGAATTATATTACCTGCAGGAGAAGCAGCTGCTGCGCATGGAAAAGGTGGGGAACAAAAGACTGGGTCTTGAAAGGGACATTTATTTTATTACCGGAGAAGGAATAGATTATCTGGACGGCACAGGGCCGGGGATCCCTGGGATCGGGGTGTAGCATGGGCAGTTTGGAGCAGAACAGGAGCCATGGGAAGATTGATAACCTGCCTCCCGCGCTGCGGTCGGAGGTGGAAAACCGGCTGCTTAACGGGGACACATATGAAGAGGTATCCAAGTACCTGGCAGAACAGGGGCAGGAGGTACACATGTCAAGCGTTGGCCGGTATGGAAAGAAGTTTTTAAAGCGCTTTGAGTCTGTACGGGTGGCCAAGGAGTTTGCAAAGCTGTTAGCCGAGGACAGTGCGGACCGGCCCGCCACGGAGTTGCACGAGGCCAACAACCTGTTGGCCAGCCAGCTGATTATGGAGGCCATGGTAGACGACGAAATGCCGGCGGAGGAGCGGGCCAAGATTGCTTCCTCCATCGCCACCCTGCAGCGGGCCCAGGTGAGCAACGAGAAGCTGAAGCTCCAGGCCCGGAAGGAGAAGGGGGCAGTCCATGTGGCGCTGGAGCTGTTCAAGGACAAGGTCTATGCGGAGATCGGCAGGAACTACCCGGAGATTGCGGAAACCCTGCTGGTCCTGGCGGAGGAAACCGAGTCCGAAATGGACAGGGCATAAGTGACGCGCTGTAAGGCCCAAATTTGCCGTTATACCCTGGCAGGGCAGAATTATGCAGGGAATAAAGTTGAACGCGAATTGAACGAAGTTGAACGGGTTTTGAAGCAGGTTCTGTAAGGGGCAGGCAGCAGCCTTACTATGTCCGAAAGGGCGGGGACAAAAATGTTAAGCAGGAGGGCCGGTGGAGATGGGCTGGAAAGAAGAGGCGTGCCGGATGTTTTTTCAAGGCGGGGCAGCAGTGGGAGATATATCCGCTGCCACTGGGGTATCCAGGCAGAGTATATCAGCTTATTTAAAGCAGCAGCCGGGATACGGGGCGGAGAAGCAGCGGCGGAAGGCAAATAACGCCCTGCGGCGCAGGGCGTACAAAGCCGCGAAGAACAGGGAATACCGCAGTGCGGCCCGGGACGAGGTGACGGCGGAGACGATGCGGAGGGAGCATGACATGGCGGCAGCCATTTTAAGCAGAGAGAAATACTATGGGTAAGAAGCAGGGGGCAAAGAGGGACCTGGTGGTGGAGTTCCAGCAGATGGCGGCCAGGCAGGGGAAGACCTACGCACAGGCCCAGACGGAAGAGACCCTCCAGCTGATCCGGGAGGGACGTATGAAAAAGAGGAGGCGCTGACCCTTCGGGGAGCCGGCCTCTTTTTGTATGCTTCAATAAGCGTTAAAGGGAGGGTTTACATGAGCCTTGCGGCGGAATATAAGGCAAAAGTAAATAACAGCGGCAGGCCGGAAAAGTACCGGAAGGCGGAAGCCGACCTCTGGGAGTATAACAAGCTGATCAACCCGAAGTTTTTTAAGGAGACCCGCCCCCATTTAAAGGTGCTGGCCGCCGTACTGCAGGCGATCTGGGAACACCGGATCATCAAGCGCCCCGGGGAGAATGGGTGGCGGATTATCACGGCAGGGGAGAAGGAGAGGCTGGATGAACAGGGGGCAGAGCATGAGTCCTGCAGGTGCCTGGCCATAGACATCCCGCCCAGGCATGGCAAGAGCTACGACCTTTCCCAGTTTTGCGACTGGGTCTATGGTAAAAACCGGGAAGAAAAGGTGATAGCGGTGACTTACAATGACACCCTTGCAGGAAGGTTTTCTGTCAATGTCAGGGATGGCATTGAAGCGACCAAGGCGGATAAGAGTTTTACGGTATTTAACGACATTTTCCCGGACGTCCATATTAAATATGGTGACAGCGCGAAGCAGATGTGGTCCCTGGAGGGGCAGTTTTTTTCTTATCTTGGCACAGGCTTTGGCGGCACCATTACAGGTGTTGGCTGCTCCATTGGCATTATTGATGATCCGATCAAGAATCATCTGGAGGCATTTAACGATGATTTTCTGGACAGCCAGTACCAGTGGTACACGGATACCTTCCTATCCAGGCTGGAAGAGGACGCCATACAGATCATCAACATGACACGCTGGAACAGCAGGGACCTGGTGGGCAGGGTGCTGGCGGACGAAGACGGCGGGGACTGGTACGTGCTGAAGATGAAAGCATGTCTCAACGAGGCCACTCATGAGATGCTGTGTCCGGAGCTCTTCAGCTGGAAGTCCTATATGAAGAAAAAAGCGAAGATGTCCCTGGCTATCTTCATGGCCAACTACCAGCAGGAGCCCGTGGACCTGGTAAATGCCCTGTATAAGGATTTCAAGGAGTATGACAGCCTGCCTGTGGATGATGAGGGGAACAGCCTGTTAGAGGAGGTCAAGAGCTACTGCGATACTGCAGATGAGGGAAATGACTTCCTCTGTAACATTGTCTATGGCGTCTACAATCTGGAGGCCTATGTGCTGGGAATTATCTACACGGACCAGGACATGAGCGTCACCGAGGATGAGGTGGCAGCGGAATATTATAGGCTGCACGTATCCTGGGCAGATATTGAGAGCAACAACGGCGGCCGGGGCTTTGCCAGGGCGGTGGAGCGGATCCTAAAGGAGCAGTATCATTCCAATTTTACGCACATAGAGAAATTTTTCCAGGGGGCGAACAAGGTCGCCCGGATCAAGAGCAATGCCACCTGGGTGCAGGAGCATATTTATTATCCCCGGGGCTGGAAGAACAAATGGCCGGAGTATTACCTGGCCATGAAATCCTACCAGGCAAACGGGAACAAGGGTCACGATGATGCCCCGGACTGTACCACCGGTATTGCCGAAAAGATGGGAATTGAGACAAATGACTGGCTCTACGGATAACTGACGCCGGGATCCTTAAAGGGGCCAGGCCGGGAAATGCCGGAGCATGACAGGGAGGAAGGAAGATGCTGGAACCGGGGAGGATTGCATCCATCATAGCGGCGGATAAATACAGCCGGAAAAAGAAGCAGGCCAGGCTGGGGCAGAAATATTATGACGGGGAGCATGATATTCTGGGCTACCGGATTTATTACATCAACAAGGAAGGGAAGCTGGTGGAGGACCTGACCAAGAGCAACATCCGGATCCCCCACCCGTTCTTCCACGAGATTTCGGAGCAGGAGGTGTCTTATATCCTGTCCGGCGGCGTGGAGTTTGAGACAGAGGATGAGGAGCTTCAAAAGCAGTTAAAAAGCTGTTTTGGGGACGATTTTACCGGGGAGCTCAAGGAAGTCCTGATCGATGCGGTAGTCAGGGGATCCGGATATATTTACTGGTACCAGGATGTGGGAGGGCATACCCGTTTCCGGCACGCGGACAGCCTTGGGATCGTGGAGGTAAAGGACGGCGCTGCCGATGATACGGTTACCGACTATATCCTCCGTTACTATCCGGTGGAGGTAAAGGGCGGGAAGACCGCTGTGCGGATAGAGGTATGGGATAAGGACATGACCTGGTATTACCTCCAGTCCGGCTGCTTAGTGGAGCTGGACAAAAACATCCGGACCAACCCCTGCCCCCATGTACTCTACCAGGGGGAGGACGGCTTCTATTATAAGGAGTGCAGCCGGATCCCTTTTTTAAAGCTGCCGTATAACAGAAAGGAATGTTCCAGGTTAAAGCAGATCAAGCCGATCATTGATGATTATGACTTGATGAACTGCGGGCTGTCTAACAATCTGCAGGACATCACGGAAGGGATCTATGTAGTCAAGGGCTTTCAAGGGCAGAATTATGACGAGCTGCTGACCAACGTGAAGGCACGGAAGGTTGTGGGGGTAGGAGATAAGGGGGACCTGGATATAAAAACCATCGATATTCCATACGATGCCCGGATGGCAAAAATGCAGGAGGACGAGAAAAACATCTACCGGACTGCCCTGGCCTTTAATTCTTCCCAGACCGGGGACGGGAATATCACCAACATTATCCTAAAGAGCAGGTACACCCTGCTGGACATGAAGGCGGGGAAGCTGATCTGGAGCTTAAAGAAGTTCCTGGGCACCCTGCTGGAGATGGTGTTGGAGGAAATCAATGTAGCCTGCGGTACCCGGTATGAAAAAGAGGAGGTCAGGATCCGGATCGAGCCGGTAGTGCCCACCGATGAAAAGGAGGATGCGGAAATCCGGAAGATAGACGCGGAAACCGCCCGGGAAAAGGTGGGGGCATTGATGGATGCGGCTGACATCCTGGGGGAGGACATCCTGCTCAAAGAGCTTGGCAGCATCCTGAACCTGGACGAGGAGATGGTCCAAAAAAAGATTGAGGAGCAGACGGAGGCGGATTTAATCCGGGAGGCCCTGAATGGAGAAGAGACTGCGGGAAGTACAGCTGGAATTATTTCATAAGGAAGAAATGGTCCGGGATAAGCTGAAGGAGAACTACCAGGCAGCTTTAAAGGAGATTCAGGACCGGATCCGGAAGATGGAGGGGGATCCGGGATTCCGGGCCAAAGACATACGGCATCCGAAGTATTTAAAAATGCTGGAGGCCCAGCTGCAGACCATCCTGCACAGGCTGGGGGACGGCAATGTGCAGGATATGACGGAATACCTGGACAGTGTGTACCGGGAGGCCCACTTAGGCTGCCTGTACGGGATGCACGGCGACGGGGTGGACCTGATCCTTAAGGTGGATGAGGAAAAGATCATCCGCTGCATTAACGAGGAGACGAAGGAATACCGGTTTGACAACCGGCTTTATAAAAATGTCAGGGAGCTGAAGGACGTGGTGAAGGCGGAGATCACCAGGGGCTTTTCCAGCGGGAAGGGCTATGAGTGGATGGCCCGGCGGATTGCCCTTAAGACAAGCGCCAGCAGTTCCAGGGCGTACACCATTGCCAGGACGGAGGGCCACCGCGTCACCAGTGAGGCGGAGATGGACTGCATGGCTGCCGCCAAAGAAAAGGGCGCGGATGTGGTCAAGGAGTGGGTCTCCACCCTTGACAATGTGACGAGGGAAACACACGTGGAGCTGGACGGGCAGGTCCGGGAGCTGGAGGAAGAGTTTGTCATCCCATCCTCCGGTGCCAGGGCAATGTACCCGGGCGGCTTCGGGATCGCAAAGGAGGACGTAAACTGCCGGTGCTGTATGAACCAGCGGGCCCGCTGGAACTTAAACAGTGAGGAATACCGGTACAGCAGGGCGGCAGGGGAAGTGGTGAGTATCCATTCGGATATTTACAGGCAGTGGAAAACCGCTTATAATAAGGTAGCAGACTTTTTGGTTGAAAATGCAGAGAATTGTTCTGCAGAGGATACAGTAACTACTTTTAAGGGCATCCTGCAGGCGATCAGTAAACTTCCGCCCCAGGCACAGTTAAAGATGCTGGATGTAAAATATATCATTGGGGAACAAAATGCCTGTTATATGGATGGAAGGACGATCTGGCTGTCCAAGGATGCAGACATGGAAACAATATTTCATGAGATGGGGCATCAGCTGGAGCATGACCTTTTTACAAAGGAAGAGATAAGAGATTTAAAGCAACAGTATATACAAAATATAGATTTAAAGGATATATATTCAAGGGACTATTACCTTGCTGATGGGGTCACACCCCAAAAAATATGGTTGGTGCATAATGAGCGTTTTATAGATGAGTACCAGGGAAGAATTTATGTTGACAGTGATCTGGAGGCTTTTGATGCTAGTGGGGAATTAAAGGTAGATGACATGCTGGAATTTATGTCTGTACCTATATCCCTTTATTTCACGGATCAGGAAGGACTTAAACGACAGGATTCGGAAATGTATGAGTTTATAAGGAGACATCTGAAATGAGTGAAGTATCAGAAAGATTCTTAAAGGTAAAGACTTATGATGAGTATGACAAGAAACGGCATGAGTTTGAAGGATTGAAAATTACGGATCCGGGTGTGAGGGAACATTTGCAGGAGCTCAATCCCCCGAAAGCTGATCCCGGAGTGGTAGATGGTGCGATCATTGATGTTTTCAGGAAAAAACCAAGGTAACTTCCTGCAATGCAGGATTTTATAAAGGAACGAAAAAAGACCCTCGGGTCTTTTTTTAGTACAAAAAATAAGGAGGACAAGGGTATGGAGTTGGAAAAAATCCTGAAAGAACAGGGGTATACGGCTGAGCAGATCAAGGCGATCCTTGACGCCATGGCAGCCGGAAAGCTGTATGTATCCTCTGTAGAGAAGCCGGAGGATACGATCCGGCAGCTTCAGGAAGCAAAGGCAAAGCTGGAACAGGAAAACGCACAGCTGCAGAAAGAAACGGCGGCAAAAGGAGCCGGGAAGGAGGAAACGGCAGCCGAGATCAGGCAGCTGCAGGAGACTGTGAAAAAAGCCCAGTTAAACCTCCAGCTGGTGAAGGCCCTGACAAAGGAGGGCGCCGCGGATGTGGACTACATGGTCTACCAGGCGGAGCGTTCCGGCAGGATGAAGAATGTCAAATTAGAGGACGATGGCAGCGTATCCGGCATGGATGTGCTGGTGGAAGGGTTAAAGAAAGATTTTTCCGCCCAGTTTGGCACCGGGAAGGACAATGCCCAGGGGCTTATCAGGACAGGCCTTAAAAAGCTGGAGGAACAGGCGGCGGCAGATGATACCCCGCAGACACTGGAAGAAGCAATCGCCCAGAAGTTAAGCGAAGAGGAAGCGTAAGCCCTGGGAAAAAAGAAAAGGAGGAGTTTTAAAATGGCAATTACATTGGCACAATTTCGGGAAGGCAGGGCAGACTACGTTGACCAGCAGGTAATAGATTCTTTCCGCCGCAACTCCCTGCTGCTGGACCAGCTGGTCTGGGATGATGCGGTATCGCCGAACGGCGGCGGGTCTACCCTTACTTATGGGTACCAGCGGGTGAAAACCCCGTCCATGGCCGGCACCAGGGAATTAAACAAGGAATATACCGCCCAGGAGACCACCAGGGAGAGGCACAGCGTGGAAATCAAGATTTTCGGCGGGGCCTATGAGGTGGACCGTGTGATCGAGAGTGCCTCCGGGAATGCGTCGGAAATCGCACAGCAGACGGAAGCCAAGATCAAGGCAACCTGCAACGCCTTCCAGAAGACCGTCATTGACGGGGATTCGGCCGCGGACAAGACCACCTTTGACGGCCTGGACAAGGCGCTTCGGGGGACCAGCACGGAGATCAATGCGGGCGGCTACATAGACATCTCTACCTCCGCCGCACTGGATGCCAACTATAAGCAGCTGCTGGACCTTTTGGATGAGTTCCTGGCCAGCTTAAACGGCAGGGCCAGCTGCATCATGGCCAACACGGCCATGATCACGAAGCTGAAGGCAGCGGCAAGGCGTGCCGGGTACCTGACCCATGGGGAGGATGCCTTCGGGAGGAAAACCCAGTGCTATGATGATATTCCCTTCATGGATATGGGTTATTACCCGGTGTTAAAGGAGAACGGAACTTACGAGGAAAGCCCTGTGGTGCCCATCCAGAAGCGGACCATCGGGGAGGCGGAGGTCACGGGCCTGACGGATATTTATGCCCCGGTGATCAGCCTGGATAACTTCCACGGCGTCACGGTAAAGGGCAAAGGCTTTGTATCCCAGTACCTGCCCAACTTAAAGACCCCGGGGGCGGTCAAGAAGGGAGAGGTGGAGCTGCTGGGGGCGGTGGCCTTAAAGAATACCAGGGGGGCCGCGGTGCTGCGCAATATTAAGATTAAGTAGGCAGGGCGGGTACCAGGAAGACGAAAAGGAGGACAGTATGGCGGGAAAGAAGAGTGCAAAGGGCGGGGATCCGGAAGTGGTCCCCGCCCTGACGGAGACGGCAGCTGCTGCAGGGAAGAATCCGGAAGCGGCTCCTGCAGCTGTGGAGGATCCTGCGGCGTTTCTTGCAGCAGCGGATCCACAGGGAAAGGAAGCGCCGGAGGAGGAAATAGCAGAAGAATCCGGGGGAACAGAAATGCCGGTGGCGGAAGCTGCTGCAGTGCCGGGATCTGAACCGCAGGGACAGGATGTTGTTTCCGGCGAAGTGTTGGAAGCAGGAAGCCGGGATATTTTTTCAGATGAGGTTTTGCTGGAAGAAAGCCAGTCAGAAGAGGGAATGCAAGGCTCATCGAAAGAGGAACCGGCAGCAGGCCCGGAAGAAATCCGAGTGGAAAAATCCCGGGATGATGAATGCCAGGGAACGGTAGAGAAAAAGAAGCTGTTTAAGATTACCTGCAGGAATAGTGTATCTGAGGTAATCGGCGGGGTGATGTTTGTGGCGGGCGTTGGATATACCAGGGACGCATATGCCGCGTCCTGGTTTGCAAATAAGGCCGGCTACCGGGTCGATCGGGAAGGATGAGGGGAGGGGCCTATGATCGTAAGCGTACAGGATGCCCTGGACTATATCCGCAAGGATGATATACCTGAAAGTGTCATAAAGCGCAAGATCGCCGCCGTCGAGAACCTGATCCGATCGGAGACCAATAACAACTTCCAGCGCAGGGAGCTGCGGTTCCATGCAGCCTCCTTTGGCGGGCAGCTTGTCGGCGGATTGCCGTATTACCTGCAGGAGGGGGATACCGTTGAGGTCAATGGATCCGTCAATGAGGGGCTGTATACGGTAACGGGTAGCGGCGCGGGAACCATCAGCCTTGACAAGCAGCTGTATGACGCGGCGGAGAACATGGTGACCAAGGTGGTATATCCGGAGGATGTCATAGAGGGAGCGTTAAACCTGCTTCAATGGGAATTTAACATGCGTTCAAAGACAGGAATAAAATCGGAAACCCTGTCCAGGCATTCTGTTACCTATTATGACATGGATACGGAAAACTCCGCTGACGGTTATCCGGCGTCCCTGACCGGATTCCTGGAGCCCTACAGGCAGATGCGCTGGTAATAGCGTGAGAAGAACTTCTAAAGCTTACGCCAGAGGGCGCTTCGCTAAGAAGTTCTATGTCTCACGCGGAAGAATGCCTGGTGGCATTCTTCCTGGAAAATGAGACGGACAGGAGGGTGTTATGGCACATATTGAAGGGAACACAAAGGCCTGGGTGCAGGTGAAGTCGGTGGAGCCGGACGAATATCAGATGGACAAAGCGGTCTGGAAAAATGCTTTTCCGGAGCCGTTATGCGGCGTGCTTGATCTGACCGGCGCCGATGTGAGCCAGCTGATGATGAAGCGGGTGGAGGATGCAGATTACATATTCCTTTGCGACTACAGGGAACTGAAGGCTGAGGGGAAAAAGTTGAATACAGAAAACAGCCGGATGATGATTGACGGCGAGATTTATGAGGTGCTGCTGTATGATGACCCCATGCTGCTGCATGAGCATCTGGAAATTTACCTGAAATATGTGGGGGGCCAGGATGGGCATTGAAACCAGGATGGAAGACAACAGCGATGAGGCAAAGGCCGCCTTCCGCCGGGAAGCGGTTGCCTGGCTGCATGAGGCCTGCGGAGAATTAGCGGCAGCCGTGAGGAATAACCAGCGGGTGAGGACGGGCCGGACAAGGCAGTCCTGGCGGTATGTGGTGGATGAGGCAAAGCTGGAGGGCTGTGTGGCGTCCGATGCGGAAAATGCGGTTTATGAAGAGTTTGGCACCGGCGAGTACGCCCTGGACGGAAACGGCAGGAAGGGCGGCTGGTTCTATCGGGACGAGAAAGGCGTCGGGCATTTTACCCGGGGGAAAAAGCCGCAGCGCCCGCTGTATAAGGCCTACATGGCCCTGAAAAATGTGGTCATAGCTTCCGCTAGGGAAAGGTTTAAGGGGATGCAATGAAAGAGGTCATCAAGGCTGTTGGGAAAGAGCTAAAGAAAATCGTAAACTACAGGTTCCTGCGCTGGAAGGGGAAGGCAGCCTACCCCTATTTTGTGGGGGAGCTGTACGGGAACGGCAGCCCCGACGAGTCCGGGGAAGAGGAGTACACGTTCCTGCTCACCGGCTTCTACCGCGGTGAGGAGGAAATATCCCTGTATGATGCGGCAGAGCGGATTGGCGGATGTTTCCCGGCAGGGACAGGGAGGCTGCTTAGCTGTAAGGATGGCGGGATGCTAATTTCCTGCCAGTCCATGACGGGGGAGCTGCCTGACGATACGGATGCAGAACTGGTAAAGCTGCAGATAACGCTTGCGGTAAAGCGTTGGAAAGGAAAAAGGGAATGGGATTAATTGAAAAATTTAAAAAATCGGGGATTACATCCTCCACGCCGAAAAACCTGCTGATCAATGCGGCGGTGCTGTATGCAAACCTGAAATATGAGGAGGGCAAGTGGAGCGGGGACCTGCTGGGGGCGACCTCCGGCGGGGCCAAGGTATCCATTGTCCCGGATTACCAGGACATAGAAGTGGACGGGGCAGTGGTCAAGGTCAGGGGCATGACGCTCAAGCAGGGGGAAAGCGCCTATATCGAGGCGAACCTGATCGAAATGACACCGCAGATCCTGCAGATGACCATGGCGGCCGGCAAGGTGGAGTCGCCGGTCAAGGGGTATGACCTGTATCAGACAAAGTCCCTGCTGGAGGACTCGGATTACATTGACAACATCGCCGCCATCGGGACGCTGTCAGATGGCCGTGAGATCATTATTATCATGGAAAACATGCTTTGCACCTCCGGGTTTGAAGCGGATACCAAGAACAAGGACAAGTCTGTGCTGAAATGCAAGTTTGAGTGCTTCGCCGGGTTTGAGGACGACCATGACAGGCTGCCGGTCTTTATTTATTATCCCCAGGCGCCGGAGACGGTGGTCAGCTATACGGCGGACATGCTTGGCGGCATGACGGTGGCAAACATTGAAGCCCTGGCTGCGGCAAGGGGCTATACCTTAAGCGGGACAACAAAGGATGACAAGATTGTATCCTTCCTGGCACAGCAGGATGGAACTGGAGGGAATGACTGATGGATGTGAAGGCGGTACAGCAGGAACCTGTAAATGGGCAGCAGGAAGCTGCAGTGCAGGAGGCGCCGGCAAGGCCTTACAGGCTGCGGAGGCTGGCGGCAAAGGATATAACGCCCATGGCAAAGATCATCGGCAAGATCGGCATTGACCAGCTGATAGCCTGTTATGGGGACGATGATTTCACAGAATTGATGATCAAGCTGAAGGAGCGGAAAAAGAAGGTCAGCAGGGCTGGGGAGGCACCCACCCTGGGAGAAAAGATCATCCAGATGGACGCGGCCCAGGCGGATTCCGAAGACAAGGACAACAGTGAGTTCATTATGGGGACAGCGGTGGCTGTCCGGATTGCCAACAAGGTGCTGTTATCCCTGGACAGGTGTGAAAAGGATATATATGGGCTGTTAGGGAGCCTGTCGGGCATGTCTGCGGAGGAAATTGCAGAGCTGGATCTGGAAGTCTTTATCCAGATGGTTACAGACATTGTAAGGGAGAACAACGTGGTAAATTTTATCAGGGCTGCCATAAAGTTTGCGGAATAGGGATTGTCAGGTTTTGGGATTTGCTATCGAAGAGATACGCAAATCCTTTTCCCGTTTTGGAAGACATGATCCGAAACGGGATGCTGCCGGAATTTATTGACAACCTTCTGCAGCAGAATGATGAGGACAGGCTGTGGGAAACGTACCTGGCTTTTGCCTTGGTACAGGAGAAGCCCTTCGAGGAATGGAAGGCCGGGATCACAACTAATCGGAAAGAACGGGATCAGGAACAGAAAACGGAATGCACGCCGGAAGAGGCTGTAGCCCATGCGGAAGGGATATTAGCTGGGTTTAAGCCGTTTTAGAGGTAGTTGAATGGATCTGTTTACATTAGTTGGAAGGATTGTCTTAGAGTCGGAGGAATTTAATAATAAAGTCGATGCAGCCATGTCCAAGGCGGAGTCCCTGGCAAACGGCTTTCACAAGGCGGGGGAAAAGGTTGTGCAGGTCGGCAGCGGCCTGACGAAGGCAGTAAGCATGCCCCTGACGGCCCTGGGCGGGGTATCTGTCAAGACGGCAGCGACCTTTGAGGACGCCATGTTAAAGGTGCAGTCTTTGTCGGGGGCCACCAAGGACGAGTATGAGCAGCTGAGTGCTGCCGCCAAGGAATACGGCGCCACTACTGCATGGACAGCAAAAGACGTGGCAGATGCCATGGGCTATATGGCCCTTGCCGGGTTTGACACCAAGGAAATCCTGGCTTCTGTGGGCGGCATGCTGTCCCTGGCAAGTGCCTCCGGGGAAGACCTGGCGACGGTGACGGACATCCTTACGGATGCCATGACGGCCCTGGGGGATGGTGCCGGGGAGGCTGCCCGGTACGCAGATGTGCTGGCCACGACCCAGGCAAAAACCAACACCACGGTGGGGATGCTGGGTGAAGCCTTTAAATATGTGGCACCCCTGGCTGGATCCTATGGGTACCAGCTGGAGGACATATCGGCAGCGCTTGGCATGATGGCCAATGCCGGGGTCAAGGGATCCATGGCCGGCACCGCCCTTTCCAGCATTATTACAAGGCTTGGGACCAATACCAGCGGGGCCAGGGATGCCATTGAGGCATTGGGGATACAGTTTTACAATTCCGATGGCACGGCACGGGACCTCAGTGATGTATTAAAGGATTTATGTGATGCCACGGCAGACATGGATACAGAGCAAAAGGCGGCGCTGGCAAGCACAGTCGCCGGCCAGGACGCCCAGAAGGGCCTGCTGTCCGTGTTAAACCAGGGTTCGGCAGCCTATGAAGAGCTGGAAGGCAAGCTGAGAAGCTGTAACGGTACGGCATCTGATATGGCTGCAAACATGGAGTCCGGCCTGGGCGGGTCCCTCCGAAGCCTGAAGTCAGCCCTGGAGGGTGTGGCAATTACTGCGGGAGAAAAGCTGGCGCCGTATATCGAGAAGGCAGCCCAGAAGATCAAAGAGTTTACCCAGTGGTTCCAGAACCTGTCTCCTGCCACCCAGGACACGATTATTAAAATGGGGCTGCTGCTGGTGGCCATAGGGCCGGTACTCACCATCTTTGGCAAGGGGATCTCCGTGATCGGCAGCATTATATCTGCAGGCTCCAAACTGGTAGGCGGGGTGGGGACCGTCATATCCGTAGGATCAAAGCTGGCAGGCGGGGTCAAGACCGTTGTTTCCGTGGGTTCCAAACTGGCCAGCGGCGCTAAGCTGCTGATAGGGGTCTTTACGGGCTTAAATCCTGTGGTACTGGCAGTAGGCGGGGCAATCGGTGTAGTGGTCGCTGCCGGGGTGGCGATTTATAAAAACTGGGACAAGATCAAAGAAAAAGCCCATGAACTGGGGGAAAAGATTTCACAGAAATGGGAGGAGATCAAGCAGTGGACCAGCGACCTGAAGGACAAGGTCATTGAAAAGTGGCAGGGCATAAAAGAGGGGATAAACCATGTAGCAGAAAATCTGGGAGAAGGGGTTTCCCGCGTCTGGTCTGGAATCAAGCAGGGAGCCAACGCTTTAAAGGACGGCATTATCGCCAGCTGGCAGGGAATCAAGGCCGGTGTACAGGCAGCCGTACAAACGCTGGGGGAGGGGGTTTCCCGGGCATGGTCCGGAATCAAGCAGTGGAGCAGTAACTTAAAAGACAGCATTGTCGGGCATTGGCAGAACATTAAGGAAAAGATGCACACCGCTGCAGAGGCCGCCAAAGACATAGTTGTAAACAAGTTTCAGGAGCTGAAGGAAAAGGCCGGCAGCCGGATTGAGGAGCTGAAGGAGGGAGTGGCCTCCAAGTTCCAGGAACTGAAGGAAAAGGCCGGCAATCGGATTACGGAGCTGAAGGAAGGCGTGGTCTCCAAGTTCCAGGAGCTGAAGGAAAATGCTTCTAACCGGATTACGGAGCTGAAGGAGGGCGTGGTCTCCAAATTCCAGGAGCTGAAGGAAAAGGCCGGCAGCCGGATTACGGAATTGAAAGACGGTGCCCTGGCTAAGTTCCGGGAATTGAAGGAGAATGCTTCTAACCGGATCGAGGAACTGAAGGAGGGCGCGGTCTCCCGATTCCAGGAGCTGAAAGAAAAGGCTTCCAGCCGGGTGGCGGAGCTGAAGGAAAACGCGGTCTCCCGGTTCCAGGAGCTGAAAGAGAACGCCTCTAACCGGATCGAGGAGCTGAAGGAGGGCGCGGTCTCCCGGTTCCAGGAGCTGAAGGAAAATGCTGTATCCCGCTTTGAGGAGATGCGGGAGAAAACCATATCCAAAGCGGCTGAGATGCGGGAAAAGGTGGTCACGGGCTTTGCGGACTTAAAAGAACAGGCCAGCCAGAAGATTTCCGACCTGAAGGAGCGCTGGGGCCAGCGCTTTACGGATGCCAAAACTAAAATTGTCTCAGAAGTCACGGAGCTGAAGGAAAAGGCCATAAGCAAAATCTCTGAATTTAAGGATAAGTCCGTACAGAAGTTTAAGGAGCTGCGGGACGCCTCTGTATCCAGCCTGGCGCAGGTTGCGGAAAAAGGTGTACAGGGTTTCCAGGCTATCCGGGACAAAGGCGGTGAGGCCATCAAAAACCTGGCAGGTGTGGCGGGGGACAAATTCAAGGAGATGGGCTCCTCAATACATGAAAAGTTCGGATCCGTGGCGGAAAAGATCACAGGGACATTCTCCAAATGCCAGGAAAAGGTTAAGGGGATTGTAGACGCGGTCAAGGGCTTCTTTAAATTTGAATGGAAGCTGCCAAAAATCAAACTGCCACACTTTAAGATCACCGGAGGTTTTTCCCTGAACCCGCCTTCGATCCCGAAGCTTGGCGTGGAGTGGTATGCACAGGGTGGCATTATGACCCGGCCGACAGCGTTTGGCATCAATCCGTTTACCGGGAACATGATGGCAGGAGGCGAGGCGGGAGCTGAAGCCATCGCGCCGATTGCTGTACTGCAGGATTACATCCGGCAGGCAGTGGCGGAGAGGGACCAGGCATTGATAAGTGCTTTAACTGCTGTTTTAAACACCTTAAACCGGTACCTGCCACAGTGTGCGGAGAAACAGCTGGTGCTGGATACCGGGGCAACGGTGGGGGCCCTGGCGGCAGCAATGAACACAAAGCTGGGTGAAATATCCAGACAGGACGGGAGAATTAAATAATGTATGGAGTATGGTTTGATGACATGCACTTGGGCGGGACGCCGGACCTGGTCATGAATTATGCACGGGTAGGGACGCCTGCCGCCAAGGTCAAAGAGATAGAGGTACCCGGCATGGACGGGGTGCTGGACATTACGGAAAGCCTGGGAGGGGTCAAGTACCAGTCTAGGAAGATCAGCTTTAAGTTTACGACGACGGACGGCAGCCGGATCGGCGAGTTGGTCAATACGCTGCATGGCCAGCGGAAGAAGATCATCCTGGACCGGGACGAGGCATTTTACTACCTGGGCCGTTTGGATGCTGCCGATCCGGTGGTAAACGGGAACCTGGCCAGCATTGAGATAGCAGCCAGGTGTGAGCCCTACAAGTATAAGGCCCATATCACAAGACATAAAGAAGACATAAACGGTGCAAGCAATATCGTACTGCTAAACGAAAAGATGCAGGCCATCCCCAGGATCACGCTGGCAGAGCGGATGCGGATCACCTTCGAGGGCCGGGTTTATGACCTGGCGGCCGGGGAGTATGAGATCGCCGGAATCGTTTTAAAGCAGGGATATAACCGGTTCCGGGTGGAGGGTAACGGAACGATCCTGTTCCGGTACCAGGAAGGAGCGTTATAATGTACAGCATTTATGCAGGGAATACGTTGATTTATAATCCGGCAGCCGCACAGCTGTGTTTATATGACATTGTCCTGACCCTGGAAGACAACAGTGCAGGGACCCTGAGCTTCAGCATGACCTCAGACCATCCCTCCTTCTGGAGCCTGAAGAAGCTGGCGACCCTGATCACGGTGAAGTCTGGCGATGCGGTGCTGTGGAAGGGCCGGATTATCTCGGATGACCTGGATATTTATAATGTAAAAAAGGTTCAGTGCGAGGGGAAGCTGGCATTTTTAAACGACTCCATTTTTCCGGCATTTGATTTTTCCGGGCCGCCGGCAAAGCTGTTCCGGGACATGATTGAGAACCATAACAGCATGGTCGGCGCCAGGCAGGGGTTTTTGGTGGGCAATGTAACGGTTAAGGATAATAACGACTACATTGTCAGAAGCAGTATTTATGATACCAGGACATGGGCGGCCCTGAAGGAGAAATGTTTCCAGAGCACCTTGGGCGGCCATCTGCAGGTTCGCTATGAGGTGGATGGCGACTATATAGACTGGCTGGAGGATTTTGAGGAAGTATCCGGCCAGCCTATTACCTTTGGGAAAAACATCATTGATTTGTTGGTAAACACCTCAGCGACGGAGACATTCACGGCGATCCGTCCCCAGGGGGCGCCAGAAGGTGAAAACAGTACGAAAAGGATTGACATCACCAGCGTGAATGACGGGAAGGATTACATTGTCGATAAGGTGAAGGCTGCAGAGTACGGGATTATTTTTGCGGCGCCCGAAGACAGTATCTGGGAGGATGTCACCCTGCCCGAGAACCTGTTGCGGAAGGCCAGGGAAAGGCTGAAGGCAGGGGTCACCTTAAAAAAGACGATAGATGTGCGGGCGGTAGACCTGAACCTGACAGATGCACAGATGGAGGCATTAAAGGTTTGTACCTATGTACAGGTGGTGTCACCCCTCCATGGGATTGCTGAGTATTACCTTTTGAGCAAGGCGGAGATCCATATGGATGCCCCGGAGCATACACAATATACCCTGGGAGCTGTCAGGGCAACCTTTACGGATGCCAGCAAGATGCAGGTCACAAACATGGCCCAGACAGTGGGGGCGGCAATACCTTCCGCTGTCAGCCAGTTAAAGAATGATACAAATTTTATCACTGAGGAAAAAGTAGCTGAGGTGATTAAGGAAACGGCAGTTTCGCCTGCAGTGGAGGTCGCGGAAGAGGCGGAAGGAGTATACAGGATCCGGATTACATCGGCGGAGGGGAAGATAGAGTCTCCTAACCTGGCAGGGCCGCAGGGTAAACCAGGGGATCCTGGGTATCCCGGGAATAATGGGGAGTCAGCCTATGAAATAGCTGTGAGGAATGGTTTTTCGGGAAGCGAGGCAGAGTGGTTGAAGACCCTGCAGGGTGAGACGCCGGTCATTGGAGATAATGGGAATTGGTTTATCGACGGGAAGGACACAGGGCTTCCAAGCCGTGGCGAGCCAGGGGAACCTGGGACGGGCGGCAGCTCAGGAGGAGGCTCTTCAGGCCAGTATGCTTTTGAAATCCGGGAGGACGGACATCTGTGGATAATAACTGAGGAGGACGCACAGGCGGACAAATTTCACATCAATGAAGCAGGACATTTGATTTATACGGTAGGAGGATGATTATGGCCGAGATAGATTTAGGAAAGGTGACATTTGGGGAAGAAGAGCTCAGGCAGGTAATTGGCCAGATAATGTCTGAGTATAGTTCTAAGAACATAGATGTGTTGGGGAGCTTCAGCGAAAAGGGTAATCGGGCCAGCAGTAACTATAATATAAGTGTTACATTGCCCTGCAAATATGGTGTATGTTTTCTGGTCGTGATTATTATTACACAAGTGAGCAACTATTCTGTGATCGACGCTACAGCAGACGCCGGCGGATTCGGATTGATGCCGCTGTGTGCTGACGCTTTGGCAAAAGTTCTTTGGGGATATAATAGTGACATTTCGCTGCTTGATAAGGGGGCAGAATATTCGGTGACAGTTAATATAGGGCAGACCAATGCAATTTCATTCCGGAGCGGGTTTTTACTCGGTGTGCGATAATCAAACAGGGCAGCAAAGTTTGCAGATTGCAGATCATGTGAGAGGTTATTAAATAGATACAGGAGGTTTTCATGGCACAGATAGAAATTATTTTAGAGAAGCAGCTGCTGACAATCCAGAACCGGGAGGTGATCTCTTCCGGGGATATGAACTATGATTCCTGCAAGTTTGATTTTGATGAAGCATGGGCTGGGTACATAAAAACGGCCGTATTCTACCAGGACAAAGGCAATGTCCAGTATGCCGTACTGGATAGCAATGATATGTGCATGATCCCGGCTGCAGCAATGGCGCGGGCGGGCAGGATGTATGTGGGGGTATTCGGCATAAAGGGTACTGCAGTAGTCACCTCAACAGTAGAGACAGTTGACATCAGGGAAGGGGCTATATCAGGAGGGAATGTTTCGACGGAGCCGACGGATGACGTGTTCCTTGCTATTATAGCGCAGTATCAGCGGATTGCAAGTATGATGGCGCAGTATGAGACTACAGCGAAGCAGTTCACTACTTTGATGGCGGAACAGAATGAGATTCTGGAGACCCTGGGGGCTTTCGATGTAGTAGATATTATGGATCGTTTGAATCTGATAGAAGAAAAGATAAACAACTACACTAATCTGGCAGAGGACATTATGGGCCGTGAAATTGTAATAAGGAATGTGCCGATCAAATTTATTAATAAGATATGCCGGGTTGAGAATGAGGCGTTCACAGAAGCGTCATTATGTGATGTGTATTTTGATGAGTTCTCGTATGAAATAGCGGCAAAGGCGTTGATCCTGCCTGTGTCATACCAGGGATATATGGAGCTGACAAGTTCAATTGACATTCAGGAGACACTAACGGCAAATATTCTCGTGAGGAGGCATTAACGATGTTGGGAAAAACTAATATTACAACGCTTGCAGAAGGAGTGGTGGTCACCGAAATTGAAGATTTCAATTGGATCAGGATGCAGTCAGGCCTTAATGGAAATTTTGTAAAGGCCATATATGAGAACAGCTGCCTGGTAGCCATTACGGCAGATGGAAAAGTGGCATATACCAATGATGGGGAGGCGTGGCAGACCTCAAACCTGAAATATGCGAACTGTAAGCTGGAAGATATTGACTGGGATGGGAACCAGTTTCTCCTTGTTGGGAGTTATAAAGATACTGTGGAAAGGACGGATGGGACAAGCGGTGAATATGAACTCGGGTTCATTTCAATGACGGTCGATTTTACATCTTTTGAATACATTGGTGCAGATACTAATGGCATTAACCTGGAAAATAGTTATAACTATTACTCCAAATATTATGCGGTTTATCCGGTAAATGGTAAGTTGGTTGTGTTTGCTATGAATAGGTCCAGATTTAATGCAAGTTCAACGAATTCGACCTCTCTTGATATGCTTGTTGGTGACATGGGTGGTTTATTGCAAAAACATGCTGTGATAGAAAACCGCTATATAGGGGAGATATTTGTGGGCAAGAACTCACAGGGGGTTTTGGTCACAAATGCCTCAGGCTCTACTGGATATACCTATATGATTGATGGCAACACCCTGATGATAGCAAAAAAGAATGAGGTGTCTGGCATAACGTCTAAATTACCTGTCTTTGAATGCAAAGATGAATTATATTATACAGCCGTGAGTGATTCCCTTACTTACAGATTTGTCAAGGTGCGTCCTTCTGGTGAGGAGATACTGATGAGTACTGATATTAATTATGGTTTCGTGGATGGGGTGTATTTTAACAAGTGTAGAATTTTTATTAATAACCATGAGATGCTGATTCTTAGGAAATCGGAAAACGTTGCAGACAAGTCATTGGAAGATTTAATCGAAATCGCCCCGGAAAATACAATGACCTTTATTACAAAGGCATTCGGCCAGATTTTTGCTTTTGGAAACCGGGGGCTGGTGTTAAGATCCAGCACAGATGGCAGCAGTGAGGAAACACTTTTACTTCAGGCAATATCTGGTAAAAAGGCCTTATTGGAGGCAAAGATATATACAAACCAGTTATATGAGCAGTTGGCGGCCCGAATAGCAGCACTGGAAACAGGGGTAACGAGGGAGACAGAATAGAAAATCTGTGTTGGACTTTAAAAAATGTTCAACATAGATTTAAAAATTCTTTAAATGGAGTTTTACAGGACTTTTAAAAAGGAAAATGGATAATTTTAAATGAATTTGTAACGTACAAAGAGTTTTGACATTCTTAGTGAGGAAATTTGACATTCTTGCTGCCAGCTTACATTTGCTATGAATGATAGAGGGAAGTGCAGCATATTGGGCAGCGGGATGTGCCAGGGAAAGTCCTGCGGGTTCCATAAGACGAAGGAGGAACAGGAACGGTCTTTGGAGAAGGCGAAGGAACGGTTAAGGAGCCTGCCGGAGCATCAGCAGGATGCCATAGCGGATAAGTATTACGGCGGAGTGAGGCGGTGGTAGTCATGCCGAGAAGACCGAAGAAGCCGTGCAAGCATCCGGGATGCCCAGAGCTGGCGGACGGGGATTTCTGTGAGGAACATGCGGCACTGCACAGGGCTGACCGTGTGGACGCTTCCGAGCGTGGGTATGACGGCAGGTGGCGGAAGGCGAGAAAAAATTTTTTGAAACGGCATCCGCTGTGTGAGAAGTGTAAGGAGAAAGGGAAGTTTGTGAAGGCGGAGGTGGTTGACCATATCGTGCCGCATAGAGGGGATGAGAAGCTGTTCTGGGATGAATCGAACTGGCAGGCACTTTGTAAGAGCTGCCATGACAGTAAGACTATGACTGAGGACAGGTATCAGGAATACAGATACTGACAGCAAAAAGGCCCTGGGAGATTCCAAGGCTTTTTGCAGTGTTTTTGAATGCAGGTTAAGCGGGACATTCCGATTCCGGCGGCGCGGGATGGATGTGTATGGAGCCTTCTTCATAGTCCACCTGCAGGCGGTCCCCGATGTGGAAGCCGAGGGATTCCAGCCAGTTTCCTTCTATCTGGATTTTCGGTGTTCGGATGTATTTGGTGTCGTCAAAAGGGTTTTTGGGATAGGTAAGACGTGAGGAAGTGATTACTTTGATCAGCTTTGATTTCATAGACATGTGCCTCCTTTGGATTTGGTGTGGTGCTGACTATTATTTTACCGGGGAACCGTGTGGATCTCCAGTAAAATTTGGCCGGTGATCTTCACAAAGATTTTTTCCGTGAGCTGTAGGTTCTGCCGGGAGCCGGAGGGGAGGGGCAGTGTGAATCTCCAGAAGCCGTCCCCCTGGACACCGCCGCCCCCTCAAACGTGAATTTTCGCAGAAATTGGCAGGGGGGATAGGCGGCACATTACCCCGGTATACATAAATGCGGGATTTATAAGGATTTCCGGGGGTGGAGCGGTTCCGGGAGCCTTTGTAAATCCTGCATTTTGGGGCTGAAAAACTATCAGAAAAGGGTGGTTTTTTGGCTCTTTTTATTTGGGGGTGAAGGTATGACGAAGGAACAGGCGGAGCGGATCAGGGAGCTTCGGATGCAGGGGAAGGGCTATAAGGCCGTGGCCTCTGCCTTGGGACTGTCCCGTGACATTGTGAGGAATTACTGTAAGGTGAACGGGATGGAAGGCTATGGGGAGGCTGTGAAGCTGAACCTGGAGAAAGAGATGGCGGAGAAGAGTGCCGCCATGCCGGGTGCGTGAGGACGGCGGAAAGGAAAAGCTGTATGCGGCTTCGCTGTCCGGCGGGAAGGATTCCACGGCTATGGTTCTGCGGTTGGTGGAGGAAGGCTGGCCTTTGGACTTTGTGATGTTTTGTGACACGGGGCTGGAATTTCCCCAGATGTATGAGCATGTGGGGAGGCTGGAAAAGGAGCTGCCGGTCCCGGTGGTGCGACTGAAAGCGGAAAAGGATTTTGAGTATTATTTTTTACACTATACGCCGGAGCGGAAGGACCCGGATTCTCCCTATGCGGGTAAGCCGGGGATGAGCTGGGCGGGGCCTAAGAACCGGTGGTGTACTTCTATGTTGAAGACGGCGGTGATCAATAAATACCTTTCGGGGCTGCGGAAGCGGTATGAGATTGTGCAGTATATCGGCATTGCGGCAGATGAGCCCCAGAGGGTGAAGGAATACCGGTATCCCCTGGTGGAGTGGGGGATGACGGAGAAGGACTGTCTGGCTTACTGCTATGAGCGGGGGTATGACTGGGGCGGGCTGTACCGGCTGTTTGACCGGGTGTCTTGCTGGTGCTGCCCCCTGCAGGGGCTGGAGGAACTGCGGACGCTGCGCCGGGAGTTTCCGGAGCTGTGGGAGCGGCTTCTGGAATGGGAAGCGCAGACATGGCGGAATTTCCGGAAGGATTTTTCTGTGGAGGAACTGGAGACCAGGTTTCGGTTTGAGGAAGAGCGGGTGCGGGAGGGAAAGCGTATCCGGGGGAAGGAATTTTTCCGGGAACTGCGGGAGCGGATTAGGGAGCATGGGTGATTCATGCTTTGGATTATATGGATAATGTGGCTGTGGGAGAAGCTGTGGGCAGCAGGTCTTTTGGTTGAGCCGGGGACGGCTGTAGGCAGTGTTATTCTTACAGGTAGAGAGCCAGACGGACATGCTGGCATGTCTATTTGGAGACTGCTGCGAGGGAAAAATACCTTGTAGCCTGCTATGGGGTATTTGGATTTGGTTTGATGTGCTGCCAGTGCGGGGCGGATTTTTCCGTGGGCATGGCGGCGGTATCTGCGGAAGGGGAGGTGCAGGATGGAACGGGTTGCGGTGATTGATGCGGATTTGATTGGAAGGAGGAAGCACAGGTTCCCGAACCTTGCCTGCATGAAGCTGTCGGGATACCACAAGGGGCGCGGGGATGATGTGGCGCTGAAAACGGATTATGAGGGGCTGGACGGGTTTGACCGGGTGTATGTGTCGAAGGTGTTCACGGATACGGAAGTGCCGGAGGGTGTCCTTGGGATGGGGAATGTGTCTTACGGAGGGACGGGGTTCTTTTATGATAGGGCGCCGTCTCTGCCGGAGGAAGTGGAACATTGTATGCCGGACTATCATCTGTACGACGGGTGGGTACAGGGGAGGCTGGATGCCGGGGCGAAGCGGAGTGATTTTCAGTTTTATCTGGATTATTCTATCGGGTTCCTCACAAGGGGGTGTTTCCGGAAGTGTGCGTTCTGTGTGAACAGGAATTATGACCGGGTGTGTATGCACAGCCCTTTGGAGGAGTTCCTGGACCCAGAGCGGAGGAAGGTGTGCCTGCTGGATGACAATTTTCTGGGGCATCCCCGTTGGAAGGAGATGCTGGACGCATTAAAGCGGACGGGGAAGCCTTTTCAGTTCCGGCAGGGGCTGGACGAGCGGCTTCTGGATGACGGGAAGTGCCGGGAGCTGTTTTCCAGCCGTTATGACGGGAATTATACGTTTGCCTTTGATGACGTGGGGGACGCTGGGCTGATTGAAAGGAAGCTCATTCTGGTAAGGAAGCATACGGACGTGCGCCTGCGGTTTTACTGTTTCTGTGGGTTTGACCGGGCGGACGCGTGGGACGGGGATTTCTGGGCGGATGATGTTTTCGGACTGCTGAAACGGGTGGAGATTTTGATGAAATATAAGTGTCTGCCTTATGTGATGAGGTATGGGCGGTACAGGGAGAGTCCGTTCAGGGGGATGTATGTGACCATTGCGAGGTGGGCGAACCAGCCGGGGCTTTTTTATAAAAAGAGCCTGCGGGAGTTTGGGGAGATGAATGGCAGGCAGAGCGCCTGTTTTAAATATCTGGAGGATTTTGAGCGGCGGTTTCCGGAGGCCGCTTATTTTTATGACCTGAAATTTGGGGAAATGGGTGCTGATGGGATGGGCACCGGCGGAAAAAGCGGGGAGGTGGTCTGACCATGGGGAGGCTTACGTTTCTGGATATCTGTTCGGGTATCGGCGGGTTCCGGCTGGGGCTGGAATGGGCCGGGCATAGGTGTGTTGGATATTGTGAGTATGATAAGTTTGCGAGGGCTTCTTATGAGGCCATGTATGATACGGAGGGGGAGTGGAAGGCGTATGATGTTACAGAGCTTAGACCAGGGGATGTCCCATATGCAGATATCTGGTGCTTTGGATTCCCCTGCCAGGATATCTCCATTGCGGGAAAGCAGAGGGGGCTTAGAGGGAAGCGAAGTGGGATCTATTACAGCATTATTGACCTCATCAAAGGCAAAGAGGAAGGTGATAAGCCCACATACCTACTTGTTGAGAACGTTAAGAACCTGTTATCAGTCAATGCAGGATTCGATTTTGCCGCCGTTCTCTCTGAAATGGACGAGGCAGGGTATGACGTGCGGTGGCAGGTGCTTAATTCTAAAGACTTCGGAGTCCCGCAGAACCGGGAGAGGGTATTCCTTATCGCAGTTCTTAGAAGCAGAGGTGGACGGGAAGTATTACCTGTCACCGGAGAAGACGGCGGAGCTCTTAAAGAGGTTATAGGCGGGATGCAGGGATACCGGGTGTATGACCCGTCGGGGATTTCGGTGAGTATCGGGGCAAATGGCGGGGGCATGGGCGCGAAGACCGGGCTTTACTGCGTGGGGAATGTGAACCCCGGCGGGAAGGGGATGAACGGCTGTGTCTATGATGCCAGGGGGCTTGCGCCGGCTGTCACTGTGAATAAGGGGCAGGGGAGCAAGGTGTTTGTGGACCAGACGCTGAACCGCCCGAAGGTTACGGAGGTTGCCCGGTGTTTGGTGGCACAGTATAATGCCGGGCTTACGAATTATGGCAATTCGGGGGTGTTGGAAACCGCAGGTTGGGAAGCCGTGAGCGGGGACGGCGGCATGGCGGGAGCCAGGGCGGTGCTGACGCCGGACCGGGTGGAGAAGAGGCAGAACGGCAGGAGGATGAAGGAGGACGGGGAGCCGATGTTCACGCTGACGGCGCAGGACCAGCACGGGATTTATCTGCCGGAAGAGGCGGGCGGGGGTGCGGAGCCAGAGATGGCGCTGCCTGTACGCAATGCTACGAAGCAGGGATATGATATGGCGTATCCGGGAGACGGGATTGTGCTGTCATATCCGAAAAGTGAATCCAGGCGGGGCCGGGTTGGAAAGGGCTGTTCGCAGACGCTGGATACGGGGTGCATGATGGGGACGGTGACGAGGTGCGGGAGGATGCGGAGGCTGACGCCCCGGGAGTGTTTCCGCCTGCAGGGGTTCCCGGATGGGCTGTATGAGCGGGCGGCGGCTGTCAATTCGGAGACACAGCTTTATAAGCAGGCTGGGAATGCGGTCACGGCGACGGTGGCTTATGCGGTTGCCATGGCTTTGCCGGAGAGCCGGGAGCTTCTGGAGCAGATGGAGATGGTCTGGGAAGAGTTTGGAGATTCCGTGCGGGAGGCTGTCCGGGGAAGTTCAGATGATTCTGTGCCGGGGACTGCATGGGAGGACTTTGGCGGTTTTCTGCCGGGTACGGCATTGGAGGATTTTGGTGATTCTGTTCGGGAGATGGATGGAGAAAGTTTTATTGACTGTGGCCGGAAGGAATCGGGCGGTTTCATGCAGGAAACGGGAAGAGAAGGTTTAGACCATTCTGTGCTGGGTACAGCGTGGGATGATTTTGGAGATATGGAGATGGAAGATGCGGCGGGGGAAGTTCCGGGGGATTCCGGGGCGGAGCCTGGCGGGGATTTTGATTTTTTGGATTAGATGGTGCGTGAGCCGGTACGGAGGGAGGTGAGTGCGGTGGCGCAGAGAGGGCGGAAGCCGAAACCTACGGCGGTGAAACTGCTGGAGGGGAACCCTGGGAAGCGGGGGCTGAATGCGGGGGAGGCGAAGAAGGAGTGGAAGCGGATGGCGAAGCAGATGGAGCTGCTTGGTATCCTGACGGAGATTGACATGGCGGCTTTTGCGGGGTACTGTCAGGCATATGCCAGGTGGAAGGAGGCGGAGGGATATATTTCCGAGCATGGGGCTATCATGGAGACTCCTTCGGGGTACTGCCAGCAGGTACCGCAGGTGTCCATTGCGCAGACTTATTTGAAGATCATGAACCGGTTCTGTGAGCAGTTTGGGCTTACGCCTTCTTCCCGGAGCCGGATTGTGGCGGATGCCGGGGAGGACAGGGAGAGCGATGCCATGGAGATCCTGCTTTTTAAAGGGGGCGGCGGATAGTGTTTGACGAGGCGAAGGCGCAGAGGGCGGTGGAGTTTATCCGCTGTCTGAAACATACGAAGGGGAGATGGCGGGGGCAGGCGTTTGACCTGCTGCCGTGGCAGGAGACGATTATCAGGGACGTGTTCGGGACGGTGAAGGAGGACGGGTTCCGGCAGTATAATACGGCTTATGTGGAGATTCCGAAGAAGAACGGGAAGTCGGAGCTGGCGGCGGGGGTGGCGCTTTATATGACCTGCGGGGACAATGAGTGGGGCGCGGAGGTGTATGGGTGCGCTTCGGACCGGCAGCAGGCTTCGATTGTGTTTGACGTGGCGGTGGACATGGTGGAGCAGTGCCCGGCGTTGAAGAGGCGGATCAAGCCGGTGATGTCGGTGAAGCGGCTGGTGTATAAGCCTACCAACAGTTTTTACCAGGTGCTGTCTGCGGAGGCTTATACGAAGCACGGGCTGAATGTCCATGCGGTTATTTTTGACGAGCTGCACAGCCAGCCGAACCGGGAGCTGTTTGACGTGATGACGAAGGGTTCCGGGGATGCCAGGACACAGCCTTTGTTTTTCCTGATCACTACGGCGGGGACGGACCGGCATTCGGTCTGTTTTGAGCAGCATCAGAAGGCGGAGGATATTTTGTGCGGGCGGAAGGTGGACCCGACGTTTTATCCGGTGATCTACGGGGCGGCGGATGATGCGGACTGGACTTCGGAGGAGGTATGGTATCGGGCGAACCCGTCTTTGGGGCATACGATTGATATTGGGAAGGTGCGGAATGCTTGTTTGAGTGCCAGGGACAATCCGGCGGAGGAGAATATTTTCCGGCAGCTTCGGCTGAACCAGTGGGTGAAGCAGTCTACACGGTGGATGCAGATGGAGAAGTGGGATGCCTGTGCTTTTCCGGTGGATGAGGAGGAGCTTCTGGGGCGTGAGTGTTATGGCGGGCTGGATCTGTCCAGCTCTATTGATATCACGGCTTTTGTGCTGGTGTTCCCGCCCAGGGACGATTCGGAGCGGTATGTGTTCCTGCCATTTTTCTGGATACCGGAGGAGAACATGGTGCGGAGGGTGCGGCGTGACCATGTGCCTTATGATGTGTGGGAGAGGCAGGGGTTTCTGGAGACTACGGAGGGGGATGTGATCCATTATGGGTTTATTGAGCGGTTTATTGAGGAACTGGGGAAGAGGTTTCACATAAAGGAGATTGCTTTTGACCGGTGGGGAGCGGTGCAGATGGTCCAGAACCTGGAGGGGCTTGGGTTTACGGTGGTCCCGTTCGGGCAGGGGTTCAAGGATATGTCGCCGCCTACGAAGAGGCTGATGGAGCTGGTCCTGGAGAGGAATGTTGCCCATGGCGGGCATCCGGTGCTGCGGTGGATGATGGATAATATTTTTGTGCGGACGGACCCGGCGGGGAATATCAAGCCAGACAAGGAGAAGTCTACGGAGAAGATTGACGGCGCGGTGGCGGCGGTTATGGCGCTGGACCGGGCAGTAAGGAATGGCGGGAGTACGGGGAGCGTGTATGATGAGAGAGGGATTTTGTCCTTTTAGCAAAAAAAGAACCTCTTCCAAAGAAGAGATTCCATTTTGCATTCATTTTACAGTTTTGTACTCTGTAGGTGACGCTAATATGAGATTTGTAGAAAGATGAACCGTATTATCTTGGGTGAGACTAAGGCGGATTTGGTTTTTGCCATAACGGATATCCAATGTACGCATTTGTGTGTTGAGGTGAAAATCAATATTGGTGAAGATTTCTTTTAATACTTCCATAACATGTAGCTCCTTTATATGTAATTTGTTGTTTGTATTTGCTTTAAGGATAGTATATAGCATAAATACCAGATAATAAAGAAAAATATGTATTTTATTTTATCTTATTTTGTGATATTCTACAATAAAAAAGATAAATTTTTCTTTTTGGAGGGTAGACATGGCATTGAAAAACGATGAGTGTATATCAGAATTTGGAAAAAGGATTATTTCTTTGATGACAGAAAAAGAATGTGATAGTCCTAAAATGCTTGCGACTAAACTTTATGATGTTGGGCTGGTTACTGTCAAAAGTCAAGGTAAAGATATATACAAGCGAAGAGATAATGCGATAGGAAGTATTGAAAAGAAAATCAGAGTGCATATCCATTCAGATGGAGCTGGTTGTCTACAAGGGGAATTTGTTTTGGCTTATTGTAAATTTTTTGAATGCAGTGCTGATTACCTATTTGGTTTTACGGACATAAAATCACCAGATATTGATGTGAGAGAAATATGTGACAGGACAGGACTGTCTGAAAAATCTGTTCTTAATTTGACGGAACAAGTGGATAAAGAAGCAAAAGAATATAGAACCGGTGTCTGGTCTATGATTTTGGAAAGCCCGCTGTATTTTAAGATCCCTGGTGAGTGGCTAGAGGCACAGAAACAAGCCTTTATAGTAGCCCAAAATGACGTTCAGTTTAAAACAGCCGCTTGGGAACTGGAGCAAGTATCTGGACCAGATAGATTGGATATTCAGAATGACATGGAAGGATACGAAGAAAGATCACAATCAGGAAAAGCTGCCATGGCTGGATTGCTGTTTAATATATCAAGGAATATGGCTGGATTTATTGAGCAACAAATTATATATAAGGCAGAATTATTTCGTGAGAAATATGAAGCTGAATATGCGGAAAAGATTAGGAAAAGGTATAGGAGGTAAATGGGAAGTTTATGAAGCTGGCATCTATTTTTGGTATCAGGGGGGCGAGGGATAAGCCGGAGGACAGGTACAGGGGGCCGGCTTATTCTTTTTTCTTTGGAAGGAGCAGCAGCGGGAAGGTTGTGAATGAGCGGACGGCCATGCAGGCTACGGCGGTCTATTCCTGTGTGCGGATTCTGGCGGAGGCTGTGGCGTCCCTGCCGGTGCATTTGTACCGGTATGCGGGGAAGGGAAAGGAGCGGGTGTATGACCATCCTCTGTATTATCTCCTGCATGACGAGCCGAACCCGGAGATGACTTCTTTTGTGTTCCGGGAGACTTTGATGAGCCATCTTTTGATCTGGGGGAATGCTTATGCGCAGATCATACGGGACGGCGGGGGACGGGTGCTGGGGCTGTATCCGCTGCTGCCAGACCGGGTGGAGGTTGACCGGGATGATAAGGGGGAGATTTTTTATGTTTATGACCGGTACAGTGACGAGAATCCGAACTTTGGGGAGTATGGCAGGGTGTGTCTTCGGCAGGAGGATGTGCTGCATATCCCTGGGCTTGGGTTTGACGGGCTGGTGGGGTATTCTCCCATTGCCATGGCGAAGAATGCGGTGGGGATGACGCTGGCCTGTGAGGAATACGGGGCGGGGTTCTTTGAGAACGGGGCCACGCCGGGAGGCGTTCTGGAGCATCCGGGGGTGTTGAAGGACCCGGCGAAGGTGCGGGAGAGCTGGCACGCTGTTTACGGGGGTTCTAAGAATGCGGGGAAGGTGGCTGTTCTGGAGGAGGGCATGAAGTACCAGCAGATCGGGATTCCGCCGGAGGAGGCGCAGTTTCTGGAGACCAGGAAGTTCCAGGTGGATGAGATTGCCAGGCTGTACCGGATTCCGCCGCATATGGTGGGGGATCTGGATAAGAGCAGTTTTAGTAATATTGAGCAGCAGTCTTTGGAGTTTGTGAAGTATACGCTGGACCCGTGGGTGGTGCGGTGGGAGCAGTCGCTGCAGAAGGCGCTTTTGCTGCCCCGGGAGAAGCGGGAGTATTTTGTGAAGCTGAATGTGGACGGGCTTCTGCGGGGGGATTATCAGAGCCGGATGACCGGGTATTCTGTGGGGCGGCAGAATG
>CAJTKW010000036.1 GCA_910577035.1 uncultured Acetatifactor sp.
AGATATAGGGAGCCATCTTAGGGTTCCATCTTCTGGTCTGGTGTCCGAAGTGAACACCTGCTTCAAGTAACTGCTTCATTGAAATAACGCTCATTTTTCTACCTCCGTCTGGTTGAATCTTCCCCACGGTTTTTCTGCCGGATCGCGTTAAAATCCGGTTAGCTCCGGTTCTGACCCGCCAGGGGCACCATCACCGAATGACCGCACGTGTTTTTTTACAACATTTGCATCATATCATAAAACCCCTGCCATTGCAAGGGTTTTCCCGTTTGAAAATCAGCTTTTTCCTGTTTTCCCCTATTATTTGCTCCTGCTGATAATTTTTGCCATATCTTCCTCCGAAGCACCCGCGGGAATTTCAAAAGTCCCCGCGCTGATCCGCTTGGAATATCCGCTGTCGATCAGGTACTGGTCAAATGCCGCCGCATCCTCTATCAGCCCGGCCTCGGCAAGCATACTGCACACTGCCCGGGAACCGGTTCCCCGCCTGATCGTAATGGTCACCGTTTCCGTAATGCCGGAAGTCATATCCGGAATCCGGGCCGCCGGCTCCGACGGGGCCGTACCGCCTTCCGTGTCCGGCTCCGATTCCGGTTTTGGCGCGCCGGTTCCCTCCGGCGGCTGACCGGCATCTTCCCCATCCTGATCCGGCGGGGCCGTGCCGTCACCTGCTTCCGAATCCGATTCCGATTCCGGTTTTGGCGTGCCGGTTTCCTCCGGCGGCTGGCCGGCATCTTCCCCACCCTGATCCGGCAGGGCCGTACCGTCACCTGCTTCCGAATCCGATTCCGGTTTTGGCGTGCCGGTTCCCTCCGGCGGCTGGCCGGCATCTTCTCCATCCTGATCCAGATCCGACAGCTTCAGGGAATCACTCTCCACCATACCCAGCTTTGCAGCGGCAGCCTTGATCTCGGCATCCGTCAGCGGCAGCTTGTCCTTTGTCGCTATTCCCATAATCAGGGCTGTCACCACAACACCGATGCCCAGCCCTCTCAAATAAAACTTTAATTTCACTCCAGCCTCCATGATTCCGCGAAATACCCCGTAGAAATAGCTCTAATTTAAAGTATCCCTACCGGAAATATCTCTATTGGTTCCTGAACAGATCAATGACCAGCTTTACCTCACCGACACCAAGGCCCAGTTCCTTTGCAATAGCCACTTTGGATTTGCCCTGGTTATAAAGCTCCAATATCCTCTCGTTATTATTCCGCCCCACCGCCCCCTTCTCCTGGAGAAAGCTTACCCTGCCGTCAGAAACAGCAGGCAGAATATTCTGTGAAGCAGGCTCCGCCGCCACAGCCGCCTGTGGCATGGACGTCACTGGCATGGACGTCACTGGCATGGACGCCACCGGCACGGCAGGCACCGGCATAGACGTCACCGGCATGGCAGGCGCCGGTACGGAAGCCACTGGCACGGACGCCACTGGCATGGACGCCTGTGATGCCGGCATCGACTGAGACCCCCGGGCCTGAGCCTTGGCCGCTGCCAGTCTTGCCAGTGCCGACTGGGCAGGCGGCTGGGGCATCTCCGGCATGGAGGTCGGTGATATGGGTATCTGTGACATGGATGGCACTGGCATGGAAGCCACTGGTACGGACGCCTGTGACATGGATGTCACTGGCATGGATGCCACTGGCACGGCAGGCCGGCCTTCCGCCCCAGCTCCCAGGGTTGGAGCTGCAGGTACGGCAGCCATGGCCATCAGGCCGTTTACCCGCTCTTCCACCTCTTTTACTGTACGGTCTACCGTGGAGACCGTTTCCTTCAGGTTACTATGCTTACTGTTAAGCATATCATAAAGAAACATGGCTTCCTCATGGTTCTTGTGGATCTCCGAGAGGACAGTATCGGAATACTCGCTCACCGCCATGATCTTCTCATTGGAAAGCCGCTCCAGGGAACGCTCCGTCTTTTCCATGGCATAGGTCACTGCCTCCTCCACCGCGTCGTCCACCTGGCCCTTGATACTCTCCATCTCATTGCTCACCATGTCTGCAATTTCACTTTTTGCCAGTGCCCTGGACTGTTCCGAAACCTCGCCCTTCTTATCCGGGATCAGAAAGCTCAATATAAAAATGATTCCCCCCGCAGCCAGCAGGACAATCTCCGTCATCTCCATCTTTTCATTCCTTTTCCGCAGCAAACAGGCCTCTGCGCTGCCTGCTCTCATCAATGCCCCCCGCTTGTCAGATTTTTATGTCAAAGCTTTTCTTCTCCTTCACTACCATCTGCTCCCTGGGCTGCTGCTTCCTGCGCCTTCCGCCGTCGCCGCGATACTCATTGCTGCCCTTCTCCCGGGCATCCTGCTTTTTCCCTGACCACCGGGCATCATCACCGCTATGCACTTCTTTGGTCAGCTTTTGTTCATTTTTCTGTACCTGAAACTGCCCGTTGCTCTGATCCACAAAGGCTTTATTATCCTCATTCTGTTTAATCGTAGAATAATCCTGTGCCCTTGACACCGTCGTCAATTCTATGGAGCTGAATGCCATATCCGTACCCTCCTGCCCGCAAATACCGCCTTTTAAAGGGACATCATCCTGACCTCTCCCCGATCCCGCACAAACTTGCAATAATGGTAACTGGTATGGATGGTCTTGGTCGCGTCTCCTATGATAATCGTTGTTCCCGGAAACATCTCATTATTCACTAAGATTTCCGCCTGCTTTTGGGTCTCCATCATTTTGCGCAGCTTCTCCAGCCGAATATCCAGCTCCCGGAGCTCCGCCGTCTTCTCCTCCACCAGGGCCGCCACGGTCTTCATATATTTCAGCTGGCTCTCATTGAACTGTGCACCCTTCTTCATCTTTTCCTTAAAGGTTTCCAGTATCACCTCCGCATTCTGCACCGTCTTCATGGTATCTGCCTGGGTTTTCTGAAGCCTTGTGTACTGGGTTTTAATCAAGGGATTGACGCCCACCTCCAGGATGGTAGTGGCCCCCATGCTGGCGCCGATGGACTTGGCCTCAATCCGTTTTGCTGCCTGCACATAGCCGCCCACAATCAGGCCCCTCTTTCCTTCCACAATGACCTCCGTTCCCGCGGACACACGGCTATGTAAGATTGCACCGGAATGCACGAACCCTCCGGCCACAACTCTGGCATTTTCCAGAAACTTTACCATCACGTCGCCGCCGGCCTTCAGCATCCCGCCTGCGGCGCCGTTCATCCCCTTTCCAATGGTAATGCAGCCTCCGGCGATGATCTTTGCCCCCTCTACCAGCCCTTCTATAATCACGTTTCCTCCGGCCTTGACTTCGAAATTGGCAGACACATTGCCGTCAACCTGAATACTCCCCTGGTAATCCAGATTGCCTGTGGACACGTCCACATCTTTCACCGAATAAACGTCTGACACGAACACCTTATCCTCCAGCAGCGTCACATGTCCGTCCACCTGGGTAAAGATCGTCCTCTTGTCTTCGGAAAGTCCGATATTCTGCCCGAATTTCAACGTAATGCGCTTTGGCTCCTTGGCTTTGATCCGATTGCCATGTATATCGCTGCCGTCAATTCCGGGAATCTCTGGGATTATCCGGGCCAGGGCATCCCCCTTCTTACATTGGTTGATGGTGGTCAACGTGAAATAATCCACACTGCCATCCTCGCATACTCTGGGACGCCTGTGGGTTTCCGTGTTAAAAAAGTATTCAATGCTGGCATCCACGCCGGGAGTGGGCTCCTTGCCTTTCGCCAGAATAATATCCTTACCGTAGAGGCCTTCCGACTGAAAATGCTCCTGCAGGTCCCCCATCTGTATACCATACACTATGTCCCGCAGTCTGAGATCCCGCAGAAAATCGTCAAAGGTAATCCTGCTTCCTGCCTCCGTCGGGGGAATAAACCTTACCGTAGCAGACATCTTGTCTTCCGCAATATCCAGCATATAGGATTCCGGATATACCGGGCAGGGCTCGTTTCCGAGAAAGTACACTGCTTCTTTCTCATCCATGACCATCATTTCCAGTTTGTTGCGGTCATATGCAATTCCATATCCGTCAAGATAGTCGGCGATCTCCCCTACCCGCAGCACGTCTCCCGTATCATCCGGAGGAAACAGCTTCAGGCCATAGCCGTTCTCATAATTTACCAATTGAAAGTAACCATTCCGCATAGTCTTCTCCCATGAATGTGCATCGGCCTTAAGGCCGCTTTCCGTTGCAGGAAAAGGCCCCTGGTGTACTGACCTGTTCCTATTTTGCCAAATGCCTTGCCATTTGGCTGAAAATGAACGGGCCACTACGCTAGTTATCTGTCAAAATCCCCATGTAGTTTCCCATCTTTGTCTTCATTTTCTGTAAAGCACGTGTATGCAGCTGGGACACCCTGGGCTCCGAAACCTCCAGAATGCTGCTGATTTCTTTTAAAGTCAGTTCTTCGTAATAATACAGTGTAATGACCTTCTGCTCTTTCTCGGTAAGCAGCTGAAGCGCATCTCCCAGAACCTTCGCCAGCTCTTCCTTTTCGATTCGCTCCTCCGGAGATTCAAACCTGGCGGTGGTATGCCTGCCATAATCCTGAGAGACGTCGCTCCCCTGCTCCATATATTCATTCAGGGAAACCAGACCTGTAATTTTCATCTGCGACTGCCATTCCAGGTATTCATCCTCCGAAATTCCCAGCCCCGCTGCAATCTCCTCATCGGTAGCCGCATGGCCGGTCGCCTGCTCCACCTCCCTGATGACTGTCTCGATCTTCTTCTGCTTCTGCCGTATTGTCCTGGGAATCCAGTCCATCTTGCGGATCTGGTCCAGTATGGCCCCCCGAATCCGCAGGCTTGCATAAGTCTCGAACTTAACTTCCTTAAAACAGTCAAATTTGTCGATGGCATCAATTAATCCGAAAATACCATAGCTTACAAGGTCGTCATATTCCACATTGTATCCGAGATACATGCTGAGACGTCCTGCCACAATCTTTACAAGCGGAGCAAATTCCAAAATAAGCTTTTCCCTGGCTTCCGGTGATTTTGCCTTTGAATATTCTTCCAACAGCTTTCTTCTGCCTGCCTCATCCATGAAACCCGCCGCTCCTTTCGTCTTTTATTACTCCTCCTCGTCCAGGGCACCGCCGATAACCTGGTCATCCGCATCTTCCTGACTTTCCCGTCCCCCCTCGGCACCCTCGGCTTCTTTCTCTATAACCTCGCCCTCTTCCTTCCGCTTCTGCTCGTTCTGGGCATCGAAAAAGTTAAGAGTCCACGCCAGGATACTGCCCAGAAGATAAAACAGCACCAGAACACCAAACAGGATGGAAAGCCGCTCCACCATGGCAAACTTTTGTATGAAGGTGATAATACACGTAATTGCTCCCGCCAGGAGCATCAGTACCATCGGTAAATTTTTTCTGTTCATTCCTGAGATTCCTTCGTCATTACGCTAAATTACGGATTCGGCCCGGCCTACCGCACGGATAACATAATCCCCTGTTTCCGGATAAAATATCACGGTTCTCCCGTAATTCTTCCCTGTATCCTGTGCAATAATCGGTATTTTCAGCTCCTTCAGCTTTGCTTTGGTCGCCTCCACATTCCTGTCGCCGACCTGGCCCACATTCATGCTGCTGCCCTGTCCCTGAAAGGGGAACATGGTAGCCCCTCCGGCAATCTTAGCCACCATACGCCTGCGCATTGCACCCAGCCTCTCCATCTGACGGACAAGCTCTTCAATCCCTGTATCTGCAAACTTTGCGACATTCAGCTGCCCGTTCCTCATAGCCTTACTGTCCGGTAACATAATATGTGCCAATCCGCCGATCTTCGTCTGCGGATCTCTGATCGCGATTCCCACACAAGAACCAAGACCCAGAGTCGTCACTCCGTTGGGGCTTACGCAAGTCTTCAAGTCTGCCATTCCAACTTTAATTATTTCACTCATGCTTCATTCCCGCTTCTCTTGTTTCTCTTAAATTTCAATAGATACCCGGAAATTCCTTTCGTCACACTACAGGTAATCCCAGTGAGGTCAATATCTTCGCATAAGACTCCATATCGGGAATCAGGATAAAATATCCGTCCAACTGTATCTCGTCATGAAACTGTGACTGAATCAGAAGGATCTTGTCACCGAAAATGCCGAACTGAATTGCCGGTACGCTTAAGATTGCCCCCGCCATATCCACGGTCAGTGCCGGAGGAGTGGGGAATATCTTCAGGTTTGTCAGCGTGGACAGCGAATTCAGGTAAGCACCGGTAATGATGTTACCCACTTCTTTCATGGCCGAAAGCCCCATCTCTTCAAATTCGCTTCCGGGAGGCAGCATGCCCATGGTAATCTTCTGGATCAGATGGCGCGCCGTCTGTTCCTCCACCATAAACATCATACTTCCCGTGATGTCACCCTCAACGCCCAGGAACACGCCCACCATAATCAGTTCTTCGCCGCCCATCATCTCACCGACTTCCGTGAATTCAAGCAGCCTGACCTGAGGTACCTTCATATCGACCTTGGTCTGCAGCATCTGTGACAATGCTGTCATTGCATTCCCGGCCCCGATATTTCCCAGCTCCTTCAAAACGTCATAATATGTTTCAGTAACCTGCTCCAAGCTCATGTTTGCCATGAAACTATTCTCCTTATCTTTATAATCCTAATTTCCCTCCAGGCTGATCGTGTTCAGGTCAAACAGGGAAATCAACTCTCCGTTGTGCTTGCCGACGGCATTAATCAGGCTGGACTTCTCTTCCTTCGCATTGTACGTGATCTTTTCGATCTCGTTGGCCGAAAGCGCCACAACCTCCTTCACCTCATCCACCAAAAAGCCCACATTGCCTTCCTGCTCCAGCTTAACGACTATGATCCTCGTCAGCTTGGTAATAACGTCGTCCTCCAGGTCCATCTTCCTGCGTATGCTGATAACCGGAATGACTTCGCCCCGCATATTAATTACGCCCTTAAGGAAATCCGGCATCTTGGGGATGCGGGTGATTGACTGCATTTTTACAATATTATCAATGTTGCGGATGTCGATTCCGTACTGTTCCTCTCCCAGCCTGATGACAATAAACTGGATGGATGCTTCCGCAGCCGCCTTTCCTTCTTCTACCAGCAGTTCCTGTGCCGTACTCTTACTGACTTCCATATCCGTCTGCTCCCCTTTCCTAAATCAGCGCATTGGCATCCAGAATCAGGGCGATTTCACCGTCACCGAGAATGGTTGCTCCACTGATAAACTTGCACTGCTTGATATATTTGCCCAGAGACTTGATAACGATTTCCTGCTGGCCGATCAGCTCATCGATCACAAGGCCCGCCATCTTATCCCCTTTCTTCACAATGACAACGATCAGGTTCTCATCCGCCGCCTTCTTGCTCTCCACATCCAGCACCTCGTTCAGGCGGATCAGAGGAATCACCTGGCCCCGCAGATGGATCACCTCTTTATTCTGCACCAGCTTCACATCGGTGGGCTGAATATCCTCCAGTGTCTGGATGGAGCCCAGGGAAATGGCATATTTCTCATCTCCCACCACTACCATCAGCGCCTGAATGATTGCCAGCGTCAGGGGCAGCCTGATGGTCCATGTGCTTCCCTCACCCAGCTTGGACTTGACCTCCACCTCTCCGCTTAAGGATTCGATCTTGGAACGCACCACATCAAGGCCCACACCTCTTCCGGAGACATCCGTAACCTTCTTCGCCGTGGAAAAGCTGGGAAGGAACAGCAGATTGATAATTTCCTTTTCCGTCATATTGGCGGCCTGCTCGGGAGTGATGGAGCCCCGCTCAATTGCCTTATCCCTTACCGCGTCAGTATCAATACCGTTTCCGTCGTCCCTGACCTCAATGACCACGTTATTTCCGTCCTGATAAGCATCCAGGAAAATAGACCCCACCGAAGGCTTTCCCCTCTCGGCACGCAGTTCGGCAGACTCGATACCATGATCCGCGGAATTCCTTAACAGGTGCATCAAAGGGTCGCCGATCTCATCCACCACGGTACGGTCCAGCTCGGTCTCCTCACCGGTCATATACAGCTCCAGCTTCTTATCCAGCTTCTTGGAAAGATCGCGGATCATCCTGGGGAACTTGTTTACCACGCTCTCGATGGGAACCATCCTCACCTTCATCACTGACTCATGAAGGTTGGTAGTTACCTGCTCCAGATACTCAATCTGCTCGTTAAAGGCGCTGTTGGTATTGGTCTGCTCCTGGCTGGAGACGGATACCAGGGAATTCTTCGCTATAATCAGCTCACTGACCAGATTCATCAGGGAATCCAGCTTCTCAATATCCACACGCACGGTCCGGTTCACCACCGGCTTTGACGCTTTCTTAACATCCTGCTTAGCAGGTGCCGTCTGGGCGGGTGCCGCAGCAGGCTCCGCATGGGCCTCCGCCGCAGCCGCCGTCTCTGCCGGCAGCTCCTTCTCCTTTTCTTTCTCCTCCGCTTCCGCTTTCTCCGACGCTTCTATCTTCCTGTAGGATTCGTTGTCTTCCAGCAAAATGGGAGCGCCGAAAGCCTTTTCGATCTCGGACACGCTTTCGGCCGCCGTGATAATCCTGTCAATCTCCGCATCGGAAAGCAGGATCAGCGTAAAGTCCCGGTCAAACTTTTCATCCTCCACATCCTGGGCACTGGGCATGGAAACGATGATTTCTGCCATCTCTTCCACTGCCTTGAACACCAGGAAAGCCCTTGCCGCCTTGAGGATACAGTTCTCCTGCACTACCACATTGAGGCCATAGACCTTCTTGCCCTGATTCTGCGCCTCCCGGATCACGGAAATCTGAGATTCGTCCAGGGTAATGTCATTCCACTTTTCCCCGCCCACAGGCTCCGAAGAAGCGGGTGCCGGGGCAGCCTCCTCCTTCGGCGAAGAAGCGCCCTTCTCCCCGTTTAAAATATCGTTCAGCTGCTTAATCAGTGCCTCATTGTCATTGGTTCCTTCGTCGGCATTATTCTGAATATTGTCGGTATACTCCTCCAACGCGTCAAGACATTGAAAAAGAACATCAATCAGCTTAGGCTGTACCTTAATATTTCCGTTGCGCACTTCCGAGAACACATTCTCCATATCATGGGTCAGATTCTGCATTCTCTTGTACCCCATGGTACCCGCCATTCCCTTCAGCGAATGCGCCGCCCGGAAAATCTCATTCACGGTATCCTCCCCTTCCGGATCGGATTCCAGTTCCAGAATCTGTGTGTTCAGATTCTGCAAATGTTCCTTCGTCTCGTCAAGGAAGATCTCAAGATACTGATTTACGTCCATACTGCTTACCCCCATCCCTTTCTTTTGTGGCTATGCTTTCACACCAACATTTAAGATGATTTCCTGTGCAATCTGGTCCAGCGGTACTACCTGGTCCGACAGCCCTGCCGCAACCACCGCCTTTGGCATACCGTACACCGTACAGGTTGCCTGACTCTGAGAGATTACATGAACCGGCCTTTTGGCCTCCAGATTTCTGATTCCTTCCGTTCCGTCTGCCCCCATTCCCGTCATGACGACACAGACGATCTTGTCGTAATGGCTGTCGGCCAGGGATTCATACATATAATTTGCACAGGGCTTAACCCCTTCCCTGGTGGGCTCGTCCGTATAGTGGATCGTATACTTGCCGCCCACGCGCCTGACATTCATGTGCATACCGCCCATGGCCACATAGACACAGCCCTTCAGCAGCTCCTCCCCTTCCTGCGCCTCCTTCACACGAATGGCGCTCAGTTCGTTCAGCCGCTCCGCAAGGGATGCAGTAAACCCCTTTGGCATATGCTGCACCAGCAGCACCGGTGCATCCAGCTCCGCCGGAAGCCTGGTAATCACTTCCTGCAGGGCCTTGGGCCCGCCTGTGGAGCTGGCAATGGCAACTACCTTCGTCCCCGGTGCCTTGGCGGAATACTTTCTGGCAATATCCACCATCCTGGCTGTGACCTGTCTGCTCTCCTGCTGCTTCTCCCGGGACTCCAGCTCCGGCAGCCGGCTGTTGACCACAACCTCCAGGATCTCCAGAAATTGCTTCCGGAAGGTGTCCACACGGCAGTCCACCGCACTGTCCGGCTTATGTATGAAGTCAAGGGCGCCCAGCTCCAGCGCATCCAGGGTAAGCTTTGCCCCTTCCCTGGTATCCGTACTGGCCACCATTATCCTTGCCCGGATCTTGTTATCCCGCAGCTTCTCCAGCAGCTGAATGCCGTTCATTTTCGGCATGTTCACGTCGAGAACCACCGCGTCATACTGATTCCTGCCAAGCAGATCAAGCGCCTCCAGCCCGTTTGTGGCCCTGGCCACAACGCGGAATCTTTCATCTGATTCAATTATATCACAGAGGACTCTTCTCATGAGTGCAGAATCATCAACGATTAGAATTTTTTTCTGTGTCATGAATCATTTTCCTTTCTTCGGCTCTTTCTTTCTTCTTCGAAAATGTACCTGATGATTTCCTCTCTCGTCTTCTGGTCCATGTCATAGTACTGCACCCTGTGCTCCCATGTACCGGGACGGTTTTCCAGTTCCCTGGCGCTTAATACCTTACCCACAACCTCATACTTCTTCTGCTCGTTGTTTTTCAACAGGTTGTAGCTGATGTAAAGAAAGCTTTCCTCTTCATACTTCTGGGTAGAAATAAACCGCAGCCCCCCGCCGCTGATGTCCACTATGACGCTTTGGCGCAGAGGAAGCCCCGGCGTCAGCATATAATTCTCGCTTTCCTCTATGGCCTGGATCTCTTCCTCCTCCAGGTTTCTGGCACACATTTCCAGGGCACAGCTGAAGCGGTAATACTCCCGCCGCTGGTACTTCCTGAGATTGCTGGTCATCTCCACCACCAGAAGATATACATTATTACTCTTATACCTGTCAATAATCCGGGCAAAACACTGAAAAAGCCCGCTGGAACCGTAGAATACCAGATCAAACTCGCTGTCCACCGGAAGCAGAATCAGCTTGGTCTGCTCCATGGGCATTGTGATCTCCAGCGTATCCTCCGACAGGAAATCATGCAGGCTACTGTAAAAGGTCCGCTTCTTGCCATCCCTCTGCATCTGCTTTTCCCCGGCCCGGCCCACTGCCTGCAGTTCTATTTTATCACCTATCGAAACAAATTTAGAAAGCATTGACACCATCCTAACCACCGTCCCGTTCCCTATTTTTTACCGATCATCAAGTGGGAGAAAAAGGCTGCCATCCCCCTCTTGGGCTGTCTCTCTTCCTCTTCCTTCCCCAGAAGCTTACGCGCCATTTTCTCGTATGCCGCAGCGGATTTTGCCCCCGGATTCTGAATGGAAACCGGCATCTGCTGCATCACGGCCCGCAGCAGCTGTACATCCTCCGGCACACTCCCCAGATATGTCATGGGAATCTTTAAGTACCTCGACACTACCGCATTGAGCTTGTCAAAAAGGATCAGTCCCTCTTCTTCCTTCTCCACCCGGTTGGCAATCATCTTTACCTTGGTAGCTTCCTCGCTGAATCTGGGATGCCTGTACAGTGCCTTCAGCAGGGAATAGGAATCGGTGATGGAAGTAGGCTCCGGCGTGGTTACCAGCAGAATCTCACCGCTGGCCACCAGAAATTCCAGTACCGCATCGGAAATTCCCGCTCCGGTATCCACAATGATAATATCCGCTATGCTGTCCAGCTCCACCAGGTTCTGTATAATATAATTCAAATAATCACGGCTTAAATTCGACATACCTGCAATTCCGCTGCCACCGGAAATAAATCCCACATCCATAGGCCCCCAGGTAATAATTTCCCTGATGTTCATCCCCTGATAAATCAGGTCACAGAAATTATGCTTTGGAACGGTGCCGAACATGATCTCGATATTGGCAAGCCCGAAATCTGCGTCCAGAATAATAATCTTCTGATCCATCTTTCGAAACTGGACTGCCAGATTAATGGAAGTATTGGACTTTCCCACGCCCCCCTTGCCGCTTGTAACTGTGATCACACGGGCCAGGGGTTTGGCCTGCTGCTGGCTTGCCTTGATAATTCTCAGTTGTTCCGCCTGATCCATGGCGCCTCCTTTTCCTCATCGTAAAACCTCATCGCCTTCCTGTGCTGAGCAGGCTCTTGACCGTCTTCTGGGGATTGAACAGTTCAATGTCATCGGGAACGTTCTGCCCGAAGGTCACGTAGGCGATAGGCACCTCCACATACAGTCTCAGGTTCATCAGATTCCCCAGTGAAGATGTTTCATCCAGTTTCGTAAAAATCAGCTGATACTCGTCTATCTCCTTGTAGCTCATGGCAATCCGCTGCAGATCCCGATATTTCGTAGTGGCCGACAGCACCAGGAAGGTCTGGCACTCTCCCGACTCTCGCGCCACCTGAAGTAGCAGCTTCATCTTCTCCAGCAGCTCCTCGTTCTGGTGGGAATGTCCCGCCGTATCTACAAAAATATAATCAAAGTCCCTGAAGTCCGAGATTGCCGTCCGAATCTCGTCTTCCGAATATATAACCCGGAAGGGCGCCTCCAGAATATTGGCGTAAGTACGCAGCTGCTCCGCTGCCGCAATACGATAGGTATCCGCGGTCAGAAGCGCCACCTTCTTTTTCTCATCCACGGAAAAATGGCTGGCAATCTTGGCAATGGTGGTCGTCTTCCCGATCCCCGTAGGCCCCATGAACAACAGGGTTTTGGGACCCTTTGCTGCCGGGGTAATCCCTTCTGCCTTTCCGAATTTCAGGATCATTTTCTGGTACACGTTTGCCAGAATATAGTCAAAAGGCAGATTAGGCTTCCTGTTCTTCTCCAGATCGTCCACGATCAGATTGGCATACTTTTCATCCACCTCGTTTTCTATCATGGTATTATACAACAGCCTGATAAACTTATCCTGCTCTTTGCTTCCGTCGTCGGGGGCTGCCGTGCCTTCCCGGCCCTCGCCCTCCGGAGATGCCGGCTCCTCCTGGGCCGGCTCGCTCCTGGCCGCTTCCTGCTGAAAGCGGGACACCAGCATGGTCTGCAGACTGTCCAGCTTCTTCTCGATATTCTGTGAGCTCTCGTTCATAACGCTGACGGCATTCTGGGCGGCACGCACCCCCTCCTCCAGCTTTGCCGTGTCGGGATCCACTGTCCTGGGTGCTTCCCTGCGTACTGTCTTTAAGGAATCCCCGTCTTCCTCCAACGCCACGGTCACTTCTACCTGCTTTCCTCCGAAGACTCCTGAAAATCCTTTTTTCTTTGCAGTTTTTACATTCATGACTACCAGCCCGCTGCCCAATTCCTTCCTGGCAGCCTCTGTAGCCTCCTCCTCTGTCTTTCCTACAAATTTTTTGATTATCATTATGCCGTCACCATCCCAACTGACTGTAATTCTACGTTAGATTCCACCTCGTTATACGATACCACCACAAGCTCCTTGAAGTAATCCTCCGTCAGGCGCTTGAAATACATACGCACAATGGGCGACGTGATAACGATAGGGCTCTTTCCCAGATTTTCCAGCTTCTGGACCTCCTTGCCCACAGAATCTATAATCATCCGGGACCTGCCCGGATCCAGGTTCAGGAAGGCACCGTTCTCCGTCTGCTTGACGCTTCCCATGATTTCCTGCTCAATCTTGGGATCCAGTGTCACCACACTGGTAGTCTCATGGGCAGGGAAATACTTGGTGGAAATTGCCCGCTTCAGGCTTTGGCGGACATATTCCGTGAGAATATCCGTATCCCTGGTAGTCGGTGCGTAATCTGCCAGCGTCTCCATTATGGTGAGCAGATCCCTGATGGAAATGCCTTCCTTGAGCAGATTCTGCAGAACCTTCTGGATCTCGCCCAGCCCGAGAAGCTTCGGCACCAGCTCCTCCACCAGCGAAGGATTGCTTTCCTTCATATTGTTGACAAGATTCTGTACATCCTGGCGGGTCAGCAGCTCGTCGATATACTGCCGGATGACCTCGGTCAGGTGGGTGGCAATAATGGAGGGCGGATCCACCACCGTATATCCCAGGCTCTCGGCCCTCTCCCTCTGGCTCTCGGTAATCCAGATTGCCGGCAGATGGAAGGAAGGCTCAAAGGTGGGGATACCCGTAATCTCTTCCTCCACATAGCCGGGATTCATTGCCATATAATGGTCGAAAAGGATTTCTCCCTCGCTGACCTGTATGCCCTTGATCTTGATAATATACTGATTCGGGTTCAGCTGGATATTGTCCCGCAGTCTGATAATGGGCACCACAGTACCCAGCTCCAGCGCAATCTGCCTTCGGATCATCACCACACGGTCCAAAAGGTCGCCGCCCTGGTTCACGTCGGCAAGGGGGATAATGCCATAGCCGAATTCCAGCTCAATGGGATCCACCTGCAGCAGGCTGTTTACGTTCTCCGGCTGCCGGATCTCCTCGGCGGCAGCTTCCTCCTCGTCCACGGCCTGCTCGATGCCGGCAATCTCCAGACTGCCTGCCATCATCCTGCCTCCCACCACGAAGAGCAGTCCCAGCCCTACAAAGAGCACCGTATTCAGTTCGGTAACCACACCCAGAAAAGCAAGGGTTGCCCCTACCAGATACATAACCTTGGGCACGCCGAAGAGCTGCCTGACAATGGCGGGACCGAAATCCGCCTCCTTGCTGCCCTTGGTGACAAGAATACCTGTGGAAAGAGAGATCAGCAGGGAAGGGATCTGGCTCACAAGGCCGTCACCGATGGTCAGGATACCATAAGTATCCAGCGCGGTACTGGCATCCACGCCCAGGCGCAGCACACCCATGGCAATACCGCCTGCCAGGTTGATGACTGTCAAAATCAAACCTGCCACCGCATCTCCTTTGACGTATTTCACGGCACCGTCCATGGAACCGAAGAAACTGGATTCCTGCTGTATCTTGTCACGTCTTGCCTTGGCTTCTTTGTCGTCGATGGCTCCCGTATTCAAATCCGCGTCAATGGCCATCTGCTTACCGGGCATGGCATCCAGGGTGAATCTCGCCGTTACCTCAGCCACACGCTCGGAACCTTTGTTGATGACCAGGAACTGGATCAATATCAGGATAATGAAAATAATGGCACCCACGATCAGGTCGCCGCCGCCTACAAACTTACCGAAGGTCTTTACCACGTTACCGGAATCTCCCGTGGTAAGGATCAGCCTGGTGGAAGACACATTCAGGGCAATCCTGAATATCGTCGTAAACAGCAGGATCGTCGGGAAATAAGATATATCCAGCACTTCCTCGGTAAACATACATACAAAAAGTATGGTAAACGCTATTGCTATATTAAATGCCATGCACACGTCAACCAGTACGGCAGGAAGCGGGACAATAAACATAATAAAGGCAATCAGGATATAAAGCGCGACAATCGCGTCTGTTTTTGCCATTTTCAGATTCATACCCGTTTCCTCCTTTCTATCCTATTCCGAAAGCCTCACATTATTCAACCCCGGAAAATCTTCTCACAATTTACCTTTTAACTGATATACGAACGCCAGCACGTCCGCCACCGCCTGATACAGCTCCGGCGGGATCATCTGCCCGATGTCCACGTTAGCGTACAGCATACGGGCCAGAGGCTTATTTTCCACAATCTCTATCTGGTTCTCCCTGGCGACCTCCTTGATCCGTGCCGCCATGTAATCCTCGCCCTTGGCAATGACCACGGGCGCTTCCGCCACCTCGGGGTCATACTTGACAGCCACGGCATAGTGCGTAGGGTTTGTGATAACCACATCCGCCTGGGGCAGATCCTGCATCATACGGCGTCTGGAAGCCTCCTGCATTTTCTGGCGGATCTTACCCTTGATCTGGGGATCGCCCTCCTGCTGTTTGTACTCTTCCTTGATCTCCTGCTTGGTCATCTTCATGTCATTTTTGAATTTCACCCTCTGATAAGCGAAATCCGCCAGAGCTATAAACATATACAACGCCGCAATCCGAATACCGAGATCGATCACAATCTGAGCCGCAAGGGTAATACCCTGCATCAGCCCCATTCCGTAGAGATTGAGCAGCAGCATTTCCCGGTCTCTCAGGTAATTATAACAGATAAAGGCAATCAAGCCAATCTTTGCAATCGATTTAATTAATTCCGCCAGGGAATTGACGGAAAAAATCTTTTTAAACCCTTTCAGCGGATTGATCTTATTGAATTTCGGCATCAGGGGCTTAAAGGTGGGCTCCCATTTGACCTGGATAATGTCACTGACGAAGGCTACCACAAAGCCAATCAGCAGAAGCGGCGCTATGATAACCAGCGTCTGTACCATCATCATGGAAAACACGGCCCTGGCATCCGGCTCCGGCATACGTCCCTCCCAGTAAGTGGCAATGTCCGGAATCCGGTCATAGGCATTGGGAAATATTTCCAGAAGCTGGGTGCCGATACTCCCCACAAACAGCTTCAGGCACAGGAACAGCGCCATCAGCCCCAGGCCGTTGGCGACCTCCCGGCTTTTTGCTACCTGCCCCTCCTTGCGGGCATCATCCAGCTTCTTCTGAGTGGCGGGCTCCGTCTTCTCGCCGCCCATTCCTTCCTTTGCAAAAAACTGCAGATTATATCGGATCATCGTAACGCTCCTGTAAAGGAATCCATCACATGTTTCATTTCTTCAAAAATAAAGTCGGCAATTCCCGGCAGCATATTGGCCGTGAGATAGAACACGCCCAGCCCTACCAGAATCTTCAGCTGCAAGCCTACGGCAAACATGTTCATCTGCGGCGATACCTTGGCCAGCACGCCCAGAACGGCATTAAGCAGCAGAATGGTGCAAAAGATCGGCAGCACGATTCGAAAGCCGATAATGATATAGTCTCCCAGGAACTGCAGCATGGCATCCACCAGCCTGTCACCGTGGAGCACCGCACCGTTTACCGGGATCAATGTAAAGGTATCCGCCAGTGCCGCAAACAGATAGCGGTACATTCCCGTGGCGATCATCAGAAGCATCAGCACATACTGGTAGAATACGCCGGTGATGCTGCTCTGCTCCCGGGACGAAGGATCCATCAGGGTCACCATGGACAATCCCGTTTCCATATCCGCTATCGCCCCCGCAAAATTCATGATGGAGGTACAGATGGATGCCCCCAGCCCCACCAGCAGCCCCACAATTGCCTCTTTTAAGACGATAACGGCATATTCCAGCACCGTGCCATACTCTATGGCAGCCGCCGGAGCCAGCGCCTGGTAAAGAAGCATAGAGGTAAAAAAGCTGATCCCCACCCTGATCTGCATGGGAGTATTCCGCATGCTGAAAAAGGGAGCCACAAAGACAAAACAGGATATTCTCGTAAGGATCAGCAGGAAATATTCCAGATCATACAGGGAAAACGAAAAATTCACCATACCTGTTTATTCCCGGCTATTGGCTTGCGTAAAGGCTGAAAGTACTCCACAGCTCCACCATAAACTGTACCATACCGTTCATCATCCAGGGGCCAAACAAAATCAGTGCAATAAACACGCAGACAATCTTCGGCACAAAGGTCAGTGTCTGTTCCTGGATTGAAGTCACCGTCTGGAAAATACTGACGGCCAGACCGATAATCAGCGATACCAACAGAACCGGCATCGCCGTCTTGATAATCAGGTAAAGTGCGCTCTGGGCCATATCGGCAATTGCTTCTGTTGTCATCTGTCTGCCTTCCTTTCCCTGCTTTTCCGCAGTCTCAGTAGAACGTCTCCACCAGGTTCTTAATCACAAGCCCCCAGCCGTCCGCCAGCACAAACAGCAGAATCTTAAAAGGCATGGAAATCGTGGTGGGCGGCAGCATCATCATACCCATACTCATCAGCGTAGACGCTACCACCATGTCGATCACAATAAACGGTATATAAATCATAAATCCAATCCAGAAGGCCAGCCGCAGCTCACTTAATATGAAGCTGGGCAGCAGCACCGACAGAGGAATGGAAGCATTCCTGCCGTCCCACTCCCTTCCGGCAATATCCATGAACAGCTGCACATCCTTCACCTGGGTCTGGGGATACATAAACTCCCTTAAAGGCTCTATTCCCGCTTCAATTGCCTCCTCCTGGGTCAGCTCTCCCGCCTCGAAAGGCTTGATTGCCTGCTCGTTGATCTGGTTGATCGTGGGCTCCATGATAAAGAAGGTCAGAATCAGCGCAAGGCCTATCAGTACCTGGTTAGGCGGTGCCGTCTGGGTATTCAGCGCCGCCCGGGTGAAGTGAAGCACAATGATGATCCTGGTAAAGGACGTCATCATGATAATGATGGTAGGGGCAAGGGCAATCATCGTCAGCGTCAGAAATATCCTCAGCGCGCCGTTCAACTCCCCGTTTCCGTCATTATAGGTAAAGGTAAAAATATTCCCCGTATTCAGATTGTTCAATTCCTCCGGGGTCTTGCTTGTCCCGGACGGATTCAGTATGGTAGACTGCTCCTGGTCTCCGGCCTGATGCTCTGACGCCCGGACAAGTATGGAATTTTGGATACACAATATGCCCACCGTGACCAGCAGGCATATTATCGTCACTATTCGCTTACATTTCGGCTTATTCCTTATCATCTGGCTGACTATCCTCTGCTTCCACCGAATCCCTGACATTCTTTTTAGCCGCTCTGTCAAGCAGCTCTTTAAAACCTGCGGAGCGAAGAAGGCTTCCCTGTACGGACCTGCCCGCCCTCAACTGATCCTTCGGTATTTCACATAATCGCGTGACTGTGTCCCTGCAGACAGCAAACGCCACATAGGTCTCTCCGATCCGCACGATCTGAATATACTTGTTCCCGGCTATACGCGTAGTCTCAATGACCTCCACGTTGACATTGACATTCTGCTGCTTCTGGTAACCGGCAATCCACCTGGTAACCAGCGCCGTAGCTCCCAGCACCAGTACAAACACCACCAGTACGGCAATGAGCTGTGCATAACCGTCCGTTCTCCCTGACAGAAGAATCGCCATTAACCCACAACCTTCTTTACAGCCTCAAGGACACGCTCTGCCTGGAAGGGCTTTACGATAAAGTCCTTAGCACCTGCCTGGATAGACTCGATAACCATGGCCTGCTGACCCATTGCGGAACACATAATCACCTTAGCGCCTGCGTCCAGCTTCTTGATTTCCTTCAGTGCCGCAATGCCGTCCATCTCAGGCATGGTAATATCCATCAGCACAAGGTCAGGGGTGACTTCCTTGAATTTCTCCACGGCCTTCATGCCGTTTTCGGCCTCTCCTGCAACATTGTAGCCGTTCTTACTGAGAATATCCTTTATCATCATTCTCATGAACGCCGCATCATCACATACCAAAATATTCTTTGCCATTAAAACATCCTCCTACTATTTAATAATCTCTGTGACTCTGACGCTAAAGCTTTCTTCTATTACAACCACTTCGCCTCTGGCAACAAACTTTCCGTTTACCAGCACATCTATAGGTTCTCCGGCAATCCGATCCAGTTCAATGATCGTACCGGGTGCAAAATTGAGAATTTCCGAAATCGACTTGGATGTCCTCCCAAGCTCCACGGTAACCTCCAGCGGCACGTCCATGATCAGCCCGATATTTTCCTGACCCTGGATCGGTCTCCCGTCGCCGCCAAAGCTCTGAAACTGTGCCGGCTGGACGTTGACATTCTGCATCGCCCCCTGGGGCGCCATGCCCATCATCTGGGGTGCCATGCCCATAGGTGCCATCTGCATCCCCTGGGGATACATTCCCATGGGCGACATCCCCATAGGTGCCATCCCCTGCTGCATGGCCATGGCATTCATATCCATCTGGGGTGCCATGCCCATCTGGGGGTTCATTCCCATTTGAGGGTTCATTCCCATCTGCGGGCTCATACTCATATCCGGCTGAGGGCTTTGTGCCGCCGGTGCCTGAGGACTGGCTGCCGGTGCCGGTTCCGGCTGAGGAGCCGGTGCGCCGTCGTCCTGAGTGCCCATGAAGGTGGATACGATCCTGCGGGCAAATTCTACGGGATACAGCTGCATGATCGTGCTGTCTACCAGCTCGTCAATCTGCATCCTGAATGCAATCTTGATAAAGGTGCCTCCCAGAAACGGCGAAATATCCTCTCCGTTCTTGACCTGGGTCAAATCCAGCAGGGACGCCTCCGGGGGACTGATGTCGATGGTCGTCTTCAACATCGTGGAAAGGGAGGTTGCGGCGGAACCCATCATCTGGTTCATTGCTTCGGATATTGCACTCAGGTGCAGCTCTCCCAGCTCTCCGTCGGTATTGGTACCGTCCCCGCCCATCATTAAATCCGTTATAACTTTTACATCATGCTCCTTGAGCACCAGGATATTGGTTCCGTCCAACCCCATAGTGTACTTAATCTGAATAAACACACAGGGCTTCTCGTAATCCCCCAGCAATGTACTCCAGGTAGCGGAGCTCACAACAGGAGTTGTAATGTTTACTTTCCGGTTCACGAGAGAGTACAGTGTCGTTGCCGACGATCCCATACTGATATTGGCAACCTCTCCGATGGCGTCCTTCTCTATATCTGTCAGGACTTCCTCCGGCGGCGTCTCCCCTGCACCTGCCTCGCTGCTGGGGATCTCGGTCACCTCTTCATTACTCCCTATACCCTCCGGTGCCTCTTCCCCGGACAGATCCATGCCGTTTAAGAGGGCTTCTATTTCATCCTGCGACAGCATTCCATCCATTGTCTACTCCTCCTCTTTGATGACTGACGTAATCCTGACTGCGTAGGAATCCTTTTCAGTGCCAGGCAACGCGGTAAACTTTTTGATATTACCTACATATATATTCATATCCTCATCCACCCTGGAGTCAAGGCGGATACAGTCTCCCACCTGCAGACCCATAAAATCACTGACAGACACGACAGTCTTGCCGAGTACTGCTCTGATGGGAATATCCACCTTGCGTATCAGCGCTTCAATGTATTCCTCATAATTTTCATCATGATTTTCCTGCATGGTAGAAAACCAATACTTGGTATTCAGCTTATCCATGACATCTTCCAAGGTAAAGAATGGAAGACAGATATTCATAAACCCTTCCACATCCCCGATCTTCATGGTCAGCGTTATGATTGCTATCATATCGTTGGGCGCAATCACCTGCGCAAACTGGGGATTCGTCTCCAGCCGCTGCAGAACCGGGTTAATATCGATTACATTCTTCCAGGGATCCCTCAGGAGCTGGGTGAACATAATCAATATCTTCTGTATGATCGTCAGCTCAATCTCCGAAAAATCTCTGCTCTTTTCCAATGGAATTCCGCTCCCGCCCAGCATACGGTCCAGCATGGCATAGCCCAGATTCGTGGCAAGATCCACAATGATCTGCCCGTTTAGCGGTGCGAAATTGATAATCCCCAAAATGACCGGGTTGGAAAGTGCATTTGTAAACTCGTTAAAAGTCACCGTCTCCGAACTAGACACGGAAACCTGTACATTTTTTCTCAGATATACCGGAAGATTTGTGGAAATCAGCCGGCTGTAATGTTCAAATATAATCTCTAAGGTCCTCAGATGCTCCTTGGAGAACTTCGTCGGGCGCCTGAAATCATAATCCTTAACCTGCCTTTCGTCCGTTTCCTGCATCTGGTCAACATCCAGTTCACCTGCAGACAGAGCCGCCAGCAGATTATCTATTTCACTTTGGGACAGTACCTCGCCCACGCCTGTTCACCTCCTGTCGATGCCTTAAATCTCCGTCAAAGATCATCCGAATTTTATACCGTTAAGACCGATCTTAAAGATAAAGTTGGAGTCAAACAGCTTCTGTATTTCCTCAAGGATCTCGTCGCGGATCCCTTCCAGATCCTCCTGGCACTCCTCCAGCGTATGCTCCCGGACCACCCTGGTAATCACGTCCTGTACCATGGTGGCTCTTTCAGCCATCTTCTCCGCTCCGCCATTGGCCTTATAGTCCTCATGCTTCGTATTCTGATAAAGAGAAGGCGTAAACATGATATAGGGCTGTTTTGAGCTGACCTCCGTGCTGCCGTCCTCGTTGACGACGGTGGAGTGCTTTAACGGTATCATCATCTCCGTCAAATCATAGGTCTCCGTTTCGGATAAGGGCACATCCGCCAGAGGGATTCCGCCCGGATTATACAGCTCCAGATTCAAAACCGTGGCAATGCTGGTGACCAGCTCCGCCGTTTTCTTGTTGGTCCCCGTCACACTGATCATCATCACCGTGGTCAGTGCAATATTCACAATCAGCAGTACAAGGATAAGGATACTAAGCAAATTCTTCTTCATAATGTTTACGTCCCTCTGTCTGTTTTCATTCTTTCATATCTTGTCTGAAACGATTTTCCCGTTAATTCTGAGACGGGTTATATATTCTGATTTCCACCCTTCGGTTCAGGCTCCTGCCTTCCGGCGTGGAATTATCCGCCACAGGCTCTCTCTCGCCCATACCGGAATGTTTGATATTGGCAGGATCAAGCAGCGCATTCTCCTGCAGGTAATAGAACACGGCCAGTGCCCTGGCATTACTCAGTTCCTCGTTGTCGGCATATTTTGCTCCGGACTGGGGAACGTTATCCGTATGTCCCATAATCTCTATGGTTCCGGTACTGTATCTTTCCAGGACCACGCTGACCTTGGACAACACCTCCTCGGCCCCCTCCTTCAGCTGTGCACTTCCGGAATCAAAGAGCAGCGCTCCGTTCATGGACAACTGTACAAACTGTGCGGTGAAGCTGACGTCCACCTCGTCTCCTATGCGGTTTTCCTGAAGGATCTCTTCGATGGCCTCCGAGTACTCCTCATTCTCCTGGAGCTGCTCCTGCTCAAGATACTGCTCCAGCGACTCCTGCGCTTCCGGCGACAACTCAAATTCCTGGAAATCCTCGCCGTCCGTCTCGCTGTCAGCCGTCTTTCCCGTGCTGTTGATGTACTCATCCAGCTCGTTTAACTGGCTGACGCCGTTGCTGATTAGGATTCCGTCCCCGATGGCCGTGGCACCGCCGTTAAAAATACTGATGGTATTATTCATGGCATCCACAAACTCGGCCAGCTTTGCCTCCTCCGGAGTAGACATGGCAAACAGCATGACAAAAAAGCAAAGCAGCAGATTCATCAGGTCGCTGAAGGTTGACATCCACGCCGGTGAACCTGGCGGCGGAGCGTCCTCTTTGCGCTTTGCCATTACTCCTCACCTCCCGCAGATTCCTCACTGCTGGTCCTGTCCGCAGGGGCCAGGAACGATTTCAGCTTCTCTTCTATGACTCTGGGGTTCTCTCCTGCCTGAATGGACAAAAGGCCCTCGATCATAACTTCCTTCAACATCATCTCGCTGGCGTTATCTGCACTCAGCTTATTGGAAATGGGGATACAGAGCCAGTTTGCCAGCAGGGAGCCGTACAGGGTGGTAATCAGTGCCACCGCCATGGAGGGTCCCAGGGCATCCATATCCGACATATTATAAAGCATGTTTACCAGACCTACCAGAGTACCGATCATACCCCAGGCAGGACCCATGGCACCCAGTTTATCCCAGAAACCGATTCTGGCCTTATGCCTTCCTTCAATGCTCACCAGCTCCGTCTCCATGATCGCCCGTACCAGATCCGGATCCGTGCCGTCCACAATCAACAGGATTCCCTTCTTCAGAAAGGGCTCTTCCATATCCGACGCCGCCTCCTCCAGGGAAAGCAGGCCTTCCTTTCTGGCCACGTTGGATAAATCTATGATCTTTTGTATCATTTCCCCGGTATTGATGGTCGGCGCCTTAAAAATCAAAGTAAAGCTCTTGAGGCCGCCGACAAAGTCAGCCAGGCTGTGCGACAGAAGTGTAGCCGAAAAGGCACCGCCGAAAGTAATAATTGCCGAAGGGAAGTCCAGATATTCCTTCGCCACCACCGCGAAATTGTAATCCACTGCGTCAAGGATACCGAAAACAAGCATTGCCAAGCCAAGAATCAGTCCCAATAAAGATGCTATGTCCATACCGATCACCTACCATTATGTATTTCTGCAGGCTATTCCGCAAAAATATCCTTTCTGTACAATTTTACAAGATTTTTTATCTCTTGTCTACTTTCTTTTACAATAATTTTTTTCCCCGTGGTCAAAGTAAGCACCGTATCCGGCGTTTCCTCCACGGTTTCAAGCAAATGCGGGTTTACTAGTATTTTAATCCCATTCAGCTTTGTCACCTCGATCATACACAGTTTCTCCTCAATCGCCCCTGCACAGAAAGTAAATTCCCCGGAATACAGGCCCTCACAATCAATAGCATAGGGACGGAAAGCAATCCGTCCCTATTATAACACACTTTCTGAAATATAGGTAGCAAAATTTAACGTTTCAGGTTAGTTAATTCTTCCAGAAGGGTATCCGACACCGTAATGATACGGCTGTTTGCCTGGAAACCACGCTGTGTGGTAATCATTTCCGTAAATTCCGAAGACAGGTCCACGTTACTCATCTCCAGCTGGCCGGTGGACATATAGCCGCCGTTGGCGGTAATATCCTCGCCGATCCCGTCAAACTCACCGGAGTTCAAGGTAGCGGAATACAGGTTATCTCCCTTCTTTTCCAGGCCGGAAGCGTTTGCAAAGGCTGCCGTGGCAATCTGGCCCAGAAGCCTGGTCATACCATTGTCGTAGCTTGCGTAGATCAGTCCGGACTGGTCGATGGATACGCCGCTCATGTCACCCAAAGCACGTCCGGAGCCCATCCCCAGGGTCTGCTCGTCATTGCTGCCGTTGGTGGCGCTGATGGTGGAGGTTCCCTTGTTGTTCAGCATGGTAATCTCGGAAAGGTCTATTACGATATTGGAGAAATTCCCCATGGGATTTGTCTCCTCGTTTGCCGCATCACCGCCTGCTGCCGGAGGCGTAAGTCCTGCGGAGTTCAGGTTCAGTCTCACGTTAAAGTCCGTGGTGGAACCGTCCACCGATTCCAGCAGACCGGTTTTATGGTTAAAGAGCACCGTATGGCCGTCAAATACTCTGGAATCGGAAGTAAAGGCGGAACCGTCGTTATTTTCACCCAGCTGATTGAGCGTGCTTGCAGGCGCGTTGGGCGCAGTTGCATTTGCAGGCTCCACTTTAACGGGCGCCCCCGGGTTCAATCCTCTTTGCTGGAGTAAAAGCTGTTTGATACTCCAACTTACCTTCGGATCCGCAGCCGTACCGTCGCCAAAGGTCACGCACAGATTCAGGAAATCATCCGTAGACCCCTCATGGCCGTAAGCCGCCGCCAGGGCATCCAGCTCCCGCTGTGCTCTCTCTGCCTCCGTCTCCTTGGGGTTGGAACCCGCAACTTCGGTTGTACTCGTGATAATATTTCCGTTCGTGTCAAATATCTCACTCAGCTTAATCGTCTCGCCTGCACTGGTAAGCTCGTCGTTACTGGTCCAGCTGTATCCCTTCTTTAAGCTCACCTTGGTGTTCACCTGCTGGATCGCCTGGGTGGCGCCGCCGAAAATAGCCTTCTTCACCTCCGGTGTCAGCTCCACTTCCTCGCCTGTGGAATCCAGAATCTTATCCAGCTCCATGCTGTACTCTTCCTTGACGCCTGACTGCCTGAATTTGAACTTTGCCGTATAGCTGTAGCCCAGGGAATCAAAGAATTTCAGGTTTACCACCCTGCCGTTCTCGCTGGTCACATCCGTGTCGTTCTTGTCGATGATACCGGACAGATATGCCTGAGAGGTCGCCTCAGGGGGATAAGTCATGTTTGCCGCACTCATGATGCGCAGTGCAGACACGGTATCCTTCTTGATATTGCCGGTCTCCGGGTCTACCTGCCAGCCCATGACATTGTACCCTAAGCTGGTCATGGCAAGGTTGCCTGCCCCGTCAACATAAAAGGAGCCGTCCCTGGTAAAGAAATTCTCCCTGCCGTTGTTTACCACAAAGAAGTTGTTGCCGTTGATCATTACGTCAAAAGGGTTTCCCGTGGACTGGGTAGAGCCCTGTCCTGTAATATTGATATTGATGGCACCGCTTTTTACGCCCAGGCCAATCTGTCTGGCGTTGACACCCCCCGCCCCGGTGGTGGCGTTGGGGCCGCTGGCCCTCTGGGTGGTCTGGCTCATCAGATCGCTGAATACGATCGTGCTTGCCTTGTATGCGGTGGTGTTTACGTTTGCAATATTGTTACCGATAACGTCCATCTTGGTCTGGTGTGTCTTCAGTCCTGCCACGCCAGAGTAAAGTGATCTCATCATAGTACTTGTTCCTCCTGTTGGAACGGGACACGCTTCCCTTCCGTCGTCCGGGAAGCCATAACCTCCTGATCAGGTCCGGTTACGCAATTACCGCCCCGTTGATATTTGTGAATATGTTTTCGTCTGTTGCCGTACTGTCCATTGCAGTGACTACCGTCTTATTGGGCACGTTCACGATGAATGCCAGCTGGTCTACAATCACCAGGGAATCCCGGATGCCCTTTTCCCCCGCCTTCTCGGCACCTGCCTTCAGCCTTTCCATCTGCAGATTGTCAAGCTCGATATTGCGGTCATTCAGGCGGTTCAAGGCATGCTTGGAAAACCTTAAGTCCCCGGTTTCCTCCGTTCCCCTGCTCCTCTGCCTGAGAATCTCCTGGAAGGAGAGTCCGGAAGGGTTCTCCCGGTTCTCCTTTCCGGCTGCTTTTTTTCTGTATTGGTCCGTCAGCTGCTCAATGGAGAGATATCCGTTATTCTGAATGTTCATTTTGCAAGCTCCTTCTCACAAAGTTTCATCGTCCTTCGGCTTTTCATCCGGCTTTCCATCCGTTCCCTTTTCCAGGGCATCCGCCTTCTCGACATACTGATTCAGCTTCTCCACGATCTCTGCCGCCACCTGGCCCTTGCCGCTCTCACTGAGGTCCTCATAAAGCTTGGCAAGAGTGCGGATCTCCTCCAGATCGTCCTTTGTAATTTCCTCCAGGTCAGGAAGCTCAGCCACCCTCGTGGTAATGTCCCCGGCAACATACTTCTCATATGCCTGCCTGACCTCCTTGGCCTTCTCAATGTATTTGTTGAGAACCTTTACGGTATCCTCGGCCACAAAGCTCTTCTCGTAGTCGTTCATGCCGTTGTAGATCTCTTCCAGCTCGTCAATCTCCTTCACGTCCGTCATGTCCACACCGGGCACGGCAGGAAGCTTATTCAGCCTGATATTGAAGTCATAGGCCTTGTCATAAGCATTCTTGTACTCCTTATCCACCACGGTATCCAGATCGTCCAGAGAATACAGGGACTCTTCAATGGAAAGGTAAGCCTTGCCGTTCTCGTATACCACATAATCAACCTTACCGTATTTGTAATCCGTGCTCCCGTGAGAATTTGTGGTCTTAATATAGACATGCTCGCCCACAAGGGAGCTTGCCCTGGCCAGATCCGTGCTGGCCGCCATATTCTGGATCTGCTCCACCTGGGAGAACTGCGCATACTGCGCAATGTACTCCGTGTTGGAGGTGGGCTCCAGGGGATCCTGATACTGCATCTGCGCCACCAGAAGCTGCAGGAACGCATCCTTATCCATGCCGTTCTTCTCGGCCGTGGTTTTGTTCTTCAATGAATTCTGGGACTGGGTCTCGACGATCTGGCCGTCTTTGACCGGTGCCATAATTGCCATATCTGTTCTCCTTTCCCTATGCGGTATAATCCACCGTATTCCCGTTCGCGATCATGATGTCCTTTGCCAGAAGGTCTTCCTCCGCCATCTCTTCCCCGGGGATGGCATCCTCTAAGCTGATCCTCCGGGTACGCCCTTTGCGGGCCGGTTCCTGCTCCTGTCCGCCGCCTCTCCTGCCCTGTTCCAGATTCTGCTCGAACTGATGGGTCTGGACGGTAACCTCTATGGCCTCCACCTTGACGCCCTGCTCCTGGAACTGCTCCTGAAGCTGCACCACCTGGCTTTCTATTGCCGCCTTCACCGCCTCGTTCTGGGTGATGAAGCTGGCTGTCACGGCGCCGCCCCTGGCGGCAATCTGTACCTGCACCGTTCCCAGGCTGGCAGGATGAAGCTGCATCTCCATGGTGGACATGTCAGCCTTAATGTTCACCTTCATGTAATCCATGATCTGGCGCATAATGTTCTGGGTATCCGCATCCCAGGCGCTCTCCGTACTGTAGGTCTGCTGTACCTGCATTTCCGGCTGCTGGGCTTTCAAGCTCTGGGGAAACAGGTTCATCCCCTGTTCTCTGCCGTTCTCATGCTGATTTTCCCTGCGGTTATGGTTCTCGCCCGCATCCCGGCCCTCCCGGGGCTGCTCTGCCGGCTTTTCCTCCATGGGCTTTTGTTCCACAGGCCTTTCTGCCGCCGGCTTCTCCTCCTCGGGCTTCACCGTCTCCCGGTTCTCCTCCGGTACTCTGTCAACGTTCTCTTCCGGCGTTTTCCACTCCCGTACCACTTCCACGGTAATCGGCTCCGGCGCTTCGGCTGTTTCCACAGGCGGCGGCAATTCCTGCTTTACCATGTGGGTGAGCTGTTCCGGGCTCACCTCAAGGGTATCGCCGCATTCCCGGAGAATATCCGTCAGCCGGCCCATCAGCTCCTGATAGCTCCCGTAAAGCTCCTCGTTGGTAAGCAATGCCTGGGGGCTTTCCTCTCCTGCCACGGCAAGGATCAGACTGCCCAGTCCCTCCGTAGTCAGGACATCGGCCTGCTCCAGTCCCAGCTCTGTCAGAATCTCCTGAACCTCTGCAGGCTCCACTCCCAAGACTTCAGCCACTTCCTCAATCATCTGGACCGCAGCCGCCCCCAAAATCTCCGCGGCCTCCTCCAGCTTTTCCTCAGGGATGTCCGTACGCTCTTCCACGTCCCGGCTGGGTTCCCGTTTTTCCGTCCGAACCCTGTGCTCATCCCTTGCCTTCAGGGAGTCCCCCGGTGTTTTCTTCACCGTCTGGCTTTCCTGTGGCTGTTCTGCGCTGTCTGCCTGCTTTCCCGCCTGATTGTTCCATACAGCCTGGAAACCGCCGTCTGCAGATACCCTGGGGCCTGCTCCGGAAGGCATCAGTCCGTTTAAGCCCAGGCCTGCGCTTTTTACAGGTGTACTTGTCATTTCTGACCTCCTCTCATATAATTATCAAAGATCAAGTCAGGGTAATCCCTTAATGTACAGATACCCTGACTTATCTATCGGCTGAAACCATAAAATACTTAAGAGTCCGGATCCATAATTTTTGTAAGTCTTGCGGCCGCTTCCGTGTCCATGGCGGCAAGGATGCTGCCCCGGGTATCCGCACTCATGGCATTCAGAATCTTTGCCACCAGCTCCAGGTTATCCGTCATATCGTTAAAGATCTTTGCCGCTTCCTTCGGCTTCATGGCGGAATAAGCAGCGGCATACTCCTGCACTTCTTTGCTTTCTTCCGTCTGGAGCACCACCTGCTTGTAAAGGGCCTCCGCCGTGGCAGGGTTCATCTCCTCATACCACTTCCGGAATTCCTCCGCCCCGGGCCCGTTCTCCGCATAAACCACTTCTTCATAGAAATCCTGCTGGATCCGCTGGAACTCCACCATTTTCTGTTCGAACGTACGAAGTCTCTCATTCTCCGCCACCAGCTTTTCCAGATCGCTGTCCTTGGCGTTGGATGCCGTGCGCACCTGCTCCAGCTCCAGCTCCAGCTGCCGGATATAAGCGACGGCATCCTGCAGGCTGGTATAGCCGCCATAGCTGTCGGGATCCGTGGTTTCCGTCTGCCCGGAATCCGGGAGAATCATGTTCAGCACCGGCACATCCTTCAATATGGGCGTCAGTACAGAGCTTCCGAAACCGCCTACATCCAGCTTTACAATGACGCAGACTACCGCGATCCACAATATCACGATCAACAGCGTGGCACCAAAGGTCACAAGGCCGTTGCCCTCGTCCAGCCCCAGATCCTCCTCCTCCTTCGCGATCTCCTTCGCCCGGCGTTTGGCTTCCTTCCTCTGATCCTTCTGCTCCTTTTTCAGCTGCTTTTTCTCATCCTGTATTTTCTTTTTCTGTTCGTCTGCAGAAACAACTTCCTGACTCACTTCTCTTGCCATACTAACCTCCATACCGCGGCTTCGCCGCGGCTCACAATCCCAGGGGCCAACAAGCTGGCCTGTATCCCTATGCCGGCACGCCGCTCCTGCCGTCCTTACGTTTCTGTCCGTAAGTATAGCTGGTAAGCTCGTCTATCTCCTTGCCTTCCTGCCGCTTCTCATCCATCAGGAACTGCTGGAATGCTTTTTCTTTCAGGGTCTCATGGGTCTTGCGCTCCATCATCACCTCGGTCAGGCGTTCCCTGGCCTGCTCCAGGGCCCTCTCTGCCTTCTCCACCCGCACCTGCTGGTCCGCAATATAATTGTCCATACAGAGAACCGCCATTTTGTTCTCTTCGATCTTCTTCAGGTTCAGACGCCCCTTCAGAAGCGCCGCCCCCGCTTCCTCATAACCGGCCTTACGGTCATACAGGCCCTTAAGGCGCTCCTCCTCCTCGTCCAATGCTGCCCTGGCCGCGGAAAATTCCTGCTTCGCCTGGGTCTCCATTTTCAGTTTGATATTTAAAATGCTTTGCATCGAATACCGGAAACGGGCCATACTCTTCTCCCTGCACCATACGATAATCGCTAGTCAAAAAGGCTGCCCAGCATTTCCACGCTGGTCTCAAAATCAAATTTTTCATCGGTTTCCTGACAGAGGAAAGCATTCACCGCGTCAATCCTGGCAATGGCATAGTCAATGTTCGGATTGCTGCCGCTCTTATATGCGCCGATGTTAATCAGATCTTCCGCTTCATTATAAGTAGCCAGTACATTTTTCAACTTTCCGGCCATCTGCTTATGCTCCCTGGAAGCAATCTGGCTCATGCACCTGGAAATGCTCTGCAGTACGTCTATTGCGGGATAATGGTTCTTATGCCCCAGCTTCCGGTCCAGCATGATATGGCCGTCCAGAATGCTTCGCGCGGTATCCGTAATGGGCTCGTTAAAGTCGTCACCGTCTACCAGCACGGTATACAGTCCCGTGATGGAGCCCTTGTCCGACCGGCCGGCCCGCTCCAGAAGCCTGGGCATTTCCGCATACACGCTGGGAGGATACCCCCTGCTCACCGGCGGCTCGCCGCTGGCCAGGCCGATCTCTCTCTGGGCCATGGAAAAACGGGTCAGGGAATCCATCATCAACAGGACGTCCCTGCCCTGGTCTCTGAAATATTCCGCAATTGCCGTAGCCGTTTTGGCCGCTTTATTCCCCTCCAGCGCCGGCTTATCCGAGGTAGCAACCACTACCACCGACCGCCGCATGCCCTCTTCCCCCAGGTCACGCTCTATAAATTCCCGCACCTCACGCCCCCGCTCTCCGATCAGTGCGATCACGTTAATATCCGCCTTGGTATTCCTGGCAAACATCCCCATCAAGGTAGACTTTCCCACACCGGAACCGGCAAAAATGCCGATACGCTGTCCCTTGCCTACCGTAATCAGTCCGTCCACCGCCTTAACCCCCAGGGGCAGGACTTCGTCGATGATCTCGCGGCTCATGGGATCCGGAGGAGGGGCCTCCACCGGATACGCCGCCCCGTTTATCACGGTGCCGTCCGCAGACCTGCCCAGGCCGTCCAGCGTCCTGCCCAGAAGCTCGTCGCTTACCGCCACCCTTAAGGGTTCCCCCGTATTCTCCACAATACAGCCCAGCCCGATGCCGTCGGTGGGGTCATAAGGCATTAAAAGCGTCTTCCTGTCCTTAAAGCCCACCACCTCCGCCAGAATCGGCGCCTGCTCTCCTTCCCCTGAGGGAAAAATCATGCACAGGTCTCCCAGTCTGGCATCCGGCCCCGCGGACTCGATGGTCAGGCCTACCACGTTGACCACCTTGCCCAGCCTCTTAAAAAAGGTCTGCTCCGCTATTTTATTGTATTTTCCGAAATCCACCGCCGGTACCGCCACAATATCCTCCGCTATCTCTGAATATCCCTCAGTTCCGTCCATGGGAACAGGCTCACCCTGTACATCTATTCCCGCTGCCAGGACAACAGCAGGAGCTTCTGCCTCAGTCCCTCCAGCTGCGTATCCAGGCCGCAGTCATAAATACCGCTGTCCGTCTCGATCAGGCACTGATTCTTTGCCAGCGTCAGATCCTCCACTACCTCCACGTTGCAGTTTGCCGCCACGGCGCCGGTAAGGATCTGCTTTTTCTGCATGCTGATATAAGGGTAATCCTCCTTGGAGACATGTACCATGAAATCATGCCCGCCTTCCATTTTCCTCAGGGTATCGGAAATCAGATGCCCCAGAATCTCGCGGTATGATCCCAGCTCCACATGAAATATATGCTCGTAAATTGCCGAGATTGCATCCACCATCTGCGGCTCCAGTTCTTCTATCTGCTGCTGATAATATTGATCCAGCTCTTCTTCCTTCTGCCGGTACTCCCGGCGGACAGCGTCGGCCTCCGCCTGCGCCCTGGCATACCCCTCGGAATACCCCTGCTGTCGTGCCTCCTCCAGAACCCCTTCCCTTTCGGCCAGAGCCTGGGCCATGGCTTCCTCCTTGATACGGGCAGCCTCCGCCTGCGCCGCCGTCAGAGTCGTCTCTGCGGCTGCCCTGGCATTCTCCATAATCTGGTCGGCCTTCTCCTGCACCTTGATGACATTGCTTCCCGGGCCGGCCTCCCCGTCCGTGGCAAATTCCAGCTCCTCTGCAGGCAGGCCGGACACAAAGCCGTCCTCATCCGCCTCCCGCTGCCAGCGCTCGTATTCCTCCTGGCGGCGCTGTATCAGCTCATCGGCACTGATAACCCGTTTCTCATCGTCCTGGACGGTCATGAATATCTGTTTTACCAAACCCTTAGACAACGATCTCGTCACCTCCGCCTCTGGAGATCACGATTTCACCGGTATCCTCCAGCTTCCTGATAATATTGACAATCTTCTGCTGTGCCTCTTCCACGTCCTTCATACGGACAGGGCCCATAAACTCCATATCCTCCTTAATCATCACGGCAAGACGCTTGGACAGGTTGTTAAAGATAGCATTCTGCACCTGCTCGTTGGCACTCTTAAGCGCCATTTCAAGGTCACTGTTGTCCACGTCACGCAGCACACGCTGAATCGCTCTGTCGTCCAGCAGCAGAATGTCCTCGAACACAAACATTTTCTTTCTGATTTCGTCCGCCAGCTCGGGCTCCTCGATCTCCAGCGTCTCCATAATGTGACGCTCCGTACCTCTGTCCACGGTATTCAGGATCTCCACCACTGCGTCCACGCCGCCGATTACGGTGTAATCCTGGTTTACCAGGCTTGCCAGCTTGGATTCCAGCACCTTCTCCACCTCCTTGATGACGTCGGGGCTGGTGCGGTCCATCACCGCAATACGCCTCGCCACGTCCGCCTGTCTGTCCGGAGCCAGCGCAGAGAGCACCAGCGCCGCCTGCCCCGGTGAAAGATAGGACAAAATGAGGGCAATGGTCTGAGGATGTTCGTCCTGAATAAAGTTAATCAGCTGGGAAGCATCCGTCTTGCGCACGAATTCGAAAGGCTTCACCTGAAGGGATGCCGTCAGCTTGCCGATAACATCCATAGCCTTCTCAGATCCCAGCGCCTTCTCCAGCAGATCCTTGGCATAGTTGATACCGCCCTCCGCAATGTACTGCTGGGCCAGGCAGACCTCGTAAAATTCATTGATTACGTCTTCCTTCACCTGAGGCGTCACGCTTCTGGTATTTGCGATTTCCAGCGTCAGTTCCTCAATCTCTTCTTCCTTCAGGTGTTTAAAGATGCCTGCGGACCGTTCCGGTCCCAGGGCAATCAGCAGGACCGCCGCTTTCTGTATTCCCTTGAGTTCGTCTTCTTTCGCCGCCTTTGCCATAATAAGCCGCTCCCTCCGTTACTCCCAGTCCTCGTTCAGCCAGTTCCGCAGCAGATTGGCCGCCGCCTCGGGATTCTCGTCAACAAACTTTTCTATCATCTTCCTGGTATCGGACTTGGTCTCCACGTCAATATCCGTTACCGCGTCATCCGGCGTAGACTGCAGCATGGATTCCACGGACAGCTCCTCCTCGGATTCCTCTGCCTTTCTGCCCCGCATACTTCTGAGCACCACAAAGGCAAGCAATGCCAGAATCAACACAATCATTACAATACTGACAATATCGGTAGCGGTAATGCCCAGCCCCGGCTTATCGTGAAAGATCGGGGACTCGAAAGCCATGATGGTAATATTTTCTTCATTGATTCCAGTGGCATTTGCCGCCATTTTGTAATAATCGGGATCCACCTCCAGGCGGACGTCATCCTCATGTGCCGCCTTATATTCCTCCCAGGTAAGGCCTTCCAGAAGGCCCTGGGCCCTCACGGATTCCTCATTGTACTCCCGGTACCGGATCATGGACACGGACAGACTCGAACTGTCATATTTAATGACCCCCGGAGAGGTTATCACCTGCTTGGCGTACTCGTTCAGCAGATAATCAGTGGAGGTCTCCCTCTGGCTGGACTCGCTGCTGCCGTTATCCTGCCACATATAACCGCTGAGGTTCTCCCCGTCATTTGAATCCGTCCCGGGAATGCCGCCGCCCTCGTTTACATCATTGGACTCAAATTCATCCCGGCGGCCCCAATACCCCTGGTCCTTGCCCTCGGGAGCGGAGTAATTCTTCCAGGTCTCCTCATACTGGGCATAATCCATATCAAGATGACCGCCCACCGTAATCTGGTCAAACTGCTGAGTACCGAAGAGCACCAGCCTTAAGTTGCTGGCCAGGAAGGTCTGGGCCTGGGCCTCCAGCTCCTGCATGCTCCCTGCCAGGCTTACGGGAGAACTACTGTCATTCCCCGAAAAAAGCAGATTGGTATTGGTATCGATAATGGTGATATTGGCAGTGCTGGCATTTCCCAGCCCGTTCGCCACACACCGTGCCAGGCCTGCGGCCTGGGAGGAGGAAAGATTTCCCTCCAGATCCAGAGTGATATAAGCCGATTTCTCCTGGTTCTGGGCTGCCAGGGTCCCGTTCCGGGGCGGTATGGTCAGAATCACCGTCGCTTTTTTCACCTGGGCCTGGGCCTCCAGGGTTTTCTCCATCTCCGCCTGCAGATAATTCCTCCACTGATTTTCCCTGTCCGTGGAGGTAGTGGACATGCTGCTGTTCACCCAATCCTCATACTTCATTCCGGGGGTGGTGTATCCCGCGGATCCCAGCGCCAGGTTTGCCATATACAACTGCTCCTCCAGCACCTCGACGGTGAGCGCGTCGCTGGACTCCTTGTGAGTCACCCCCGCGCCTTCCAGAATCGCCGTTACCTTGGCAGTCTCCGCGGAGTTCTCGTATGTATCAAGTTTTACATATTGAGGTCTGGAAATTGCATAGACGATGATTACAAGTGCAAAAACCACGGCAGCCGCAATGGCAATAATGATCGTCCTCTGCCTGGTGGTAAACCTGTTCCACCATTCTTTGATTTTATCCAGTATCTCTTTCAGCTTCTCAGGCATGACAAGTCTCCTAAAGTATTATGTAAAGTCGTAACCCTTCAGACAATTTCCGTCAATGCGGCAGATCGGTGGCCTGCCGTTGTATTATATCTGCATCTGCATGATTTCCTTGTAGGCATCCAGCAGCCTGTCGCGGATTGCAACGGTATATTGCAGGGCAGTGGACGCCTTCTGCAGGCTTATCAGGAGATCATGGGTATTCTCCGTTTCCCCCAGGGAGAACTTGAGTTCTTCATCCTCAGCATCGGAAAGATAACTGTTCGTCTTTTTAATATTGTCAATAGCCGTATTTAAAACGGCATCGAAAAGCGTCCCCGAAGTCTCCTTTGTCCGGTTTAAATCCAGCAGGGTCCCTTTCAGGGTTTCCGCCGGCGATATATCGTCGATCCTGTTAATTCCGTTTACCGCATATAAATCCATGTTGATATGTACTCCCTTTCATTATAGGATAAAAAACGCTACTGGCCCAGCTGCAGCCCCTGCTGCGCTATGGACTTGCTGGCGTTAAACGCGGTGGCATTTGCCTCATATGCGCGGCTGGCATCTATCATATTGGTCATTTCCGTGATGATATTCACATTGGGGTAAGTCACATAGCCGTTATCATCCGCATCGGGGTGCGCAGGATCATATACCATGTTCATCTCCGTATCATAATCATGCAGAACCCCCCGCACCTTTACACCCTGGCCGGAATAGCCGTGATTAAAGGCGGCCTCGCCCAAGACCCTGCTGAATGCGGTCTGTCCGCCCTTCTCCTCGAAATATACCACCTTCCTGCGATAGGGTGTGCCGTCAGCCGTCCTGGTAGTATTGGCATTGGCGACGTTCTCTGAAATGACGTCCATGCGGTACCGCTGTGCCGTCATTCCCGACGCGTTTATATTGAATGCGGAAAACATACTCATACTCTTCTCTCCTTTTCTTCAGGCTTACTTCATTGCTGTCTGCAGATTCTGAAATTCCTGATTGATGCTTGCAATCAGGCCCTGATACTTTAACTGGTTCTCCGCCAGCATGACGTTTTCGTTTTCAACGTCCACGTTATTACCGTCCAGGCGGTAGGAAAAGCTGTCATAATCCGTATAGGTTCTGACGGAAAGATTTTTGGACTTTGCCGCCGCCACCTTGGAGTCGGTGGACTGATAACGGTTATGCCCCAGCGCCTTGCCCAGCACGGACTCAAATGCAACATCCTGCCGTTTATAGCCGGGGGTGTCCACATTGGCAAGGTTATTGCCGATTGCCTCGTTCCGCAGCCAGCTGGCATCCGCCGCCTTATCCAGAATCCTTACATAATCAAATACATTTGACTGAAACATACTGATACCTCCTCGTCTGTCAGCAATGCGAAAAAAACCCGCACTACTCCATTATAATTATTTCTGGTGAAAAAACAATAGATTTTATCAAAAAAGGGACTTATTTATCAGCAATAAATCCCTTTATACCAACCTCGAATCCATTCTTTATGTAATTAGGCTTGCCGCCAGGCTTCTATCTTCTCTGGTTCTGGTGCTTCAATTCCTCGATCTCATCGAATACCGCATCATTCAAAACCTTGATATAGGTTCCCTTCATACCGGAAGACCGGGACTCAATGACCCCCGCACTCTCGAATTTCCTCAGGGCATTGACGATCACGGACCGGGTAATCCCCACCCTGTCTGCAATCTTGCTGGCTACCAGAATCCCCTCCATACCGCCCAGCTCGTCAAAAATATGGGTGATGGCCTCCATCTCGGAAAAGGACAGCGTACTGATCGCCGACCTTACCACGGCAATCTTGCGCTTCTCCTCGGCGCTCTCTTCATTCACGGCCCGAAGCATCTCAAGCCCCACCACCGTTGACCCATACTCACAGAGAATAATGTCATCTATCTCATACTGGGTATCGCACTTATAGACGAAAAGGGTTCCCAGCCGCTCCCCGGCAATCTCGATCGGGGCAATGGTCGCCTGAAATTTCCGGATCTGGGGATTTTCAAAGCCAAGGGTTTCCAGATTGACATTTTCCTTGGTAGAAAGCACCCCCAGCAGCCGCTCGTTGAGCATGGGATCAATAAAGCCTCCCACCTCTTCGTCGATCAGCTCCGTGATCGACTCAATGGCATCGGTCTTTCCGATTCCCAATACCTTCCCCTTACGGCTGATGACCAGCACATTGGAATTCAAGATCTCCAGCATCACCTTGCAAATATCATTAAACACAACCTTGCTGGAATTGTTATTGTGCAACAATTTTCCTATCTTCCTGGTTTTGTCTAACAGCTGTACACTACTCATATCTGTTTCCTCCGCTTCAACGGCCTGTATGAACAGTGTATCACATAAAAATACAGATTTCAATGTGTAATTCTGGAATTTTTGGTTTTTTCTATGATTTATGCGACAATTCCGACAAAATATGATAGCCGCACTGGTCATTGGCACATACCAGTTTATTCCCTTTTGCCAGCAGTACAGAACCGCATTTGGGACACTTTTCTTCCGTAGGCCTCTGCCACACCATAAAGTCACAGCCCGGATTGTCAACGCACCCGTAGTACTTTCTTCCCTTTTTGGTCTTTTTCAGCACCACATCCTTACCGCATTTGGGGCAGGCCACCCCGATCTTCTCAAAATAAGGCTTTGTGTTGCGGCACTCGGGAAATCCCGGACAAGCCAGAAACCGGCCGTGGGGGCCGTACTTAATCACCATCTGTCTTCCGCAGAGCTCGCAGACCTCATCGCTGACCTCATCGGCAATCGTTACTTCTTCCAGCTCTTTCTCGGCCTGGTTCACCGCTTCCTCCAGATCCGGGTAAAAATTGGCAATAATGGTCTTCCACCTGACACTGCCTTCCTCCACCCCGTCCAGAAGCGCCTCCATATTGGCGGTGAAATTCACATCCACAATAGAGGGGAACGCCTCCTTCATCATATTGTTCACCACCTCGCCCAGCTCGGTGACATAAAGGTTCTTATTTTCCTTGACTACATACCGTCTGGCCAGGATCGTTGTAATAGTGGGGGCATACGTGCTGGGACGGCCGATGCCCAGCTCCTCCAGCGCCCTTACCAGGGAAGCCTCGTTGTAGTGGGCCGGCGGCTGGGTAAAATGCTGCCTGGCATCAAAGGAGACAAAGGACAGCTCGCTTTCCCGGCTCAGCTCTCCGTTTAAGGAATTTTCCTCCTCCTTTTCCTCCGCCGCCACATAAACACTCATGAATCCGTCAAATTTCCGGGAGGCAGCCGCCAACGTAAAGATGTGCTCCCCGGCCTGAATCTTCACCGAGGTGGTCTCGTACCTCGCCTCGCTCATCCGGCTGGCCACAAAACGCTTCCAGATCAGCTGGTACAGCCGGAACAGATCTCTGGGCAGCTCTTCCTTAAGCTCCAGGGGAATCCGGTTTAAATCCGTAGGCCGTATGGCTTCATGGGCATCCTGAATCTTCCGGTCGCTCTTTTTCCCTGCGGCCGCCCCTCCCAGATACTCTTTTCCGTACCGGGTGCCGATGAATTCCGCCGCCGCCTTTTCCGCGTCCTCGGACACCCGGGTGGAATCGGTACGAAGATAGGTAATCAGACCCGTGGTACCCTCTCCCTCTATATCCACGCCTTCATATAACTGCTGGGCCAGGCGCATGGTCTTCTGGGTGGAAAAATTCAGGGCTCTGCTGGCCTCCTGCTGGAGGGTGGATGTGGTAAACGGCAAAGGGGGCTTCTTCGTCCGCTCTCCCCGCTTCACCTCCACCACCTTATATTCCGCTCCCTTCAGGGAAGCCTGTACAGCCTCGGCCTGCTTTCCGTCGGTAATTGTCAGCTTCTCCTTTTCCGTGCCGTAATATCTGGCACAGATCGGCTTTTTCTCACCCTTTACGCCCAGGTTCACGTCAAGGCTCCAGTATTCCTCCGGTACAAAGGCGTTGATCTCGTCCTCCCTGTCGCAGATAATGCGCAGTGCCACGGACTGTACACGCCCGGCGCTTAAGCCTCTCTTGATCTTCTTCCACAGAAGCGGGGAAATGCGGTAGCCCACCATCCGGTCCAGCGCCCTGCGGGCCTGCTGGGCATCCACCAGGTTCATATTGATCTCCCTGGCATTCTTCAGGGATTCCTTCACCGCATTTTTCGTGATTTCGTTAAAGGTGATCCGATATACCTTTTTATCCTCCAGCTTCAACGCATAATAAAGATGCCAGGAAATGGCTTCCCCCTCCCGGTCAGGGTCGGTAGCCAGGTACACCTTCTCCGCCTTTTTCACTTCTCTGCGCAGATGGGCAAGTATATCTCCCTTTCCTCTGATCGTAATATACTTTGGTTCATAGTCGTTCTCCACATCGATCCCCAACGTGCTCTTGGGCAGGTCCCGGACATGTCCGTTGCTGGCTGCCACCTCGTAATTGGATCCAAGGAATTTCTTTATGGTTTTCACCTTCGCCGGAGATTCCACGATTACCAGATATTTTGCCATACTGTTCTTCCCTTCGTATCATTTCAAACGCGCCAATCGTGAACCACTATACACCAAAATATTTCGGGGCGCAAGCTATTTTATCTATTTTTAAGAAGCATTTTTTGACAGAGAAAACCCCCCGGGCCCTTTCCCGGCCCGGAGGGTTCTCCTATGTATGCCTGTTCTTACTTTGTGATCTCGTCGCGATAGATCTCGGTGCCGCTGCCGTTCAAAACCGTACAGCGCACAGCATCCAGGGACAACTTATAGCTTTGCTTGAAAACCGCAATGAAATCCGCACCTGCCAGTGTCTCCAGGAAAGGAGAAATCATGGAAGCGCAGTCATCGCCGCTCAATGCGTTGAACGCATCATTGTCAGGAAGATGCCACTCGAAGACAAGGGTATTGCCGTCAGCCACGGTATCAATGGTAATGCCCAGAGAAGAAACCTGATCGTTCCAGGTCTTCAGCTCATCCTGCCATTCCTTGGAGGACAGTATGCCGTCCAGGGTAGCCTTGCCGCCGCAGGCCGCCAGGGCAAACATCATCACGATAGCTGTAAGCAGTGCCATAAGTCTCTTTTTCATAATAGATTACCTCTTTCTTGAAATTTTTTGTGAGTCACCAGATTATTTTAGCATAAGTTCCGAAAATGTAAAGACAAAAAAATACTGAAAATCTTCCTCCGCAGAATAAGATTTTCAGCATTTTTTCGGGTTGGGCTATTTTAAAAAAATAGTCGCAGCTGATAGGGGAATCGAACCCCTGTTTCCGCCGTGAGAGGGCGGCGTCTTAACCGCTTGACCAATCAGCCTTAGCAGGTATCAGGAACGGTACTTGCTAATAATAATCCGGAGTTTTGAAGTTTATATTTTGAAATGATCCAGCAATCTTTTGTAGATGCT
>CAJTKW010000037.1:0-10821 GCA_910577035.1 uncultured Acetatifactor sp.
TTGGTACTTTTAATAGGCATATTCATTTTTTCAGTGCAGTTTGCGGAAACTCAAGGGAGAACGGGATAAGATATATATGATTTTTTTGGGTTAATTTTGTGAAAAGTGTCTCTTGAAGATTCTGAGGAAAGGATCTATACTTAAAAAGTGTGTGGCAAGAGGCATAAATTTGGTCTTCCGTCACACTTTTTTGTTCTGTACAGGAAACGGAAAACATGTAGCGAGGGTGCCGCTGGCGCGGCGGATTGAGAGGGAAAATGGCAGAGGAATTAAAAAGCAGAAAAGAGATACCGGAGGAGCTGACCTGGGATTTGTCCCAGATTTATGCGGCGGAGGAAGACATGTTCCGGGACGCGGAGGAGATGAAACGGCTGGCAGGGCATATTGCGGAGACCTATAAGGGAAAGCTGGATGCGCCGGAACGGATCGAGGCCTGCCTCACCGAATACCGCAGGCTGAGAGAGCTCAGGGATCTGGTGGGAGCTTACTGCAGCCTGGCGGTGGAGGTGGACTACTATGACGAGTACAACCAGCAGCGCATGGGAAAAATCAACCGTATGTGGGACGAGATCAACAGCAGCTTAAGCTTTGTGCAAAGCGAGATCATGGAGCAGCCGGATGAGGTTATCCGGGGGGCGATGGAAATCAGCAGCGGAAATAAGTGCTATCTGCGGGCGATTCTGCGGGCAAAGCCCCACAGGCTGCATCCGGAGGCGGAACGGGTGGTGTCCGCACTGGGGCAGAGCATCTACATGGCGCCTTACGAAATTTATAACATTGTGAAGCTGGCGGATATTAAATTTGATCCCTTCACGGTAAACGGCAGGGAATACCCGCTGGGCTATTCCCTGTTTGAGGACGACTACGAGTACGAGCCGGACACGGCGGTGCGCCGGGCCGCGTTTGCAGCCTTTTCCCGGAAGATCCGGGAGTATGAAAATGTGACGGCTGCGGCCTACAATACCAATGTGCAGACGGAAAAGGTGATGGCAAGGCTCAAGGGCTTTGACTCCGTGTTTGATTATCTGCTTTTTGACCAGGAGGTAAGCCGGGAGCTGTATGACCGCCAGATTGATCTGATTACGGAAAAGCTGGCGCCTCATATGAGAAAGTATGCGAAGCTGATCCAGAGGATCCATCATCTGGATCAGATGACCTACGCGGACTTAAAGCTGCCCGTGGATCCCGGATATGCGCCGGAGGTTACCATGGAAGGCTCCAGGGAGTACATAGAGAAAGGGCTTTCCGTCCTGGGCCGGGAGTACGGTGAGATGATCCGTACGGCCTACCGGGACCGCTGGGTGGATTTTGCACAGAATAAGGGGAAATCCACGGGGGGCTTCTGCTCCAGCCCGTACGGAAGCCATTCTTACATACTGATGAGCTGGAACAATAAAATGTCGGATGTGTTTACTCTGGCCCATGAGCTGGGGCATGCCGGCCATTTCCGGATCTGCAACAGTACCCAGTCTGTTTTTGACACGGAGGTGTCCACCTATTTTGTGGAAGCGCCGTCTACCATGAACGAGCTGTTAATGGCGCATTATCTGATGAAGACCAGTGAGGATAAGCGTTTCCGGCGCTGGGTGCTGTCCTGCATGGTGGGAAATACTTATTATCACAATTTCGTGACCCATCTGCTGGAGGCGGCTTATCAGCGGGAGGTTTATAAACTGGTGGATGCGGGAGAGAGTGTCCAGGCGCCCCGGCTGAGCGCGATTATGCGGGATACCCTGGAGAAATTCTGGGGAGATGCGGTGGAGATCAGCGAGGGTGCAGAGCTGACATGGATGCGCCAGCCTCATTATTATATGGGCTTGTATTCCTATACTTACAGCGCGGGGCTTACCGTCGCCACCCAGGTGTGCAAACGGCTGGAGAGCGAAGGGGAGGCAGTAGCGGAGGATTGGAAGAAGGTCCTGGCCGCAGGCAGTACCCTGGATCCCGTGGGGCTTGCTGCCCTGGCGGGAATCGATATTACCACGGATGCGCCGCTGCTGGATACGATAGAGACCATCGGTTCCATGATTGATGAAATTTGTGAGCTTACGGAGGAGCTGGGAGAATGAAGGAAAACGGGAGATCCATTAACCCTGTCACATGCCTTGACTATCCTGACGTCGATGTGATCCGGGTGGAAGATACCTACTATATGGTGAGCACCACCATGCACTTTATGCCCGGAGGAGAGATCCTGCGGTCCTATGACCTGTGGAACTGGGAGCACGCGGCTTATATCTATGACAGTCTGGACCAGACTCCGGGGCAGAAGCTGGAGGGGGAGCAGAATATCTACGGGCAGGGCATGTGGGCGGCGTCCCTGCGGTATCACGAGGGAACTTTTTATGTTTGCTTTGTGGCAAACGATACCCACAGGACTTACCTGTACACTGCAAAGGACGTGGAAGGTCCCTGGGAGAAGCATTTTGTGGAGGGCTTTTACCATGATTGTTCCCTGCTTTTTGACGATGACGGGAGAGTATATATTGCTTACGGAAACAAAAACATCTACATTACGGAGCTGAAGAGTGATCTGAGCGGTCCCAGGGAGGGAGGACTGCACCGCCTGGCGGTGAGCGATGAGGGCAATCCTCATCTGGGTTACGAGGGTACCCATTTTTATAAGATAAACGGGAGATATTACCTGTTTTTCATTCATTCCGCGTGGAACCGCTGGAGAAGGACGGAAGCCTGCTTTGTGGCGGACTCCCTTGACGGGGAATTCCTGGGCGGGGAGATCCTGGACGACGACAGAGGCTATTGCGGCCAGGGGGTGGCTCAGGGCGGTATCGTGGATACGCCTGACGGGAAATGGTATGCCATGCTGTTCCAGGACAGCGGCGCCGTGGGCAGAATCCCCATCCTGATGCCGTTAAGCTGGGAAAAGGGCCTGAAGGTACGCCGGGAAGCACTTCCGGGGGAATGTGCGGAGAGAGTCATGGAATGTCCGTTCCCGGTGCTGGGAGACAAGGGCCGGATCCCGGAGGACTTCCCCCTGGAGAGCACCAGGCCGGATCATGTATACGAGCCGCTGGTGCAGAGCGAGGATTTTAAAGGTGATCTGAAGACCTGCTGGCAGTTTAACCATCAGCCGGATGGGGCCCTGACTGCCCATGACCGGGAGAGGGGGATCTGGCGGGTCAGCACGGACAAGGTGTGCGCCGCACCCACTCAGGCAAAGAATATGCTTACCCAGAGAATGCGGTATCCCGGCTGTGCCGGGGAGGTTACCCTGGACGGAAGCGGGCTTGGGGAAGGGGATATTGCCGGGCTTTGTGCCCTGCAGAGCTGCTATGGGCTGATCGGGCTGACCAGGAGGGACGGCAGGCTTTGTCTGATCGTGCGGACGATGGAGCCGGAGGACACTTCCATGGCACCCCTGCCGGGGGAGGTGCAGCGAAGCGCCTCCCGGGAGAAGGAGTGGGGGCCTTTTCCGGTGGAGGGCAGTACGGTGCGGCTTAAGCTGGAGGTGGATTTTACCGGGATGAAGGATACGGCATCCTTTTATTACAGGAGCGAAGCCTTGGGAGCGGCGGCTTTCACCGATGGGGAAGGGAAAATGCCCCATGCGGCGGAAACGGGAAGAGCGGATGAAGGCGGGGACTGGAAGAAGCTGGGGCCGGATCATAAGCTGTATTTCAAGCTGGACCACTTCTGCGGCTGCCGGTTCGGGCTGGTGGTGTATTCCACGAAAGAAGCCGGAGGAACCGCGGAGTTCAGCCGCTTTATCTACGAGTAAAGGCGGCTTTCAGCGGCCTGGGGAATGTGGGGGAAGGGAAAAGGGACGAAGGGGAGGAAGAGTGTATTACTCTTCCTCCTCCTGTGCGTGTACTTCGTCCCCGGGGCGCAGTGCACCTTGCGGGTGCACTGTGATGCCGTTGACTACGACGCCGCCGTCCAGCCGGATCACCAGGCACTGCTGTCCGCCGATATTGCGGGTTTCGATCAGGTCGGTGCGGTCGGGACTGATTTTGATGACCACATCCGGTGTCTTGACCTCGAAGGTGCGGGTGTTCATAACATTGCTGGCCAGCAGAGAGGCTGCCTCCCCTGCGGTTTCGTCGTAGCGGGAGTCGAAGGCTTCCAGTCTCTCGTTGGATACGCCGCTGTCCGCCAGAATATTCTTGACCTCCCTTCTGTCCAGAACCAGGGGTTCCGGTTCTTCCCTGCGCTCTTCCGCCATTTCGGTGAGCTTGTCATGGATGTTCTTGACGGTTTCCATATCACAGTCTTCTCCAAGGGTTTCTTCGATCAGGGTCTGGAAGGTTTCCATCTGGCTGCCTGCGGACAGGGGCAGAGGGCAGCCCAGAAGCTCGGCTACAAAACCGTCCTTTAATTCCTCGGGATCTTTGGAGTAGTAGAGTGTGCTGTGGATATTGCTGCTGCGGTCCGTAAATGCGGGGAAGAGGAAGCCGGTGTCGGGAAGGCCCACCACCCAGTCACGGACGCGGTTCCGGAAGGTGTTTTCCGCGGCGTTGTAGGACAGGCCGGGTTTAGACAGCTCCACAGGGCAGATGCAGGTGAGTATGTATTCATAGATTTCGTCGGAGGCATCCTCCATCTCCATCCCGTCCGTGGCACGCCCGGGTACGTCGTAGACATCATGGATCACCAGGATCAGGTAGTTGCCCACATATTCATAACTGGCAATGATTTTATCGTAAAATTCCTCCAGCAGGGCATCCTCCTTGAGCTTGCTGTCCCGGAGGCGGAGGAGGAATTCCTGGGTTCCTCCCGTTTCCTCACTGTTTAAAGGAAAGTCCAGGGTCAGCAGGTTCTTGCCGGGAGTACCGGACAAGGTCTTGCGCAGGATTTCAAAGTATTTGAACATCTCTTCCTCAGGCAGTGCCAGAAAGGCCTGCTTCAGTTCGGTCTTTTTATTCTTCTCGCCGTCCACATAGCAGCCGCAGATGCGGGTGATGGAGCAGTTTTTTGGAGTGAGCAGTTTTTTGAGCTCGGAAATTTCCTGTTTTGTCATGGGATCTACCTCTTTCTGTGTTTTGCCGGATTGCCGCCGTCAGGCCGGTGCCTGCTGCCCCGGATTCCGGGCAGCAGAATTATTGTACCACAGAAGGGAGAAAAAGGACAAGCCGCCGGGGCGGTTCAGAGAGAAACTTTTTTGGAACCCCTTATTGAAGTATGGCTGAATTTAGGGTACAATATTGCCATAAGGCAGAGGAATATGGGAGTACCATACATTAAGGATGAAAGAAAGGACAGGCTGCAGATGAGCAAGGACGGTAAGGGAAAAGATAAGGGATTGATAGCGGAATTCAGAAAGTTTATCACCAGGGGCAATGTCATGGATATGGCAGTGGGTGTGATCGTGGGAGGGGCGTTTACCGCCATCGTAACGTCGCTGAACCAGGATATACTGACCCCGATTCTTGCCGTTTTCGGCGGGACGGATTTCAGCTATCTGACGGTGACGCTGGGGAAGGGGGAGGATGCTCCTGTACTGAATTACGGAAACTTCCTCACTTCGGTCATTAATTTCCTGATTACGGCACTGGTAATTTTCCTGCTGATTAAGCTGATTAACAAGGTCAGTGACAGGCTGAGCCATAAGGAAGAAGCAAAGCCTGCGGCACCCACTACCAAAAAGTGCCCTTTCTGTATGAGTGAGATTGCCATTGAGGCCACAAGATGTCCCCATTGCACCTCCAGGCTGGAAGTGTGAACGGAATGAAGATTTTCATGAATTGTTTGTGCCTCCATCAGCGGCACTGCTGCCATCAGCGGTACTGCCGCCGGGGCGGCATGACGGGAAGTGCGAGAAGATAAGGCGGGGACGAAACAAATGAACCAGAGGAAATCTTGGATAAAGTACCTGTATACAGGAATGTGCCTTGTGCTGCTTGGCCTGTTCACGGGCTGCGGCGGTACCGGGGGAAGGATTGCAAACGCCACGCAGCTGATTCAGGCCCTTGATTACGAAGGAGCCCTGACGGAACTGGCTGCGGCGGAGGAAGCCGGGGAAAATCAGAGATTGATCGAGCGCGCCAGAGGCATTGCCTATATGGGGCTTACCGATTACGGCCAGGCGGCGGATGCCTTTCTGAAATCTCTGGCCCAGAGCAATGGTTTTGTACAGAACATAGATTTTGATACCAATTATTATCTGGCTGCCGCTTATACCAAGGATGGCCGCTACAGTGAGGCGGAGGCAACCTACAATGCGATCATTGCCCTCCGTCCGGAGGCGGACGCTTATTTCCTGCGGGGAAACGCGAGGATGAACCTGGGGGATTTCCAGGGGGCAAAGGAAGATTTTAACAGGGTGCTGTCCATGGATTCCGGAAATTATGACCGGTTGATAGAAATATATGAGATACTGGCGTATTTCGGCTACCGGGAGGATGGGCAGGAGTACCTGCAGACAGCGCTTTCGGCGGGTGACAAGAAGATGGACAATTATTCCCGGGGCCGCATTTATTATTATCAGGGAGAATATCAAAAGGCATGTCTGGCACTGGAAGAAGCCCGGGGAGAGGGCAGTGCGGAAAGCTATCTTTATCTTGGGCGGGCCTATGAGGCCACCGGAGATTTCAATTATGCCGCCAGCTTGTACAGCAGCTATCTTGCGCAATATGAGGAAAACGCGGAGGTGTATAATCAACTGGGGCTCTGTGAAATGGCAAAGGGAGAGTTCGCCGAGGCTCTGGCAGCGTTTCAGGCGGGGATGCAGATGGGAAACAGTGCGATGATGCAGACCCTGTCTTTTAACGAGATTGCGGCTTATGAGTATCTGGGCGAATTTGAGCGCGCTTATGTGCTCATGAATAACTATTTACAAAACTATCCCGATGACCAGCAGGCCAGAAGGGAATATGATTTCCTGTCAACGAGATAGCTTGTCTTTCAGATATTTGGCATAATCCATGAGATGATTTACGGTGCTGCTGTCGAAGGTGAGCACCGTATTCAGCATATCTGTCACGGTATATTCATCGGAGATCCGCCGGTTCAGGATTCTGGAATCACCGCGGTAAGCCGTCCGCCCCAGCAGATAATCCGTGGTGACGTCAAAATAGTCCGCCAGTTTACAGAGTGTCGCCAGATCAGGGGAATGGACATTGTTTTCGTAATTGGAAACGGTACCCACGGATACTCTCAGGTAAGTGGCAATTTCCTTTTGGCCCACATCCCGCTCCTTTCTAAGCTGAGCAAGAATCGCTCCGGTTGTCATGTGCTTTTTCTCCTTTTCTGACGTGCTTCTCAAGACTTATTTTATATCTTTTTACCTTTCGTGAAATATGATTTCAGATAGTCAATAAATTATACGGAAAGAGCAGGAATATTTTAGGAAAGCTAAAATTAGTTTCCGGCGGCTAAGCTGTCTGATTTGTTGGAATTATCGTGTTTTTTGTGCAGGATCACACTATATATAATACTTTGTAAAAAAACAGACTACTATATCTTGTATTTTCCGTTGACTTGCCCTCTGCGTAATGCTATAATGTAACGGCACGGTTTATTTTAGTGATAATATTCAGGGGGTTTTTTCATGCAGGTAATCAGGAGAAACGGGGAGAGGGCGGATTTCACGCTGACGAAAATCAATGATGCCATTATGAAGGCGTTTCATGCCACACAGATGAGCTATACAAATGATATTATAGATTTGCTTGCGCTGCGTGTGACGGCTGATTTTCAGGATAAGGTTAAGAACGGTGAAATCCATGTGGAGGATATTCAGGACAGCGTGGAGCGGGTCCTGGGACAGGCCGGTTACGAGGAAGTGGCGAAGGCCTATATCCTGTACCGCAAGCAGCGGGAAAAGATGCGTACCATGACCTCCACGATCCTGGATTATAAAGAGGTGGTAAACGGTTATGTCAAGGTGGAGGACTGGCGGGTCAAGGAAAATTCCACCGTTACCTATTCGGTGGGGGGATTGATCTTAAGCAATTCCGGGGCCGTCACCGCCAATTACTGGCTGTCCGAAATTTATGATGAAGAGATTGCCGAAGCCCACAGAAATGCAGACATTCATATTCATGACCTTTCCATGCTTACCGGGTACTGCGCAGGGTGGTCGTTAAAGCAGCTGATCCGGGAAGGGCTGGGAGGCATTACGGGCAAGATCACCTCTGCCCCGGCAAGGCATCTTTCCGTACTCTGCAACCAGATGGTGAATTTCCTGGGGATCATGCAGAATGAATGGGCAGGCGCCCAGGCATTTTCCTCTTTTGACACCTATCTTGCCCCCTTTGTCAAGGTGGATCATTTAGGGTATGACGAGGTGAAAAAGTGCATTGAGGCTTTTGTATATGGCGTGAATACGCCCAGCCGCTGGGGTACCCAGGCTCCGTTCTCCAATATAACGCTGGACTGGACAGTGCCGGACGACCTGGCTGAGCTGCCGGCTATCGTGGGCGGCCGGGAGATGAACTTCAAATATAAGGACTGCAAGCCGGAGATGGACATGGTCAACAAGGCTTTCATAGAGACCATGATCGAAGGGGATGCCAACGGCAGGGGATTCCAGTATCCGATTCCCACTTACTCCATTACAAAGGACTTTGACTGGTCCGACACGGAAAACAACAGGCTTCTGTTTGAAATGACATCCAAGTACGGGACACCGTACTTTTCCAATTATATTAATTCCGACATGCAGCCCGGCGACGTGCGGAGTATGTGCTGCCGTCTGCGTCTTGACTTAAGGGAGCTGCGGAAGAAAACAGGAGGATTCTTTGGGTCCGGCGAGAGCACGGGCAGCGTGGGGGTTGTTACGATCAACCTGCCGCGGATTGCGTATTTGTCTGCGGACGAAAATGATTTCTTCGCAAGGCTTAACCATATGATGGATATAGCGGCGCGCTCGTTAAAGATCAAGAGAGACGTTATTTCCCGGCTGCTGGAGGAAGGGCTGTATCCTTATACAAAGCGGTACCTGGGATCCTTTGAGAATCATTTTTCCACCATCGGCCTGATCGGCATGAACGAGGCAGGCTTAAATGCGAACTGGCTCAGGGCAGGTATGGGCAGCGGGAAGACCCAGGAATTTGCAAAAAAGGTTTTGAACCATATGAGGAACCGTCTTTCGGACTATCAGGAGCAGTACGGTGATCTGTATAATCTGGAGGCGACTCCTGCGGAAAGTACAACATACCGCCTGGCAAAGCATGACAAGAAACGCTGGCCGGCTATCAAAACGGCAGGGAATCAGGGGGATACGCCGTATTATACCAATTCCTCCCATCTGCCGGTGGATTACACCGTGGATATTTTCGATGCCCTGGATATTCAGGACGAGCTGCAGACCCTGTATACCTCGGGAACCGTGTTCCACGCATTTCTGGGGGAGAAGCTTCCGGATTGGAAGGCGGCGGCATCCCTTGTGCGCAAGATTGCAGAGAATTACAGGCTTCCTTATTACACTCTGTCGCCTACTTATTCCATCTGCAGGACGCACGGCTATCTTGCGGGAGAGGTAAAGACCTGTCCTCATTGCGGGGCCGGGACGGAGGTTTACAGCAGGATCACGGGGTATTACCGGCCGGTGCAGAACTGGAATGACGGCAAGCTGCAGGAGTATGCAAATCGTACGGAATATAATGTAGGGCAGTCCGTTTTAAAGCGTCCTGCCAGAAGCGTGGTCACGCTGTCCAATTTTGCGGAGGAGCCCAGGGTGGAGGTAGAGCAGCCCCGGGATGTCCGGTATTTATTTACCACCAGGACCTGCCCGAACTGCAGGCTGGTAAAGGAATATTTAAAGGACGTGCGTTATGTGGCCATAGACGCCGAGGAAAATATGGAGCTGGCCGCCCGCTACGGCGTAATGCAGGCACCGACCCTGGTAGTGGTAAACGGGGACAGCCAGAAGAAGTATGTCAACGCGTCCAATATCAGAAAGTATGCGGAACAGTTGAGCGGGATACCGGTGTAAAGAGGTAAAACAATATGATAAACAGGTTGATTTCCAGAATACGGGAGACAAATGCTCCCATTGTGGTGGGATTGGATCCCATGCTGAAGTATGTGCCGGAGCATATTAAGCAGAAGGCTTATCAAGAGTACGGCGAGAACCTGGAAGGGGCGGCGGAGGCGGTATGGCAGTACAATAAGGGGATTGTGGACGCGGTTTATGACCTGGTTCCTGCAGTAAAGCCCCAGATCGCCATGTACGAGCAGTTTGGCCTTCCGGGAATGGCGGCTTTCCAGAAGACAGTCAATTATTGTAAGGATAAGGGACTGGTGGTCATCGGCGACGTGAAGCGGGGGGACATCGGTTCTACCTCGGAGGCTTACGCCGTGGGCCATCTGGGCAGGGTGCAGGTGGGGAGCAGGACCTGTGCGGGGTTTGATGAGGATTTTATTACCGTGAATCCTTACCTGGGCTCAGACGGCGTGAAGCCCTTTACCAGCATATGTGCCCGGGAGAAAAAGGGAATTTTTGTCCTGGTGAAGACCTCCAACCCCAGCAGCGGGGAGTTTCAGGATCGGCTGATCGACGGCAGGCCCCTGTATGAGCATGTAGGGGAGCAGGTTGCCGCCTGGGGCGCCGGGTGTATGCCGGAGAGCGGAGATTACAGCTATGTGGGGGCGGTGGTGGGAGCCACTTACCCGGAGCAGGGCAGGATATTGAGAAAACTGATGCCCAAGGCTTTTATCCTGGTGCCCGGATACGGCGCCCAGGGGGGAAAGGGCGCCGACCTGGTACATTTTTTCAACGAGGACGGTCTGGGGGCCATCATTAATTCTTCCCGGGGGATTATCGCCGCTTATCAGCAGGAGAAATATGCAGGGTACGGACCGGAGGCCTATGCCGACGCTTCCAGGGCGGCCGTGCTGGATATGAGGGAGGATATTGCC
>CAJTKW010000037.1:10831-37383 GCA_910577035.1 uncultured Acetatifactor sp.
GGAAGCTTCCCTAAGAAATCCGGATAATACCCGCAGTTTACCCGGGGTATCCGAATGGCGGGAAAGCCTGGCCTGGCGGTAACGTGTGACAGGCCGGAATCGAGCCGGGATAATGGCAGAAATGACGGGAGGAATAAGAATGAATATAGTTTGTCTGGACCTGGAGGGTGTATTGGTACCGGAGATCTGGATTGCGTTTGCGGAGGCAAGCGGGATACCGGAGTTAAAGCGTACTACCCGGGATGAGCCGGATTACGATAAGCTCATGGGGTGGCGCATTGGAATTTTGAAGGAGCATGGCCTGGGGCTGAAGGAGATTCAGAGTACCATTGCCGGCATTCAGCCTCTGCCCGGGGCAAAGGAATTTCTGGATGAATTAAGAAGCTTTACCCAGGTGATTATTCTCAGCGATACTTTTACCCAGTTTGCATCGCCCCTCATGGAAAAGCTGGGCTGGCCCACTATTTTCTGCAACTCCCTGGAGGTAGCGGACAATGGGGAGATCACGGGCTTTCGGATGCGGATCGAGAATTCCAAGCTGACCACGGTGCGGGCGCTGCAGTCCATAGGCTATGATACCATTGCCAGCGGAGACAGCTACAATGACCTGGGGATGATACAGGCCAGCAAGGCGGGCTTTCTGTTTAGAAGCACGGAAAAGATCAAGGCAGATCACCCGGAGCTGCCTGCATTTGACACCTATGAGGAGCTGATGGCGGCAATCAGGGCCGTTGTGAAGTAGGGGCATGTGCGGCAGCTCAGGCAGAACCGTTATGAAAATATAAAAAGAATTACCGTAATTACGCATAGCGCCATTGACGATCCGGGTATCCTGTGATAGTATTCAGGATAACGAAACTTTACGAAAGTCGAGGGCGCTATGTTTATTTATAACAGGAAATTTGATGAGCAGTACGAATACAGGGGAGGGGATCTGGGCGCGGTCTGCGGAGAGGGCGGAACAACGTTCAGGCTGTGGTCGCCTCTTGCGGAGAGCGTGGAGCTGTGTCTCTATGGCCGGGATGGGGCGGCGGGGCAGGACGCGGGGGCCGAAGCATTCTCCGGAAAGACCGGGGCAGTTTCTCTGAGGGAGGCAGCGGAAGAAGTGCACCCCATGGAAGAAGTGCATTCCATGGAAGAGGTTTATTCCATGGAAAAAGGGGAGCGGGGAATCTGGGAGCTGGAGCTGCCCGGGTACCTGCACGGAACCTATTATGATTTCCGTGTCCGGGTGCAGGATACGGTGGTCCAAAGTGCGGATCCCTATGCAAAAGCCTGCGCCTGTAACGGCCGGCGCAGCATGGTGGTGGATCTGGCACAGACGAATCCGGAGGGCTTTCTGCAGGATCAGGCGCCGGAGAAAACAGCGGAAACCGTCATATATGAGCTGCATGTGAAGGATTTTTCCTATGACCCGGACAGCGGGATTCCCCGGGAATTCCGGGGAAAGTATAAGGCCTTTACCCTGCCGGGGAAAACAGGGGAAGCGGGAAGCGGTGCCACCTGCATGACTTATCTGAAACAGCTGGGAGTGACCCATGTGCATCTGCTCCCTGTTTTTGACTTCGGCTGGCTGGATGAGGCGGGAGACGAAAGGCAGTTTAACTGGGGCTATGACCCGGTGAATTTTAATGTGCCGGAGGGCTCCTTTGCCACGGATACGGCCGACGGCACCGTGCGGATCAGAGAGTGCAAGGAAATGGTCCAGGCACTTCACCGGGCGGGAATCCGGGTTGTGATGGATGTAGTCTACAATCATATGTATGAGAAGGAATCCTGGTTTGAGAGGATTGTGCCGGGCTATTATTACAGAAGATGGGAGAACGGCGAGCTGTCTGACGGTTCGGCCTGCGGAAACGATATGGCGGCAGGGCGGGCCATGGTGGATAATTATATCGTGGATTCCGTACTGTACTGGGCGAGGGAGTATCATATAGACGGGTTTCGTTTTGACCTGATGGGGCTGCTTTCCGTAGAGCTGATGAACCGTATCCGCAGGGAACTGGACGCTGAATACGGGCCGGGGGAGAAGCTGCTGTACGGAGAGCCCTGGCGGGCGGCAGAATCCCCCATGGAGGCAGGCACCCTGGCGGCGGTAAAGGAAAATGTGAACCGGCTGGAGGATTTCGTGGCAATGTTTTCCGACGATACCAGGGACGTGATTAAGGGAGACGTGTTCATAGCTGAAGAGCCCGGCTTTGTCAACGGAGGCAGGGGGCTGGAAAAGCGGCTGCTCCATGGGGTCACGGGCTGGCGGGACCAGCGGGAGGGCTTCCGGCCGAACAGCTGCAGCCAGATTATCAATTATATTTCCGCCCATGACAATTATACCCTTTGGGATAAGCTGCTGATTACCATGGAAAAGGAAAGCGGTCCGTACACTAAGGAGGCATATCTGGAGCCGAAGCCGGAACTGCTGGCGGCAAATAAGCTGGCGGCCCTGATCTGCTTTACCTGTCAGGGGCATTTATTCCTTCAGGCGGGAGAGGAGTTCGGGCGGACAAAATTCGGAGACGACAACAGCTATCGCTCGGCCCCGGAGATAAATATGCTCCGCTGGAGGCAGGCGGAGCGTTTCCGGGAACTGGTGGAATACTACAGAGGCCTGATTTCACTGCGGCTGCGTATGCCGGGCCTGTGTGATAAGTCCCGGGATGCCTGGAGACGGATACGGAACCAGACCGTTCACGGTGAGGGCGTGGTATCCTTCCGGGTGGATAACCGGGCCGGTATGGGGACAGAAGCAAAGGATCCGGGAAGCGCTTCGGGCAGTGCGGCCTGGAGGACAGGCAGCGGGGAGGGCGGGGAAGCCTGCCGGCCGGACGGCGAATGGGCGGAACTGCTGATCTGCTATAACGCATCGGATGAGAGCTTTCTTCTGGAACTGCCCGGCGCGGCAGATCTGCCGGAGGAGGCAGCGGGAGAGGAAGAACCGGATGCCGCCGCCGGGCAGCGGGAGGCAGCGGGGAAGGTTCCGGAGGCGGAATGGGTCATTCTTGCGGATGACAGCTGCGCGGACTGCAGGAAACCTGTGGCGGGAAAAACGGCAGTGAAGGCCTGCAGCGGAATGATTCTTGGAAAAAGGTAAAAATTTCATCATATTCCACAAATAAAAAACGTTTTCCAGGCAGAAAATACGTCATTGGAGCAGGCAAAGATCATAATGCCACTAAACTTTTTTTGGATTTTTCCCGGAAAGCGTTCCGGACGGCGCGGATTTATGCGCTCGGAGTGAAAAAGAGACCGAAAACAGAAAATGGGATAGTTTCGAAACTCTGTCGAAAAAAAGTTCGAGAAAAGAAGAAATTTGCACAAAAAGCATCAAGATTTTTTGGATTTTTGTGGGATCTGCACAAAAACAGGGTTGACGATATGAAAAACATATGTTAGCATTAGGCTATGAAAAAGATACCTTGTTTAAAAAATTTAAGAACGAAGATGACATGCGGCCTGCTTTTGGCGGGAATGATGGCGGGGCTGACCGGATGCGGGGAGAAGGCGCCAAAGGCTGCCGTGGATCCCATCGATGATAATTATCGTGTTTTTTATGAGATATTTACGGGCTCTTTCTCTGATTCCAACGGGGACGGTATCGGAGACTTAAGAGGAATTATCAACCGAATGGATTATCTGAATGATGGGAATATTAATTCCGGGGAGAGCCTTGGAATCCAGGGGATCTGGCTGACACCGATCTTTTCTTCCCCGTCCTATCACAAATATGATGTCATTGATTACTACACAATTGACAGTGATTTCGGTACGGAAGAGGATCTGAAGGAGCTTTTTGAGGTATGCCATGAGAGGAATGTGAAGGTGATTCTGGATCTGGTTCTGAATCATACCTCTTCCTCGAACCCGTGGTTTTTAAGCTTTGCGGAAGCCCATAAGAACGGAGACACCGCAAGCCCCTATTACGACTACTATACGTATGCCACGAAGGAGACCCAGGTCAGCGGAAGGACTTACCGCCAGATCCCGGGGTGTGCGGACGAGTATTATGAATGCAATTTCAGCGGGGATATGCCGGAGCTGAATTACGATAAGGAAGAGGTCAGGCAGGAAGCGCTTAAGATTGCAAAATATTATCTCGACCTGGGAGCGGACGGATTCCGGTTTGACGCAATCAAGTACATTTATTTCAATGATACCGGGAAGTCCTCCGAGTTCTGGGACTGGTACATGAAAGAACTCCGGGCGTATAAAGAGGATATTTACTGTGTGGGTGAATGCTGGTCCTCCGACCAGGAGACGCTGGAATATGTAGGCGGACTGAACTGCTTTAACTTCCAGGTGGGCCAGGGTGAGGGAGTGCTGACCAAGGCGGCCAGAAACGGGCAGATCAATGCTTTCACCGGATATATCACCAGTTACCAGGATAAGGTTCTTGCCGAGAACAGCGAGTACGGCATGATGTGCAATTTCCTGTCGAACCATGATACCGACAGGGCTGCGGGATTCCTGAATGTAAGCACCGGCAATGCGCAGATGGCGGCAAACCTGCTGATCCTGTGCAGCGGCTCGCCTTTTCTGTATTACGGGGAAGAGATCGGAATGAAAGGAACCAGGGGAGGCGCAAATACCGATGCCAACCGGCGCCTTGCCATGCTGTGGGGGGACGGCGACACGGTGAAGGATCCTGTGGGAAGCGATTTCCCGGCGGATAAACAGTTGAACGGAACCGTGGAAGAGCAACTGGGTGACGAGAACAGCCTGTACCGCTATTATGCGAAGGTGATTGCGGCTCGTAACCGGCATCCGGAAATAGCCCGGGGGGAGTATGAGACTGTCAGCTCAAAGTACAGTGAGCTGGGGGGCTTTGAAATCACGTATGGGGATTCGAAGATCCTGCTTCTGCATAACACCTCGGCGGAGGAAATCGAGATTGAGCTTTCTGCCCTGACAGGGGTGACCGGGGACTATAAGAAGGTTACCGATGCCATAGGTCTGGGCAGCGGCGCAAGCTTAAAAGGCAATACTTTGAAAATCGGAGCAAGAACCAGCGCGGTTCTGGAAAAGTAATAACGGTATTAAGGAATTCGAAAGGGTTCCATTAATATAATAACAAAGAAGAGGAGAGAAAAATGAAAAAGAAATTAGTAAAGTTTCTTGCTATGGGCCTGGCTTTGACAATGGGTCTGGCGGCCTGTGGCAACAACGGCGGTAACGCTGACGGATCTAACAGTGGATCAAACGGCGGATCAAGCAGTGGATCAAATGGGGGGGGCGGTGAGGCCGCAGACAACAGCGCCTTGGCAGGTACTTATGACATTACCCTCTGGATGTCCGAGTCACCGGGAATCGCAGACCTGACACAGAAGCAGATCCAGAGATTCTGCACGGAGAATCCCGGAATCGTCATCAATGCCACGGTGGAAGGTATTTCAGAGTCCGATTCTGCATCCAAAATGATTACCGATGTGGAGAGCGGGGCGGATATTTACTGTTTCGCACAGGACCAGCTGACCCGTCTGGTAGAAGCCGGCGCCTTAAACAAGCTGGGTGCAAAAACGGCGGATACCGTAAGGGAATTGAATACGGAAGGCTCCATTAAAGCCGCATCCGTAGGAAACGATCTGTACTGCTATCCTCTGACAGCAGACAACGGATATTTTATGTTCTATGACAAGAGTGTTGTAAAGGAAGAGCACCTGGGCAGCCTGGAAGACATCATTGCTGACTGTGAAGCGGCGGGAAGAATGTTCTCCATGGAATGTGAGACATCCGCATGGTATGTTGCATCTTTCTTCTTTGCAACAGGATGTAAGTCCGAATGGACCACCGATACCAGCGGTTCCTTTACCAGCGTGGATGACAACTTTAACACGCCCGAGGGGCTGATTGCCATGAAGGGCATGGAGAAACTGGTGAAATCTCCCAGCTTCCTGTCTTCCTCCAATGCGGCTGACTTTGCGGCGGCAACTCCTTCCGCAGTAGTTATCTGTGGTACATGGGGTTCCACTGCAGCCAAGGAAGCGCTGGGCGACAATTATGGCGTGGCAGAAATGCCCTCCTTTACGGTTGACGGAAAGTCTTATCATCTGGGATCTTATTCCGGGTGTAAGCTGATGGGTGTCAAGCCTCAGGCAGACGCTACCAAGGGTGCCGTTCTTCAGCAGCTGGCTCTTTACCTTACCAACGAGGAATGCTCTCTGGAGAGATATGACTTACAGGGCTGGGGACCTGCCAACAAGTCTGCCAAGGAAGTTGACAGGGTTAAGAATGATGAAGCTTTAAAGGCATTTGACGCGCAGCTTCCCCATTCCGTAACCCAGGGTAATATCCATGGTTCCTGGTGGGATATTGCAAAGCTTCTTGGCACCAATGCCCGGGAAGCAAAGACAGAGGCTGATCTTCAGGCTGGCTTAACGGCATATGCTGCTTCTGTGGAAGCATTATTCCAGATGTCGGAAGAGCAGAAGAACGCATTCTCCCTGATCGGTGCATTCTCCGGATACAACTGGGATACCGACGTGCCGATGACCGAGGATCCCGCAGGGACTTGGACGGCAGAGCAGGAGTTCAAGGCCGGCGATGAGTTCAAGGTCCGTCAGGGCGCAAGCTGGGATGTAAACTTCGGTGCAGAGGGCGCTTCCAACGGCGATAATATCAAAATTGAAGCTGACGGAACCTATGTGGTGACACTGGTTTACGACAGCGCGGCAGGAACCGCTACTCTTACCGTAACACCTAAGTAAGATCACCATTGTGGCTTCGGTATAAACAACTGAATCCGGGCTTTGAGGGGATTCTGGTGTTGTGAGTGTATAAGCCACCCTGGTACGAAGCAGCCGGGGTGGCTTTTTATTAAAACAGATGGGGCAGATGATTATGGAAAAACTCTCATGGATTGAATATCAGGGTCTGGGAACTTTTGAGAAAATTTTGTATAATATCCGTCGATTCCTTGCGGCGATACCGGCGTTCTTTGTCAATGTCGGCAAGGCCATTGTGCGGGGTGTCAAATCGTTCGCATGCGCGGTGGGCAGAGAATGCAGGGATTTAGTTATGACCCTGGTGGAAGGGTCATGGAGAACCAAGCTGTCTTACCTTATTATGGGCTTCGGAAATTTCACATGCGGCCAGATCGTGCGGGGAGCGGCGTTTTTGCTGTTTGAGGTGGTATTTATCTGGTATACCGTAACAACCGGTGCAGGGTGGATGAGCAAATTGGGCACTCTGGGAGATGTCCAGGCGGGAGAGGTATATGATGCGGTTCTGGATACCTATGTCCGCGTGGCCGGAGACGACTCCTTTAAGATCCTTTTGTTTGGCGGACTTTCGGTAGTATTCTGCGTTGCTTTTATCATTGCCTGGAGGATGAATATTAAGCAGAGCAGGGAGAATGATGAGATTCTGAAGAGCGGGAAGCGTCCGCAGAATTTTAAGGCGGATATTCATGACCTCATAGATGCTAAATTCCACAAGACGCTGCTGGCGATTCCGCTGCTGGGAATCTTTTTATTCACGGTGCTGCCGGTGCTGTTTATGATTGTGGTTGCCTTTACAAACTATGACGGCGCTCATGACGGATTCAGCAATCTGTTTACATGGGTAGGCTGGTCCAACTTTTCGGAATTGTTTAATTCCCAGAAGAGTAATCTGGGCTTTGCGTTTAAGCATATTCTGGGATGGACGCTCACATGGGCATTCTTTGCTACCTTCTCCAATTATTTCCTGGGGATTGTAGTAGCGCTTTTAATCAATAAAAAAGGAATTAAGTTCAAGAAGATATGGCGTGGAATCCTGGTGCTGACCAGTGCGGTGCCTCAGTTTATTTCCCTGATGTATATGTCAAAGCTTTTTGCCAAGAACGGTTTGGTCAACGGATTCCTTATTAAATCAGGAATTCTTGACGTACCCTTTGACTTTTGGGGAAATGCAGCCTCGGCGCGGATTCTTGTTATCCTGATTAACGTATGGATCGGTATACCTTATCTGATGCTGATTGCTACCGGTATTCTGATGAACATACCGGATGATCTGTATGAATCCGCAAAGATTGACGGTGCAAATGCCGTGCAGGCGTTTATGAAGATTACGCTTCCGTATATGCTGTTTATTACGGGACCTTATCTGTTGACCAGCTTTATCGGTAATATCAATAACTTCAACGTGATATTCCTGCTGACCGGAGGAGCGATTGCCAATCCCAAGCTGACAGTGGGCGGAACTTCGGCTACGGACACGGACCTGCTGATTACCTGGCTGTATAAGATTACGACCGGTGCGGACAGTAACTTCAAGCTTGCTTCGGTGGTTGGTATCATGATATTTGTTGTCGTCGCGGCATTGTCATTGATTGTATATAATGTACTGCCGTCAAATAAGAACGAGGAGGATTTCCAATAATGAGTGAGAAAACTTCCAAAAAATATAAGAGCTTAAAGACCATGACCGGAAATATCATTACCTACGCCATTCTGACGATTATTTCCGTGGTCTGGCTGATTCCGTTCTTCATGATCGTGCTGGAGTCGTTCCGCTGCGAGACTACCATGCAGGTGGGCTATGTCTTCCCGAAGGAATGGGGATTTAAGAATTACATTTCACTGTTTCAGGGATCCGATGTGGTCAAATATCCCAGGTGGTATCTGAACACCTTGATTATTGCCATTGCGGTGGCAGTGATTCAGCCGATTATGGTTCTTTGCGTGAGCTATACCTTATCGAGGACCAGATTTGCGTCAAGGAAGCTGCTGATGAACGCCATGCTTGTCATCGGCATGTTTCCCGGCTTCCTGTCCATGATTATCCTGTATAAGGTATTGAGCAGTATGGGACTGACCGGAACCGGTTCCATATACGGATTGATCCTTGTGTATACCGCAAGCTCCGGCATGGGATATTATGTGTCCAAAGGTTTCTTTGATACGGTGCCCAAATCCCTGGACGAGGCGGCAAGGGTGGATGGCGCCACGAGGGCGCGGGTGTTGTTTTCCATTATCATCCCCATGTCCAAGCCGATCATCATTTATACGATCCTGACGGCATTCATGTCCCCCTGGGGAGATTTCATGTTTGCCAGCTATATCGCACACAATACCAGCGAAGGTATGAACGTGGCGGTAGGTTTAAATAACATGATCGGAAGCGCCAGCAGCCTGGCGGCCCACTATACGGAGTTCTGTGCCGGCGGTGTGCTGGTGGCCGTACCTATTACGATACTGTTCATGTGCCTGCAAAAGTACTATGTGGAAGGCGTGACCGGCGGTGCCGTAAAGGGATAAAATCGTGTAAAATGCAAAATAGGGCGCTTTGGCGTCCTTTTTTGCATTCAATATTTTGTTAGGTAAGTTCGGTTTTGTTTCAATATACTGAATCTGTGAACCTCGTTACAAATTGTTTTTCAAACACGACATATTTCGGTATTTGTTGCTTGTTTTATAGTTCAACGTGTGGGTGAGTATAAGGTTACCGTTATGCTTGGTGGGATAAAAAGGTCAGAGCTGGAAAGAAAGCAGTACCTGCAGGATCCGCAGGAGTTGTTTGAAAAAATGATTGACGGCGGCAACAATTCTTCTGTTTGGGAAAAAATCAGGGTGCGTTTTCAGAAGTATGTGACGGGAGATAGTGACGACGCTGCATTTAAAAGCTATGTGTATGGCCAGGCTCAGTATCTGTTCGATCAGATGAAAAACTGTTGGGGAAGGTTGTTGGAGTTAAGTGCTGAAACGACATATTAAGTAAGCAGGTAGAAGCAGAATACTGCTTCACTAATTTATGAGCCCGAAATCCTAGGTATCGTGTAATCTGGAATATGTTCTTTATTGGGAAAACGGAGCAAAGCTTGATAAGCGACTGTGAAACCAAATAATGTAGTTGATTTGCTGGATGGGGAAAATACAAACAGTAAATGGGAGTGTTTATTTGGTAAATATGATTGAATAATTAAATGTTTTATGGTAGGATAAAAGGGATATTTGGAATCCTTTCCTATAGGTACTCCGTTTGATGCGATGAGTCTGATGGAAAAGTGTGTATAGGCCGGAGCCTGAGACAAAAGTGTGCAGCAGGTGTGCAGCGGAGTGCTTTGAGAGCGAAAGATACAGGTGGAAAGCCTTGAAAAACCGGAGGTTTTAAGATAAAATGGAGAGTTACAAGCAGGAATTTATCGAGTTCATGGTGGACAGCCAGGCGTTGAAATTCGGCGAGTTTACCTTAAAGAGCGGCAGGAAATCTCCTTTTTTCATGAATGCGGGAGCTTATGTTACGGGAGCGCAGCTGAGAAAGCTGGGAGAGTATTATGCCAGGGCAATACATGACAATTTCGGAGACGAGTTTGACGTGCTGTTCGGGCCGGCTTATAAGGGCATACCTTTAAGCGTGGCCGCGGCCATTGCCTACAGCAACCTGTATGGCAGGGAGGTTCGATATTGTTCCAACCGCAAGGAAGCCAAGGACCACGGTGAGACCGGCATTCTGTTAGGCAGCAGCTTACGGGACGGGGACCGTGTGATTATGATTGAGGATGTGACTACCTCGGGGAAATCCATTGAGGAGACATATCCCATTATCAGGGCGCAGGCAAAGGTGGAAATCAGGGGCCTGATGGTATCCTTAAACCGTATGGAAAAGGGGCTTGGCGGCACCGTGAGCGCGCTGGAGGAGATCCGGCAGAAATATGGATTTGAGGCACGAGCGATTGTGAATATGCGGGAAGTGACAGAGCATCTTTACAACAGACCGTACAAAGGGAAAAACTATATTGATGATACAATAAAGGCGGCGATAGATAAGTATTATGAAACATATGGTGCAGAGTGAAGAAATGAGCGAACAAAATGATATTCTGACAACAGGGGAAAAGAAACTCGAAAGGAGTAAGGTTATGGAGCAGAAGGTTTATAACACGATGAAGCTGGCGGGAGCTACCAATATCGCTATAGGGGTGATTTCCCTTGTGGTGGGTATTGTGACGGGAATTTTACTGATTGTGACCGGCGGCAGGCTGATGGCGCGCAAGTCAAAAATATTATTTTAATATCAGGAGCGGATCAGGGCATTTCCTGCGAGGTGGACAACTCGCCCGGAAGTGCCCTTTTAGAGTTTTATGAGTAAAAGAAAAGGTTATATCTTTACCAACAAAAGACATTCCAACAGAGGGATTATGTCCGTTATTCTGGGCATTATCAGTCTTGCGGCCCTGGTGACGGTGGTGTTTCTGTCGTATCAAAACGGCGGAGAGGCTGCCGTAAAATTCGGGTTCACGGGAGTACTGGCCATGATATTCTCCCTGGTGGGGGTGGCATTGGGTGTGCTGGCAGCCTGCAATAAGGAATATTACAGGTTTTTCCCTGTGACGGGGATTATTCTCAATGTGATAGATCTTGGCGGAGTCAGTCTGATTCTGTACGCGGGTGTAAATTTGTAGCCGGTTATTATTTGCGCGGGCAGTGAGCCAAGCGGCCGTGCCTGCACGGACATGAAAGCCACTTGCATTGATTTGCGGCAGGCCTCTCGTTTGTGTGAGCCGGTTTTTTGGAGCCTGGCGGGGGGACTGAGCAATGACGGCAGGAGGGAAAAGGAAAGGAGATTTGTGATATATGGAGGAGATTGTGATTTCACAGGAGGTATTGGAGGAGCGGTACAGGCTTGCGATAGAGCGTATCCGCGGAATCGCGGAAGAAACCTGCGGCAGGAAAGAATTTAAAGACTATTTCAACAGGACGGCGGCATTTCTGCTTTTACTGGAGGATACGAAGAGCTTTCTGGAGCAGGACGGCTTAAGCAAGGCACCACTGGAGGAGCTGCAGAAACGAAATTATGAGCTGTACGCAGACGTACTGCCTGCAAATTACGAGGGGAGCTACGGGAATCCCGCCTACGCGGTAAAGCAGCTGGGAGACGAGTATGGCCGTCTGCTGGGCTGTCTTTATTGCAGGCTCCGCCGCCTGATTGCTGCCGTATACGAAAGCAGGCTGGAGGATCTGGTGGTGGGAACGGAGCTGTTCCTGGAAATTTATACCGCATTTACCTACGCGGCGGCAGAGCATCCCCAGGCGGCAGAGGCTTCCGGCACGGAGGGGGAACCGGCAGGAGCAGGCCTTCCAAAGGCGGAGGAGCTCCGGGATATTCTGTACTGGCATGTCAGCGATAATGCGGACAGGGAGGAAGAGCGGCTGGTGAAAAGCATGGTCAGCCCAGAAAACCGGTTCTGTACGGATATTATTATGAACAGCGATTTCACCGACGTGAGATACTTGTACGGCTACGGGAAATATGTCAGTGAGAACGAACTGGAAACGGCCAGATATATGGCATCTCTTCCGGAAGAAACCATTGCCACCATGGCGGATACTTATACGGAAGGGTACCGCATGGGGTTTGAGGTGGCAGGGCAGGACCTTTCGAAGAAAAAGACGGCGGGAATCACCTATCATATCGGCTTTGAACGGATGATTCGGCGGGCGATAGAGAACTTTGCGGGGATGGGGCTGCAGCCTGTCATTCGACCGGAGATGATTGCCGGCGGCACGGTGAACAGACAGTATGGGTATGACCATAAGGACGATAACGGGCTGATCCTGGACAGGCGTTATGTGAACCGCCTTCTGGAGGCATCACATGCCGCGTTTGAAAAGTATCGGGAAGAGGCCGGCGGTTACGCAGGGCCGGCAGTAGTGGAAACCTTTGGCGAGGCAGACTTTGAACCGGTGAACCGGCCCGGGGCAGTTAAGCTTGACGGGGAACAGAATCAGCTCTGGGTGGAATACAGAACCAAATACAGGGATATGATGAACCATTATATCCGGGAGGAGGAGAGGAGCTTCACCATTATCGCGTTTCCGGTGCCGGAGGTGGGGCCGGTGTTTCAGGAGCTCTTTGACGAGACGATCCGGCTGAATACGCTGGATTACATGCTTTACCGGAAGGTACAGCAGAAAATCATCGATGCCCTGGACACGGCGGATTACTGTGAGGTCAGGGGCTGCGGGCTCAACCGGACGGAGCTTAAGGTAAACCTGTGGAAGCTTAAAGATCCGGAGAAGGAGACCATATTTGAAAACTGCGTGGCCGATGTGAATATTCCTGTGGGGGAGGTATTTACCTCGCCGGTGCTGGAAGGAACGGACGGTATCCTTCATGTGACAAGGGTATTCTTAAACGGCCTGGAGTACAAAGATCTGAGTCTTACCTTTGAGGACGGTATGATTCGGGATTATAGCTGCGGCAACTTCGAGGATGAGGCGGAAAACAGGAATTTTGTCAAAGAAAACATTCTGTTCCGCCATGAGTCCCTGCCCATGGGAGAGTTTGCCATCGGCACCAATACCACGGCTTACGTCATGGCCAGACGGCTGGGGGTGGAGGCCAAGCTGCCGATTTTGATCGCGGAGAAGACGGGTCCCCATTTTGCCGTGGGGGATACCTGCTATGAGAGATCGGAGGACATGCGGCTTTACAATCCTGACGGCAAGGAGATTGTGGCGAAGGAGAATTCCGTATCCGTCCGGCGGAAGGACAATCCGGCGGAGGCATACTTTAACTGTCATACGGATATTACGATCCCATACGATGAGCTGGGTGAGCTGACTGCCGTGAGGAAGGACGGAGTCAGAATTCCGATTATTAAGGACGGCAGATTCGTGCTTCCCGGGACGGAACCGTTGAATGAGGCATTTGCGTGAGAAATCCAGGGAGCCCGCAGCGGGTCTGTGCCCTGTCCGAGCTGTTACGGGAACTCTTAAGTTTTTGTTATTTCTGCCGTTAATGGTTGCGAAAAGTTTCTTATTTTAGTAATATAAAAGGGAATATACAGTACATGGATTTCGAGGAGGTTATATGGCGAAGACAGACAACATGCCCCTTGTGGGCATTGTGATGGGAAGTGATTCCGATCTGCCGGTCATGGCGAAGGCGGCGGACATGCTGGAAGAGCTGGGAATCGGTTACGAAATCAGGATTATCTCGGCACACCGGGAGCCGGATGTGCTGATAGAGTGGGCCCGGGGTGCACAGGACCGGGGCATCCGGGTGATGATTGCAGGGGCCGGGATGGCGGCTGCCCTTCCGGGAATGTGTGCTGCGTTATCCGTGCTGCCGGTGATCGGGGTGCCTCTTTCCGGCAAATGTCTGGATGGAATGGACGCGGTATTTTCCATTCTGCAGATGCCTCCTGGTGTCCCGGTGGCAACGATGGCCATTGACGGGGCAAAGAACGGGGCCATTCTTGCGGCAAAGATTCTGGCGCTGTCGGATCCGGAGCTGTCGGCAAAGCTGAAGGATTACAGCAGACGGCAGAAGGAGCAGGTGATGGCAAAGGATGCGAAGCTGCAGGAGAAGGGCTGCATGAAATAGAGTGAAAAACCTGGCGGAAACGGAGGAAAGAATGGATTACAGAAAAGCGGGAGTGGATATAGAAGCAGGATACAGGTCTGTGGAGCTGATGAAAAAATATGTAAAGGAGACCATGCGTCCTGAGGTGATGGGCGGGCTGGGAGGCTTTTCCGGAGCGTTCTCCGGGGAGGCGCTTAAGGGAATGGAAAAGCCCGTGCTGCTGTCCGGAACGGACGGTGTGGGCACGAAGATCAAGCTGGCGTTTTTGCTGGATAAGCATGATACCGTAGGAATTGACTGTGTGGCCATGTGCGTCAACGATGTGGCCTGTGCAGGCGGAGAACCTCTTTTCTTTCTGGATTACATAGCCTGCGGGAAAAACTATCCCGAGAAAATAGCCGCGATTGTCAAGGGTGTGGCGGAGGGCTGCAGGCAGGCAGGGGCGGCGCTGATCGGGGGTGAGACGGCGGAGCATCCCGGGCTGATGCCTGAGGAGGAATATGATCTGGCCGGGTTTACGGTGGGTGTTGCAGACGAGAAGGATCTGATTACCGGAGCGAATATCAAGGCCGGAGACATTTTGGTCGGCATTGCGTCCTCGGGGGTACATTCCAACGGATTTTCGTTGATCCGCAAGGTTTTTGAGATGACAAGGGAGAGCCTGGACACCTGGTATGAAGAGCTGGGGTCTACGCTGGGAGAGGCGCTGCTGCGGCCCACCAGGATTTATGTGAAGGCCCTGAAGGCGCTGAAAAGTGCCGGAGTGACCGTAAAGGGCTGCAGCCATATCACAGGGGGAGGCTTCTATGAAAATATTCCCAGGATGCTTCCCGAGGGAATAAGGGCTGTAGTGAGAAAAGACAGCTATGAGGTGCCGGCCGTTTTCAGGCTTCTGCAGAAAAAGGGCGGAATCGAAGAGCAGATGATGTATAATACCTACAATATGGGCCTTGGCATGGTACTGGCGCTGGATGCGGCAGATGCGGATCAGGCAGTGTCAATCCTTAAGGATGCAGGCGAGACTCCTTATATCGTGGGAAGCTGTGAGGCCGGTGAAAAGGGAGTAGTCATATGTTAAGGATCGTTATATGTGTGTCCGGAAGCGGCACGAACCTTCAGGCTGTCCTGGACGGAATTGACACGGGAAGGGTAACGAACACGGAAGTGGCCGCGGTGATCAGCAACAATGCCGGGGCAAAAGCCCTGAAAAGGGCAGAAGAGCATGGGATTCCCGGAATTTGCATTTCTCCCCGGGAATATGGGGACAGAGAAGCCTTTAACAGGGCGTTTACGGAAGAGCTGTGCAGGCTGGAACCGGATCTGGTGGTGCTGGCCGGTTTCCTGGTGAAGATTCCGGAGCAGGCGGTGGCTGCTTTTCCCAACCGTATTATCAATATTCACCCGTCCCTGATTCCTTCTTTCTGCGGTGTGGGGTATTACGGACTGAAGGTACACCAAAAGGCACTGGAGCGGGGAGTCAGGGTGACGGGGGCAACGGTACATTTTGTGAATGAAGGGATGGACGAGGGGCCTATCATAGCCCAGAAGGCGGTATGTGTGGAGGATAACGATACGCCCGAAAGCTTACAAAGACGGGTCATGGAGCAGGCAGAGTGGATCCTGCTCCCCCAGGCCATTGACGATATTGCAAACGGCCGGATTGCCGTAGCGGACGGCAGGGTCCGCAGGACGGAATCTTAAGGCCTGCAAGTCCGCCTGGGGATTCGTCCCAGCGCGACCTTTGGGCTTTGTATTGCAGGTGAGCGCCATACGGCGCGGAAATGAGGTAAATCATTATGAAGGTATTGATCGTAGGCGGCGGCGGAAGAGAGCATGCCATAGCAATGAGCATGAGGAAGAGCAGCAGGGTGGATGCGTTATACTGTGTGCCGGGCAATGCCGGGATCGCACAGATTGCGGAATGTGATCCGTCCATCGGTGTTATGGAGTTTGACAGAGTGATCGCTTATGCCAGGGAAAAGGCAGTGGACCTGGTATTTGTGGCTCCGGACGATCCGCTGGTGGGAGGCTTGGTAGATGCCCTTGAGGCAGAAGGCTTTCGGGTTTTCGGCCCCAGAAAGAATGCGGCAGTGCTGGAGGGCAGTAAAGCATTTTCCAAGGAGCTGATGAAAAAATACAATATCCCCACCGCGGCTTATGAAATCTTTGAAGATTCGGATAAAGCGCTGCAGTATCTGGAGACGGCAAAGCTGCCGATTGTATTAAAGGCGGATGGGCTTGCACTGGGCAAAGGCGTACTGATTTGCAATACCCTGGAAGAGGCAAGGGCAGGCGTAAAGGAAATCATGCTGGATAAGCATTTCGGAAGCGCCGGCAACAAGATGGTCGTAGAGGAATTTATGACCGGCAGGGAGGTTTCCGTACTGGCATTTGTGGACGGGAAGACTGTCAGGCCCATGACTTCCGCCCAGGATCATAAGCGGGCGAAGGACGGGGACCAGGGGCTGAATACCGGCGGCATGGGGAATTTTTCTCCCAGCCCGTTTTATACGGAAGAAGTGGATGATTTCTGCCGGAAGCATATTTTCCAGCCGACGGTGGATGCTATGGCGGCAGAGGGCAGAGAGTTCAAGGGAGTGATTTTCTTCGGACTGATGCTGACGCCGGAAGGCCCCAGGGTGCTTGAATATAACGCCAGATTCGGAGACCCGGAGGCACAGGTAGTCCTCTGCAGGATGAAGAACGATATTATGGATGTGGTGGATGCCTGCATTGACGGTACGCTGGATAAAATTGAGCTGCAGTTTGAAGAAAACGCGGCGGTCTGTGTGGTGCTCGCTTCGGAGGGCTACCCGGTGGCGTATGAGAAGGGCTTTGAAATCACAGGACTGGAAGCGTTTGCGGGTAAGGAGGATTATTATTGCTTCCATGCCGGAAGCAAGTTTGACAGCGAAGGCCGTATTGTCACCAACGGCGGCAGGGTGCTGGGCATCACGGCGAAGGGGCACAGCTTAAAGGAAGCGCGGGAAAAGGCTTACGAGGCCACAGGCTGGGTATCCTTTCAAAATAAATATATGCGGCACGATATTGGCAGGGCCATAGACGAGGCGGCAGACATTACCGGCTGATAAAGTCCGGAAGGATCGGAACTTTGGTTTGACAGGAGGGAGACTGGATATGACAACGCGCAGGATTAATCTGGAGGAGCAATATAATATTCCGCGAGTCTGCAAAATATGCGGCGGGGTCATGATTTTTAAAGGTGTGGGAGAATACCGCTGTGAGGACTGCGGTGAGCTGGATTATGATGATTACGGAAAGGTGAGGATGTACATAGAAGAGCACAGGGGGGCCACGGCGGCGCAGATTGAGAATGCCATCGGAGTGTCCCAGCGTTCTATCCGCCAGATGCTGAAGGACGGGCGGCTGGAGGTGACCCAGGATTCCAGGACCTTTCTCAAGTGTGAGATCTGCGGGAAGCCCATTCGCAGCGGACAGTACTGTCCTGAGTGTGAGACAGCGGTTCACCGCAATCTTGAGGCGGAGCAGAGAGCACAGAGTAAGAAAAATATACACGGCACGGGACTGGCAGAGAAAGGTGAGGAAGGACAAAAGCGTTTCCGGCGTGAAAATATATAAAGTACCGGAGAAAGGAAGACTTATGAGAAAAACAGGAAAAGCACAGGTAAGACAAAGATTTATGGAAGGAATTGTCACACTGGCGCTGGTGATGATGATCGTGTTGTTCGGGAACGGCCTGGCCATTGTGAGCCATGCACAGAGCCAGGGCCGGGTCACGGCTACCAGTGCAAACATCAGAAAAGAGCCCAGCAGCAGCAGTGAGGTGGTGGGAAGCACCCTGAAGGACAAGATCATCACCATCAACAGTCAGGTACAGGGGAGCGACGGCCATATCTGGTATCAGACCTTTGTGAATTCGGAAACCCTGGGCTATATTCGTTCGGATCTGGTGGAGATCATTGACGGCAGTACGCCCACGACCACGACACCGGGGACGACGACAACGCCTGAAAATCCTACCGTTCCCGGAGAGCTGGAGGCCTTAAATCCCGTAAGTGCTACGGTAAAGGGCGGAAACAGCGTGAGAATCCGCAGCACGGCAACCGATTCGGAAGACAATATCGTCAAAACCGTAGCCAACGGGCTGGTGGTGACGGTGACGGGACGGGCTACCGACAGTAAGGGCAAGGTGTGGTTTCAGGTGACTACCAGCGATAACGGCGTTGATGTGACGGGCTTTATCCGCGAGGATTTTGTGACGGTGGAGGGAGAGCTGACGCCATATGTGGATCCGACTCCGGTGGATCCGCCTGCAGACGATCCGGGTGTCACGGATCCGGAGCCGCCGGCACCGAGCAAGGACTATGATACGGCATTGATTGACGGAGAATGGTATCTGCAGGATTTCGGTAAAAACGAGCAGCATAAAATTTCCCTGCTTTTTGAAACGGCAGAATCCAATAGCGAGGCATATAAGGCAGAGCATAAGAAGGCGGAGACGGAGAAAATCGTGATTATTATTCTCGTCTTCCTGCTGGTGGCAGCCGCGTCCGGCATTGCCATGCTGATTTTCAAGATCAAGGATATGTCCGACGACGCATATTTTAACCAGGTGGAGAGGGAGACTCTGAGAAGGCGGGGGGAGACCAGGCAGCAGGGGGCTTCCCGAAAGGTGATGCACACGGTGGGAGGGGAAAAGGCCGTCCCGGGCAAGTCTGGGGGAACAAGGCCGGCAGGAAGCCAGGGTGCCAGACCTGCGGGTACCACCCAGGGCCAGAGGCCTGCCGGAGGTGCCCAGGGCTCCAGGCCGTCAGGCACTTCCCAGGGGGTCAGGCCTTCCGGTGCCGCCCAGGGGCAGAGGCCCGGGGGAAGTATCCAGGGAAACAGATCTTCGGGTATCCCTCAGGGACAGAGATCCGGAGGAAATGCCCAGGGGGCCCGTCCATCCGGCGCTTCCCAGGGACAGCGGCCGGCGGGTCAGAGACCGTCGGATTCCGCCAGGGGGTCCAGACCGGCAGAAGGACGCCAGAGTGCTTCCGGACAGAAGCCTGTCCAGGGATGGCAGTCTAAAAATTTCATGTCCGAGGAGGACGACGAGTTTGAATTTGGCTTCCTCAACTATGACGGAGCGGAAGAAAAATAATTACGGCGGGGAGGGCAAGCGAAAAGCTTGCCTTTTCTTGACACATTGCCGGCTCTGTTATAATATGGATATAACAGGAGGTCGGAAGCATGATGATAGAGATAGATTTTAACAGTGATGAAGCGCTTTATCTGCAGCTCCGCAATCAGATTATCATGGGGATTGCCACCGCGCAGTTTCAGGAAGGGGATTCCCTGCCAAGCGTACGTCAGCTTGCGGATACCATCGGCATTAATATGCACACGGTAAATAAGGCCTACACCGTCCTGAAGCAGGAGGGCTATGTCAAGGTTGACCGCAGGCGGGGAGCCGTTATTGCCATTGATATTGACAGAATGAGGACGCTGGAGGAATTAAAAAAAGAATTGCAGGTAATCCTTGCTAAGGGCAGTTGTAAGAATATATCGAAGGAAGAAATACATGCCCTGATTGAAGAAATATATGAAGACTATAGATGACGGAGGACACAAACAATGCAGTCGCAGTTTACAGGCAATGCACAGGAGGCGCTGAAGGCAGCCGCCCGCTGTGCTTCCACATTGAAACAGGGTTATGTGGGATCGGAACATATTCTGGTGGGTCTTATGAAAGAGCAGGCAGGCGTAGCTCATAAGGTACTTGCGGATAACGGGGTGGATCTGTCCAGGGTTATTGATATGATTAGGGAATCCATCGCCTTTGACGGAGGGGTGGGGCTGAAAGAGCGGGAAGGATATTCCCCCAGGGCCCAGAAGATTCTGGAGGAGGCCCACAGGCAGGCAGCACGCTTTGGCCAGCAGCAGACCGGGACAGAGCATATTCTGATGGCGATCATCAAGGAGGGAGAAAACGTGGCGGTCCGCCTCCTGAATACATTGGGAGTCAACGTGCAGAAGATTTATGTGGATACGCTGATCGCCATAGGCCAGGATGGCAATCTTTATAAAGAGGATCTGGGCAGAAGGTCCCAGGGCAGGAATAAGGCCACAGCCTTAAGCCAGTACAGCAGGGATCTTACAGCAATGGCCAGGGAGGGCAGGCTGGATCCCGTTATCGGCCGGGAGGACGAGATTCGCCGCCTGATCCAGATTTTGAGCAGGCGCACCAAGAATAATCCCTGTCTGATCGGAGAGCCCGGCGTGGGCAAGACCGCGGTGGTGGAGGGGCTGGCCCTTCGCATTGTGGAAGGGAAGGTGCCCTTTACGGTAAAGAATAAAAGGGTACTTACCCTGGATCTGTCCGGGATGGTGGCAGGCAGTAAATACCGCGGGGAGTTCGAGGAACGTATCAAGAAGGTAATAAAGGAAGTGATTGATGACGGGAACGTGATCCTGTTCCTGGATGAACTGCATACCATTATCGGGGCAGGCGGGGCGGAGGGCGCCATTGACGCGTCCAATATCCTGAAGCCGTCCCTTGCCAGGGGGGAGCTGCAGATGATCGGTGCCACCACGATTGCGGAATACCGTAAGTACATCGAGAAGGATGCGGCACTGGAACGCCGTTTCCAGCCGGTGAACGTGGAGGAGCCGACGGAGGAGGAAGCAATCCGCATCCTGGAGGGCATCAAGGAAAAATATGAGGAGCACCATCAGGTATCCATTACTTCGGAGGCCGTGGAGGCTGCCGTCAGGCTGTCGGGACGATATATCAACGACAGGAACCTGCCGGACAAAGCCATTGATCTGATTGATGAGGCTGCTGCCGGAGCCAGGCTGCGTTCCGCAGATGTGCCGGATAAGCTGAAGGAGATGGCGGAGCAGATCAAGAAGATGGATCTGCAGATTGAACGCTCTATCCGCATGGAAGTCTTTGCCCAGGCGGCGGAGATCAAGCGGAACCAGGATGAGCTGATTAGAAAATACCAGCGGGCCAGAAAGAGGCTGGAAAGCAGCGCTTCCGGGAAGCAGATTGTCATCGGGGAAAGCCATATTGCCGACGTGGTAGCCATGTGGACGAAGATTCCGGTGCAGAAGCTGGCGCAGAAGGAGAGTGAACGGCTGCTGAAGCTGGAGAGTATTCTCCATAAGCGTGTGATCGGGCAGGAGGAAGCGGTGACGGCAGTGGCAAAAGCCATGCGGCGGGGCCGGGTGGGACTGAAGGATCCCAGAAGGCCTATCGGCTCCTTCCTGTTCCTGGGGCCTACCGGCGTGGGCAAGACGGAGCTTTCCAAGGCACTGGCGGAGGCGATGTTTGGCTCGGAAGATGCCATTATCCGGGTGGATATGTCGGAATATATGGAGGGACACTCCGTGTCCAAGATGATTGGTTCTCCTCCGGGATATGTGGGCTTCGAGGAGGGCGGGCAGCTCAGTGAGAAGGTGCGCAGGAATCCTTATTCCGTGGTGCTCTTCGACGAGATTGAGAAGGCTCATCCCGATGTGTTCAATATCCTGCTTCAGGTGCTGGACGACGGACATATCACGGATTCCAAGGGCAGAAAGGTCAGCTTTAAGAATACCATATTGATTATGACCTCCAACGCAGGCGCCCAGAGGATTATAGATCCCAAGAATCTGGGGTTTGCGGCGGTGAAGGATGCGAAGCGGGACTATGAGAAGATGAAGGACGGCGTGATGGAGGAAGTAAAGCGAAGCTTTAAGCCGGAGTTTATCAACAGAATTGACGACATCATCGTGTTCCACCAGTTGAATGACGAGGACATGAAGGCCATTGTGAGTCTTCTGGCTGCCAATCTTTACAGGCGGTGCGAAGAGCAGATGGACATTCGGCTGTCCCTGTCCGGGGCGCTGAAGGAGCATCTGGTCACAAAATATGCGGATGCGAAAATGGGCGCCAGGCCTTTAAAGCGGGCAATTCAGTCTGTGGTGGAGGATGCTCTGGCAGAGGAGATCCTGTTGAAGAAGGTGCAGCCGGGAGATGCCGTCACGGCGGGATACAAGGGCGGCAAGGTGGTCTTTACCGTGAAGGCGTGAGAGGGCAGAGGTTTAACCTGCTATTTTGCAAAAATGTATGGCGGAGTCTTTCATTTTCGATTATAATGAAGAGGACAGAAGCAATACAGGCAACAAAAGAATGACAGGAGGGTATACAGATGGCAGTTGTGGAAGAGCTGCTTCGCAGCGAGGCGAACGGCGGGATCAGTTTTGGCAATCACAAGCTGGAGAAGAAGGCTAAGCTGGAGGATTTCAAGCATGAGGGAGACCTGTTGAAGGTCAAGACCTTCAGGGACATTACCAAGCTGGAGAAAAACGGTATGTTCCTCTATGAGTCCGTCCCGGGAACCAGCGTCCGGAATTATGTTGAGAAGGAAAGCGGCGTGGAATTCCTGGTGGAGGGCGATGAGGATGCGCAGATTACCATCGGCCTGGACGAGGAGACGGAGTATGAGGTGTTTGTAGACGGCGCCGGCATCGGAACCATGACCACCGGGCTGGGCGGAAAGCTTTCCCTGAGCGTGGAGCTGGAAGCGGCAGGAGAGGTGCCTGTGAGGATCGAAGCACGCAGGTAGCAGGATCCTGTGGGGAGGGCCGGTATGGCGAAGGGCAAGGCGGCAACAGTATTTTTCTGTCAGAACTGCGGGTATGAGTCCTCGAAATGGATGGGACAGTGCCCGGGATGTAAGGAATGGAATTCATTTGTGGAGGAGACGGTGAGCAAGTCTCCTCATATGGGAGCAGCCCCCTCAAAGTCAGCTTTGCGGGGGGCTTCCGTTTCTGTACCCAGTGTGCTCTCCGATATTGCCATAAAGGAGGAAGACAAGCTGTCCACAGGGATCGGGGAGCTGGACAGAGTGCTGGGAGGGGGGATCGTACAGGGTTCCCTCACCCTGGTGGGCGGGGACCCGGGCATCGGGAAATCCACTTTGCTTTTGCAGGTGTGCCGCAATCTTTCCGGCAGCGGCCATAAGGTGCTTTATATATCGGGAGAAGAATCCCTTACCCAGATTAAGATGCGGGCGGACAGGATCGGGGCCTTTACCCGGGATATGCTGCTGCTGTGTGAGACGAACCTGGGTGAGATCACCAATGTGATCCGGGAGCAGAAGCCGGAGGCGGTGGTGATCGACTCCATACAGACCATGTACAACGAGGAGGTTTCTTCGGCGCCGGGCAGTGTATCCCAGGTTCGGGAGTCCACAGGCATCCTTCTGCAGCTGGCAAAGGGGCTGGGCGTGTCCGTACTGATCGTGGGACATGTGACCAAGGAGGGGACGGTGGCAGGCCCCAGGGTGCTGGAGCATATGGTGGATACCGTGCTCTACTTTGAGGGGGACAGGCATGCCTCCTATCGTATACTGCGGGGAGTGAAGAATCGTTTCGGATCCACCAACGAGATCGGGGTTTTTGAAATGCGGGAACAGGGGCTGGCGGAGGTGCAGAATGCTTCCGAGTATATGCTGGACGGCAGGCCGGAGGATGCCAGCGGCTCCGTGGTGGCCTGTACCATGGAAGGGACAAGGCCTTTGCTGGTAGAGATCCAGGCCCTGGTCTGCCACAGCAGTTTCGGCATTCCCAGAAGGCAGTCCACGGGCACGGACCTCAACAGGGTAAACCTGCTGATGGCAGTGCTGGAAAAGCGTTCCGGGGTGCAGCTGGCAAGCTGCGACGCCTATGTGAATATCGCGGGAGGAATGAAAATTCTGGAACCGGCCACAGACCTGGGGATTGTGCTGGCGATCCTGTCCAGCTTCCGCAATAAACCTTTGTCCCCTAAGCTGATCGCTTTCGGAGAGGTGGGCTTAAGCGGGGAGGTGCGCAGCGTGAGCATGGCCAGGCAGCGGGTGGCGGAGGCGGCAAAGCTGGGCTTTGATACCTGTATAGTGCCTTATGTGTGCGCGGAGGACTGCAGGAAGGCGGGCGGAATAGGAATCATCGGGGTCAAAACGGTGCAGGATGCCATAGACAGGGTACTTGCATGACGGCTTATGTGGTATAGGAAAGGCGCCCTGCCCTGAGGGGAGAAACTATGTATCATTACATGACGGATAAAAAGGGGAAATTTGTTCTGCTGGTGGTATTGCTTGCGGTAAGCGGGACAGGAGGCGTGCTTTTTTCTCTGGTGCTGGCCGGAATTTTGGACTGTGCCACGGCAGGAAATGAGGGGGAGCTTCTTTCGGCGCTGCTCCTGGGCGTAAGCTATGCAGTGGGCTATTGCCTGCTGGAAATCTGCTACCGCAGCTGGAAGGCAGTGATGATTGCGGATGCCAGACGCTGCCTGAAGAGAGATGTTTTTGCGGGCATCCTGGGGAAAAGCGTGGCGGAATTCGACGGGGGAAACAGCGGGGAATACATAAATGAGCTGAGCAATAACATAAACACATTTGAGGAAATCTATTTTAAAAATATTGTCCGTGTCCTGGAATGCGCGGCAGCCTTTTGCGCGGCGGCTGCCATCTGTATCAAATTGCAGCCGTGGATGCTGGTGCTGATGCTGTTTCTGGCCCTGGTAACCCTGGGTGTTTCAAAGCTGACGGTGAAGCCGCTGGAGAAGAAATCGGAGAGCCTTATGGCCTGCACGGAAGCCTATATGGCGGAGATCAAGGATGATTTCAACGGCTTTCGGCTGATAAAGTCATTTTGCATTGGCGAGCGTATTCGCGGAAAGAGCGAACAGAAAAACGAATCCATGGAAAGAGCGAAAACACGGTATCAGATCTGCCAGATTCTGTGCGTATATGGGGGACAGCTTGTGGGGCTGCTCTCTACGGTGATTGTAATGGCCGTGGCGGCATGGTGTGCCCTGCGGGGAATGTTTTCCGCAGGCATGGTGATTGCCTTCGGACAGCTGATCGGGCAGATTGTTTCGCCTGTGACGGCGCTTCCGGAGATCATTGCCAATTTCCGCGCCTCCAGGCCTTTTCAGGTGCGTTTCCGGAGCCGGATGCAGTCGGAGGCAAAGGAAGGAACGGAATGTATATCCGGGATCGGGAACGGGATTTCTCTGGAAAAGCTTTCCTTTGGCTACAGTGAAGGAAAGGAAGTCCTGCATGAACTGTCTTATTGTTTCAAAGCCGGAGGACACTATGCGGTCATGGGGAGCAGCGGAAGCGGCAAAAGCACGCTGCTGTCCCTGCTTGCAGGGGATTATTCCGGGTATGGGGGGCGGATTCTGGTTGACGGCCGGGAGCTTCGGAATCTGAGCGAAGGCTGCAGGAGTACCCTGATCGGGACCGTGTCTCAGAATGTGTTTCTGTTTAACGACACCCTGCGGGATAATATTACTCTGTACGGGGAGTATTCGGAGACGGAAATCCTCCGGGCGGTGGAAGAGGCTGGGCTGAAGGAATTTGCGGCGTCTCTGCCGGAAGGGCTTTCTACAGTGGTGGAGGAGAACGGGAAGAATTTTTCAGGGGGAGAAAGGCAGCGAATCAGCCTGGCCAGGGCAATTTTAAGAAAGAGCAGGGTGCTTCTGCTGGATGAATTCACGGCAAACCTGGATGAAAAGACGGCGGAGGAGATTGAGAACCGTTTACTTTCCCGAAAGGACTGCCTGATGATTACCGTTACCCATCGTCTGCGGCCGGAGATTCTGCGGCAGTATGACGAGATCCTGCTGATAGCAGGGGGGACGCTGGCGGCGTCGGGGACATATGAGGAAGTGGGGCAGCAGGTGCCGGTGACGGATTAAAATGTAAAATTTTCCTTGCCAAGATACCCTGCCCTGTGTTATAATGTTTTTCGTCGGTGAGGTTTTCCTGCCGGCGTCAGATAGGGGAATAGTACAATGGTAGTGCGGCGGTCTCCAAAACCGTTGATGGGAGTTCGATCCTCTCTTCCCCTGCGAGGAAGGTCCGGTGGCTGTAGCGGTTACCGGACTTTTTTATATGCACAGGTTATTGCCGGCAGGCTGGCAGGTGTCCGCCGGGGCAGGCAGGACATCATTTTTTGTTTGGTCAGGAAAGGAGAGTGTTACTTGTGAATCAGGAAGAAAAGCTGGAGAAGGCGCTGGATACGCTGTATCAGTATCTGAAGCAGAATGTGGCCAGCGACAGCATCTCGGTCAGCCAGGGCGACGGCTATGTGTTTATCTCCTTCGCCGACGCGGTGTTCTTCGACGGCAACAGCTTTACCCTCAAGCCCGAGGGAAAGGCGGTGCTGGACCAGATTATTCCCGCCCTCACCGCGGCCTGCCCCTATGTCGACGAGCTGGAGGTGCTGGGCCACACCGCCCAGAGGAGTCCCAACGCGCCCAATCCGACCCGCGG
>CAJTKW010000037.1:37415-38631 GCA_910577035.1 uncultured Acetatifactor sp.
AACCGGGCGGATTCCGTGGTCATCTATTTGCAGGAGCGTATTCCCAGCGATGTCCTGGACCCCGGCCGGCTGGTGTCCACAGGCCACGGCCAATGGCGCAATGTGTCACCCAACGACACCGAGGCCCACCGGGCTAAAAACCGCCGGGTGGAAATGGTTGTTACCGGCAAGAATCTGGAGGATATGCTGTCTGACAGCTTGACGCAGTATTCAACAATGTATAAGACTGCCACTGACGGCACCACGACGGAGTGATGCCAGGCCCTCCCCGCGGGGGCAGACCGAGTTAAGCAGAATGAGGGAACGATATGGCCGAAGTTTTATCACAAAGTCAAATAGACGCCCTGCTGAACGCGGCCAGAAGCGGAGAACTGGACGTAGACAAGCCGGCGGAAAAGACAACGGAACAAAAATACCGAAAATACGACTTCTACAGTCCGCGTAAGTTCACCAAGGACCGGCTGAAGATGCTCAACAGTATCTTCGAGGGCTACGCCCGGGTCATTAACTCCAGAATCAACGCCCTGCTGCACACCACCTGCGAAATTGAGGTGGACAGCGTGGAGGAGCAGCGCTACTACGAATTTTCCAACGCCCTGACAGAGAGCGACGTGGTGGCCCTGGCCAAAATTGACCTGGAGGAGCTTCAGGAGGACACCCCCATCCTGGTCCATCTGGATACGCCGGTGGTGCTGTCCATGCTGGACCGCCTGATGGGCGGCGAGGGAGACCCGGACTCCACCCTGTCCAGCGACTACAACATGACTGACCTGGAGCTGAACATGTACGAGGACCTGATCCGGGATATGATCTCCGTTATGGGCGGCAGCTGGGAGAACTACATCACCCTCCACTTCGAGTATGTGCGCACCGAGGTGAATCCCACCCTGGTACAGCTCATCGGCTACGACGAGACCGTGGTGATCGTGGGCGTCAATATCAAGTTCCCCAACTGCAACGGCCGGCTGAGCCTGTGCCTGCCCGGCGTTATGCTGACCAATATCTTCAGCGAGATCAGCAAAAACAACACCCGCCGGACCACCGGAGAGGACAAGTCGGAGGAAATTTTCGATTCCCTGCGGGATTCTGAGCTGGAGATTGTGGCCGAGCTGGCCAGAACCCGCATCCTGCTCAGCGACCTGTACCACCTGAACATAGGAGACGTGGTGGATATCAAGCGCCCCAAGGACTCGCCCGTATTTTTGAACATCGGCGG
>CAJTKW010000038.1:0-26542 GCA_910577035.1 uncultured Acetatifactor sp.
TTTCAGCCTGTGGCTGGACTTCCGGATTCTGATGCGGACCGTGGGGGTGGTCCTGCGGGGGGAGGAGAAGTACCGGGGGAAGGGCCTGGTGAAGTGAGGGCGTGCAAGGCGGGAGAACGACAGCAGGAGCAAGGCGTGGATATTGCGGCAGGGCCGGGCGGTAAGCAAGGGGCAAGTGCCAATACCGCGGCCTAAGCAGGCCCGGTGGTAAGGCCGGGATACGGCCACAGGGGGCGGAAACAAACAGCAGGAGCGGAAATGGAAAGAGTCAGCAGCAGTGCCGGATCAGAGGATTACGGGCATTTAAAGCATTTCGAGATAGACATGAGTGAAAAAAACAAAAAGCGGGTGCTGATAACCGGCGCCGGCTCCTATATCGGGGAGTCCTTTGCAGCTTATGCAGGAGTGCACTATCCGGCAAATTTTACGGTAGATACCGTGGATATGCAGGACCCCGGCTGGCGGAGGAGGGATTTTTCTTCTTATGATGCCGTATTCCATGTGGCGGGGATCGCCCATGCGGATATAGGGAAGGTGGAGGAAGGGACAAAGAAGAAATACTACGCAGTGAATACGGACCTGGCGGTTGAGACGGCAAAGAAGGCAAGGGCAGAGGGCGTAAGACAGTTTGTCTTTATGTCCTCTATCATTATTTATGGGGATTCTGCCCCTTATGGGAAAAGGAAAAGAATAACGCAGGATACGGTACCCTCTCCTGCCAATTTCTATGGCGACTCAAAATGGCAGGCAGATCAAGGCGTAAGAAAGCTTGCTGATGACAAGTTCACTGTCACGGTGCTCAGGCCGCCGATGATATATGGGAAAGGAAGCAAAGGGAATTATCCCGCCCTGGCAAAGATGGCAAAGAAGCTGCCGGTATTTCCGGATGTAAAGAACGAAAGATCCATGCTGTATATTGAAAATCTATGTGAATTTCTGTGTCAGGTAATGTTAAGGAACGCAGGCGGGGTGTATTGGCCGCAGAACGCGGAATACAGCAGAACGAGTGAATTAGTAAGGATGATTGGCGAGGCCGGCGGCCATAAGATATACGTCAGCAGAGTATTTACATGGGCAGTTTGGCTGGCATCCCACATTCCCGGCAAAATAAGCAGCCTGGCGAATAAAGCATTTGGAAATATGAGCTATGATCCGTTGATGTCAACCTATGATTTCCCGTATCAGGTGATTGACTTAAAAGAAAGTATAAAAAGGACGGAAGGTGAAACCTGAATGAAACATATTCTCGTGGTATCGCAATACTTCCATCCTGAAAATTTCCGCATAAATGATATAGCTTCTGAATGGGTAAAAAGAGGATATAAGGTAACGGTATTAACAGGAATTCCGAATTACCCGCAAGGTGAATATTATGAGGGATATAGTAAAACAGAAAGAAGACAGGAAAAGTGGAACGGGATGGAGATAATCCGGCTGCCGATTGTTCCGCGAAAAAAGGGATCCCTTGGATTAATCAGGAATTACATTTCTTTTGTCAATGCGGGAAGAAAATGGGTCAGGAAAACGGATTTGAAAACAGATATTGTGTTTACTTTTGAAGTTTCACCTATGACTCAGGCACTTGTCAGTGTATGGTATGCCCAAAAAAACAAAATACCCCATATTCTGTATGTGACAGATTTATGGCCTGAAAATGTTGAGATTATTACAGGGATCCATAATAAATTATTCCTTGGAACAATCCAGAAGATGGTTGATTACATTTATAAAAGGTCAACCAAAATTCTTACAAGCTCAAACAGCTTCATTTCTTCCATAATAAAACGCAGCATACCGCCGGAGAGAATCGAGTTCTGGCCGCAATATGCCGAGGAATTTTATCGTCCTACAGAAAAAATAAGCGGTTCCGAGATACCGGCTGACGGAGTTTTTAACCTGGTTTTTGCAGGAAATATAGGATATTCCCAAGGCTTGGGTATCCTGCCAAAGGCGGCAGGAAAACTGAAGTCCGAAGGCATATCAGTCAGATTCAATATTATCGGCGACGGAAGATATAAGGAGAAGCTGAAAGAAGAAATGGAAGCTCGGAAAGTAAAGGAATATTTCAATTTTATAGACAGAAAACCTGCCGAGCAGATCCCTCCGTATTTGGCAGCAGCGGATGCCTTGTTGATTACACTGTCAAAGAGCAAGGTGTTTGCTATAACGATCCCGGCAAAAACACAATCCTGCTTAGCCTGCGGGAAGCCGATACTGGTTTCGGCTGACGGAGAAGTGCAGGAGATCATTAAGAATGCAGAAGCGGGATTGGCCAGTGCAGCCGAAGATGTTGACGGCCTGGTGGAAAATATAAAGGCTCTGCTGCAAATGTCAAAGCAGGAGTGTGAGAGATTAGGGAGGAATGCCCTGGCATATTCCGAAGAGCATTTTAATAAAGAAAAGCTTTTGAATCGGTTAGACGAAATTTTCATAAAGGAGATTTTAAATGTCAAGTCTTAATGGCGCAACATTATTAATAACGGGAGGAACCGGATCTTTCGGAAACACAGTACTGAAACACTTTCTGACATCGGATATAGGACAGATCCGCATTTTCAGCCGTGACGAAAAAAAGCAGGACGATATGAGGCATGAACTGCAGGCCAGGTATCCTGAGTATGCCGCAAAGGTGAAATTTTATATTGGGGATGTGCGTGACCCAAGGTCAATTGCAGATGCAATGCCCGGCGTTGATTATATCTTTCATGCTGCCGCCTTAAAGCAGGTTCCGAGCTGTGAATTTTTCCCCATGCAGGCTGTTAAGACAAATATTGAAGGAACAGATAATATGCTGCATGCCGCGATTGAAGCCGGGGTGAAAAGGGTGGTGTGCCTCAGCACTGACAAAGCGGCATATCCGATTAACGCCATGGGCATCAGCAAAGCGATGATGGAACATGTCATAACGGCGAATGCCCGTGTGGCGGCCGAGCATGGCGACACGGTGATATGCTGTACGCGTTATGGGAATGTAATGTGTTCCCGGGGGTCGGTTATCCCGCTGTTCATCGACCAGATTCGTGCCGGAGATCCCTTAACGGTTACGAATCCTGATATGACAAGGTTTCTGATGAACCTGGACGAGGCGGTGGACCTGGTCCAGTTTGCTTTTGAACATGGCAGGCCGGGAGATTTATTCGTACAAAAGGCGGATGCCTGTACGATAGGTGACCTGGCAAAGGCAGTTCGGCAGTTGTTCGGTGACACGGGGATGAGGGTTATCGGTACGCGCCATGGTGAGAAACTGTACGAGACCTTACTGACAATGGAAGAGCGGTTACGGGCGGAGGATATGGGGCAGTATTTCAGAGTTTCATCTGACAACCGTGATTTGAATTATGATAAGTATTTCATAAAAGGACAGGTTCAGACGCAAGCCGATGAGGCGTATACAAGCCATAATACTGTGCGGCTTGATGTGGAAGCAACGGTGAAGAAACTTTTGACTACGGATTATGTGAAAGAGCAGCTGGAGGTGGGCAGTGAAGTTCCTGGTTTTAGGCTGTAATGGCATGGCAGGCCATACCATCAGCCTCTATCTGAAAGAGCAGGGATATGAAGTGGATGGATTTGCCAGGAAAGAATCCCTGTTTGTTAATACGATTGTGGGTGACGCAAGGGATACCGGGCTGCTGGATCGTACGATTGTGAATGGCCATTACAGTGCTGTTGTCAACTGTATCGGGGTACTGAACCAGTCTGCTGAAAACGATCATGAGGCTGCAGTATATCTGAACTCGTATCTGCCACAGCTTTTGGCTAAAATCACAAGGAATTCCGAGACTCAGATCATACACATCAGCACAGATTGCGTGTTCAGCGGGAGCAGGGGGGGATATGCAGAGTCGGACTTCCCGGACGGAGAACTCTTTTATGACCGTTCAAAGGCTCTCGGAGAGATTTTAAATCATAAAGACGTTACTTTTCGAATGTCTATCGTAGGGCCGGATACCTGCAAGGACGGTATTGGACTGATTAACTGGTTTATGCAGCAAAAGGAGCGGGTGAAAGGATATAAAAATGCAATGTGGACAGGCCAGACAACTCTTCAGCTTGCGAAAACCGTTGAGAATGCGGCGATTCAAAAGGTCCATGGATTGTATAATATGGTGCCGGAAGATAAGATAAGCAAATATGATATGCTGGTACTTTTCAACAAGTATTTGCGGCGGGATGAAATAGAAATAGTGCCGGAAGAGAATTTTAAAATCGATAAGAGTCTGAAGAGGACGAATTATGAGCTCTTTGGCTATAAGATACCAGGATATGAACAGCAGATAAAGGAATTGGGGGAGTGGATGCGGGGACATAAGGAATTATATCCGCATTATGAGCTGGGTTGATGAAAAATCCTGAATTGGACAAGGAGAATTGATCTGTGGAAGTTAAGAAGCTGCGCTTAATGACGATTGTGGGCACACGGCCTGAAATCATAAAGATGTCTGAAATCATAAAGAAGGCTGACAGGTATTTTGAGCAGGTTTTAGTGCATACCGGTCAGAATTATGACTACGAACTGAATAAGGTTTTTTTCGAGGATCTCGGCCTTCGGGAGCCTGACTACTATCTGGGGGTGGTGGGTGAGAACCTGGGTCAGACCATGGGAAATGTTATTTCCAGGTCATATGAGCTTATGGACCAGGTTAAGCCGGATGCCCTTATTGTACTTGGCGACACCAATTCCTGCCTGTGCGTTATTTCGGCAAAACGCATGAAGATTCCGGTATTTCATATGGAGGCGGGGAATCGCTGTAAGGATGAGAATCTCCCGGAAGAAGTGATCCGTCGTATTGTCGATGTGACCAGCGATGTGAATCTCTGCTATTCAGAACACGCAAGAAGGTACATCCTCGATTCCGGGGTGAAGCCGGAATACACCTATGTGGTCGGTTCTCCGATGGCAGAGGTTTTGGACAGGTACAGGAATAAGATAGAACAAAGCACAATTCTTGATGAACTGGGTCTTACAGCAGGGAAGTATCTCCTGTTATCCGCGCACCGGGAAGAGAACATAGATATGGAATCCAATTTCTTCAGCCTGATGAATGCAGTGAATGCCATGGCTGAGAATTACAATATCCCGATTCTTTACTCCTGCCATCCCAGGAGTAAAAAGTATATTGAAGCAAGAAAGTTCAAGTTTGATCGGAGGGTAATTCAGCATAAGCCATTGGGCTTCTTTGACTATAATAAGCTTCAGCAGAATGCCTTTTGCGTGGTATCCGACAGCGGCACAATTCCGGAGGAGGCAGCGTACTTCAAATTTCCGGCGGTGTCCATCAGAACCAGTACAGAGCGTCCTGAAGCCATGGATAAAGGCGTGTTTACCATCGGGAGCATCACAACAGACCAGGTACTCCAGGCGGTGGATCTTGCCGTTTCAATGAATGCCAACGGTGATGTCCCCGGGGATGTCCCTGCATATGCGGACAGCAACGTCAGCGTAAAGGTGATTAAGATTATCCAGAGCTATACAGGCATCGTCAATAAAATGGTGTGGAGAAAGTAAGATAAAGTTTCAGGGTATTGATTCGGAATCAGACATGGGGGATAGAAGAGAATGAGCAAGAGACCATATCAAATATGCAGTTGCTGCGTAATGGATACATCCGATGAGGATATTACGTTTGATGAAAACGGTGTATGTATGCGCTGCAGGGAATACGAGAAGCGTATTTTGCCGGAATGGAATTATGGAAAGGGACACGAAAAAGAACTATCTGATTTGATTCGGAAGGTGAAGGAAAGCGGCAAAGGGAAAAAGTATGACTGCATTTTAGGACTTTCAGGAGGCCTGGATAGTTCATACATGCTGCATCTGGCTGTGAAAGAGTGGGGATTGCGGCCATTTGTGTTCCACATTGATGCAGGGTGGAATCTTCCGGTGGCAGAAGAAAACATAAGGAAAATCACAGGGAAGTTAGGCGTTAAATTACATGTGAAAAAAATGGACTGGGATGAAATGCGTGAAATGCAGCTTGCCTGGATGCGCACTGGCATGGAGAGTCTTGATGCCCCGCAGGATCACGCGTTTATTGCCGTGATTGACGAGTACTCCCAGAAGCTGGGCGTAAAGTATATTTTAAATGGTTTTAACATTATGACAGAAAGCGTTGCAGACCCTGCTTCCTGGGCTTCAGACGGGGGACCTACGGGCGATGCCGTATATTTAAAAGACGTTATCAAGAAGTACTGCAGAATTCCGATTAAAAAGTATACTTTTACGACAGGTTTTAAGCATAAGTTCTGGATTCCCTATGTGAAGGGAGTCAAGACCATTAAGCCCTTAAACCTGGTCGAATTCACGAAAGAGTCCATGATAAAGACGCTGAGGGAAGAATACGATTATGTGCCATATGGGCAAAAGCATTTTGAAGATTTAATCACAAAGTTCCTGGAAGGCTGGTGGCAGCCGACCAGATTTGGCCATGATTTACGCAGGGTGCATCTTTCAGGCCTGGTGGTGACGGGGCAAATGTCCAGAGAGGAAGCGTTGAAAATACTGGAGGAGCCGCCATTGACCGAGGAAGAAAGCAAGGAGCTGTTCCGCGAGGTGGCGGCAAAGCTTCAGATCAGCGAAGAAGAACTGATGCAGCTTCATGATATGGATCAATGTACGGAAAAATTTAAGAGCCATGAAAAATTATTCCGGATCGGAATCAGAGTCTATGAGTTTTTGGGGCTTGAAAAAAGAATTCGCAGATAGCTGTGCAGATTGAAATTGATGAAAGGAGAGGAGCTTCCGGACGATTACCAGATAAAAAGATGAGACTATATATTATTAATTCAGGATGGGGCAGCGGCGGTCCGGATACGGTTGCTTCCGAGTTATATTATGTGGCAGAAAAGCGGGCATACCGTAAGATATGCCAGTGCCAGAGGAAATGTGCCGGACAGCATAAATCATTATCAGATCGGAAATCAGGCGGATGTGTATTTGCATGCACTTTCCGCAAGGCTGTTTGATAATATGGGAAAGATGTCAAGGAGGGCGACATCAGGGCTTATTCAAGATATAGAAAGCTATAAGCCGGATGTCATCAGCATACAGGATCCCCTGGGATATACAATGAATATTCCCATGCTGTTTGATTATATACGCAGGTCCGGAAGGCAGACGTACTGGACATTGCATGACTGCTGGGCTTTTACCGGGCATTGCATTGCCGGCTTATGCGACCGCCTGGACAAGGGATGCGGCGATTGTCCAAGAAAAAGGGAATATCCCAAATCCATAGGTATAGATAATTCTAAAGGCAATTACCTGTTGAAAAAGAAAGTCTTTTCAGGCATAAGCAATCTTTTCCTGATAACTCCGTCAAAGTGGCTGTCCGGGTTGGTCGGTAAATCCTTTTTGAAGGACTATTCCGTAAAAGTCATCCCCAACGGAATTGATTTAACGGTTTTCAAGCCAACGGAATCAGACCTTCGGAGAAAATATGGATTAGAGAAGAAGCAAATTGTTCTTGGGGTTGCAGGGGTTTGGTCTGAGACCAAAGGCATGTATCATTTTTATGAGCTGGCGGACAGGCTTGATGATAAGTATCAGTGCGTAATGATCGGAAGGAACCAGGATACAAGCGCTGCTAATGTCATTCATATAGATCGGACCAGTGACAGGAAAGAGCTGTGCGGGTGGTATACGGCTGCAGATGTCTTTGTAAATCCCACGCTGGCGGATAATTTCCCTACAGTCAATCTGGAAGCTTTGGCATGCGGAACACCGGTTATCACGTTTGCAACAGGGGGGTCTCCGGAATCAGTGGGGAAATGCGGCCTGGTGGTTGGGCAGGGGGATGGGGAAGGCCTTGTGAGGGCAGTTTATGACATAGGGAAAATGGGAATCACCTCTGCGCAATGTCAGGAGCAGGCAAAGGCATATGACAAATGGCAGAGATATGCTGAATATCTGGAGTTTTTCAGCGGGAATTGTATGGGGAAAAATGGAGAGGAATAGCCAAAATAGGCTGTGTAAAACGATTGGCAACTATATTTGTAATCAGGCAGGGTAAAGAATGACTATGAGGAGATGTGTTAGTATATGGCGATGGCAAAAGAAAAGATATTTTGTACAATAGCATATTTTATGTTAGTGCTCTTTGAGATGGCTGTCATTCAAACGTATACTTTGCCTGAACTTTCACTTGCAATCATTTTTAATATATGTGTGCAAATTATTATTTTATGGATATTGCGAATAAGTTTGTATTCTATAGGCCCTGTTTTTATTTTAATGGGTCAGCTGTTTCAATTTGGAATAATAATATTAATGTCCTTAAAATATGACTTTTCTTCATTCGTGCTGTATTATCTGGATGAACTGGAAGAGTCTGAGGTTTTGCGCGCAGGAGAGTTTTCTTTTTTATGTGTAAGTTTTCTCTTTTTAGGTTTTTTGCTTGGGAATAAAAAACAATCGCAAAAAGTAAGAAAAGACAGACAGCTTAGTCTGGCATTTTATAAAAATGCGGGAATTATAATGACAATTGGATTTGGAACAGTTTGGCTTTTTGTTCAGATTGTAAATTTATATTTGTCCAGAAATGGATATGAAAAGAATGCTTATAATACCCTTCCCTCCACCATTATTACATTAGCAAATTTTATGTATGCAGGTATTTTTTTCCTAATGGTATATTATAAGAAAAAGAAGCAGATGTTTTGGGTAAATGCTTGGTTTATTTTTGCTTTATTACTGACAGTTGTTTCTATGCTGGCAGGTGTCAGAAGTATGGGAATGTGCATTATTGTATTATTGTTCATTTTCTATGGTTTATCCATTAGGAAAATAGACGGGAGACTAATTATTTGCATATCTATTTGTGGCTTTTTCCTTTTGGCATTGCTGACAGCGATTATGCACTTGAGGAGCCGGCCTTTTTCCATCAGTGCATTAATGAGTGAATGGGTAGTGTGTATTAAATCCAATATCATATTCAATGCCGTAGAAGAGTTTGGAATGTCAATATTTATTTTGATATATGAGATGAAGGCACATATGGCAGGAATGTTTGACTTTCATTATGAAAACATATTTTTGCATGAGTTGGTGGTCAGTATTCCTGGTTTGCCATCGTTGTTTCCCAATTTAGTTGGGGAAGGATTTATTAAGTTAGATTTGTATGGACTGGGTTGCTCCATATATGCTGATGTGTATTATTACTTGGGTAACATGTCATATCTGTTTTTTGTCTTTTTTGGATTGTATTTATCCATCATAGATAATAAATTGCTTCTTTTATCAAAGAGGGAAGATTATTATGGAATGGCGTGCAGATGGATTTTTTATCATCTTATATTAAGTGAGATTCGTTCAGCGTTTCGATTGGGATATAAAGCATTTCTATTATCTATCTTTGTGATGTGGTTTATACGATTAGTACTTGGAGGAAAATACAAGAATGAAGAATCTGTATATCTGCAGGACACCATTTCAAATAATAACGGCTATTATTATTCAAACAAAGAATTATGAAAATGATGATGCAGACTTGATTGTTACAAGTGAATTTAATGATTTTAGAACGATAGCAGAGCGTTGTAACCAAATTCATGTTTTTAATGGCATACAAATAGCAGAGCTAGACTCCCTAAAAACAAAGACAGAGTTTGCTAAAGCGATGCTTTTTCCTAAACATTTTATAAAAATGGCGCATCTTTCGTTCCATAAAAGATATGACAGAATTTTAACAAACGGGTTATTTCATGATTTAGATAATGCAATTTTTTATGAGCAGAATCAAGCACAGATAATTTTATTTGACGAAGGATATTCAACATATGCCAAAAGCTTTTGGAATGCACTGGAAGAGTTTTCCAAGGGGCATATTATTGTTAGAAGGCTTTCCAAGTTGATTTTTCGCAGGACTTATTTGGACGAAGTAGCAAAAGACATTTTTTTGTATGATGCCGACCTTTGTGTGAATAAAATGCCTTTTCGGATTCATTCTATTTGGGATAAAAATGAAGCAGATGCTGACAAGATTTTTGAAATGATTAATTATATATTTGATACCTCTAAAGTAAAGACAGAATATGCGAAAAAATATATATTTTTTGAAGAATGTTTTGCTTCAGATTTTAATAATAATGGCGATTTAAATCTAATAATGCTGATTAGGGATTTAGTGGGTAAAGAAAATCTAATGATCAAACTTCATCCTCGGGACAAGACTAATCGTTTTGCTGAAAACGGTATATGTACAAACAAAACTATTTCGTTTCCGGCAGAGGCTCTGGCGGCTGATATTCAAAATAGTAATACAGTATTTATAACCTATTCATCAGGGTCAGTTTTGAATTATAAGTTTATTTCAAGTTGTAATATAAAGTCTATTCTTTTGTATAAGTTGATGCCAACAGGATTTATAAATATGCCAGAGGATAGGCTTAGATGGTTCGAAGCATTTGGGAAAAAATACAGCGATCAGTTTTTTGTTCCTGAAACAATGGAAGAACTAAAGAGTTTGTTAAATTATTTTGAGGAGATAATGTGAAGGCGCTGAGCAATATTAAGAAAAAGTACAGTAAACTGAATATTGCAATTAAAGCGGGATTTTGGTTTACGATATGCAATGCTTTACAAAGAGGAATCCAGTTCATTGTTACCCCAATCTATACAAGAGTGCTTTCAGCGGATCAATATGGTGTGTATTCTCTTTTTATGACTTGGATGAATATCTTGATTATTTTCGGCACTTTAAATATGTCGGCCGGAATTTATTATAATGGCTTGATTAAAAATCAGAAGAAGGTTGAAAAGTATACTTCTTCGCTTCAGGTTTTGAGTACCTTGTGCACCTTAATTACATTTGCTGCAGTTTTTTTGATTAACAGGGTTAAGCCCAAATTCTTTAATATACCGTCAGTACTAATGTTTATGATGTTCATTTATATATTGGTGCAGCCAGCGTTGGAATTTTGGTCTGCACAACAGCGTGTAAAATATAATTATATTTCGGTTTTACTGGTTACGCTGCTGATGTCTGTATTATCTCCACTGGCAGGAATATTGTTAAGTATATATTCGGATTTACAAGGGTATGGATTAGTTATAGGATTTATAGTTGTGAATGTATCAGTAAATGTGTTTTTTTATATAAATAATCTTGTCAAAGGAAAATTTTGTGTTTCCATACAGGAGTGGAAGGAAACTCTGTCGTTTAGCATTCCGTTGATACCGCATTATTTATCTCAAGTTGTATTAGCACAATTTGACCGTATTATGATTGATATGTATTGTGGATCAGCCAAAGCGGGAATTTATGCTTTGGCATATCAGATCGCGTTAGTTATGACTATTGTGACAACTGGTGTAAACAGCTCCTTTACGCCATGGATGTATCAAAAGCTGAGAGAAAAAGATTTTAAAAGCATAAGGGATGTATCTAAAGTTCTTATTTCCATTTTTGTTATCATTAATTGCATGATAGTTTTAATTGCACCGGAGATATTGTACATTCTGGGGACGGCTGAATATGGGGAGGCTGTCTGGGTAATTCCTCCGGTTATGATGTCTACGTGCGTCACTTTTGTGTATTGTACTTTTGGAACGATTCTTTTCTTTTTTGAAGATACAAAAAAAGCATCTTTGGCGACTACCAGTGGAGCTGTGTTTAATGTTATTTTGAATATGCTGTTTATTCCCAGATATGGTTTTTTGGCAGCTGGATATACGACTTTGGCCTGCTATTTATTGATCTTGTTTTTGTATTATATCTATATGAAACGATGTTGTAAAAGAAATAATATTCGAAATGTTTTTGACACGAAAAGTATTTTATGCATATTGATTTTGTTGCTGGCAGTGTCTGCGGTTGCTTTAATTTTATATCCATTTGTTTTTTTGAGATATGCTGTTATCTTTGTAATGTTTGCAGTTTGTTTTACAAGAAGGCATTATTTTTTGTCTGTTATAAAGAAGGTCTTTAAAGGGGAAAATCTTGATACTTTAAAGAGAAGTGAGTAAGAATTGATTTTAAAACACGAAACCGAAAATGGAAGGAGAAAAATCTATGAAAACAGTGGCATTAATACCAATTAAGCTAAATTCACAAAGATTGCCTCATAAAAATATTCTTCCAATAGGAGGGCATCCTTTGTGCTGGCATATTTGCAACTCTCTAAATCAAGTACAGGGTATAGATGAGGTGTATGTTTATTGTAGTGACGAAGTGGTTGTAGAATACATACCGAAAGAGACGAAATTTCTTAAGCGGGATAAGCGATTGGATGAGGATTGCGTAAAGGGGTTTGAAATATATAATCAGTTCATCGGCACTATAGATGCCGATTTTTATGTATTAGCACATACCACATCTCCTTTTATTCATAAAAATACTGTTGAAAAAGCATTACGAGCAGTATTAGAGGGTTCTTATGATTCTGCCTTTTCTGCGGAGCGCATACAGACATTCGCATGGTATCAGAATAAGCCAATTAATTATGACATCAATGATGTGCCGCGGACACAAGATATGGAACCAATTTGGGTAGAAACGAGTGGATTTTATATCTTTAAAAAAGAGATATTTACTGTGGAGCACCGCAGAATAGGGCATAAGCCATATATCGCAGAAGTGTCAGGGATTGAAGCGATAGATATTGACGAGCAAAAGGATTTTGATTTAGCAGAGCAATTGTGGAATGCTCAAAAAGCAATGAGAGGGCATGAGGATGATGAATAGAAAGTTTATTCTAATAGCAGGTCCATGTGTAATAGAATCAGAAGCAGCTGTATTGGAAGAAGCAGCAGTTTTGAAGGAACAAGTTGGTAAATTTAATAATATAGATTTCTATTTTAAAGCTTCCTTTGACAAGGCAAATCGAACAAGTATTCATTCGTATAGGGGGCCGGGGTTGGAAGAAGGACTGCGGATTTTAGCGAGAGTGAAAAAAGAGTTGAATTTGCGAATTGTTTCTGACATTCATGAGCCAGAACAGGCTTCCCGCGTTGCAGAAGTGTGTGATATTATTCAAATTCCTGCCTTTTTGTGTCGACAAACTGATTTGTTGATTGCAGCTGCCAAGACAGGAAAAATAGTAAATATTAAAAAAGCGCAGTTTCTGGCACCTTGGGATATGAAAAATGTTGTTAAAAAGGTGGAAGATTCTGGAAATAATAATATTATGCTGTGTGAAAGAGGAACCTCTTTTGGTTATAATACATTAGTTGTGGATATGACAGGAATATTGGAAATGAAAAAGAACGGTTATCCTGTGATATTCGATGCGACGCATAGTGTACAGAAACCGGGAGGTAATGGGACTTCTACAGGTGGAAACAGACAATATGCAGAGTATTTGGCAAAGGCGGCAGTAGGTGTAGGAGCAGATGGATTATTTTTTGAAGTTCATCCTAATCCGGATGAGGCTTTATCAGATGGTCCCAATATGGTCAGGCTGTCAGAATTTCCGGCTATAATTGAGAGAATATTAAAAGTATATGAGGCGGTTCAATAGATAATGAATAGAGAAGAAAAGTTATTGGCGGCAAAGCAGGTCTTTGATGTTGAAATTGAAGCACTGCAAAAAACGAAAGAGGTATTGGGAGAAAAATATCTGGAGATATTAGATATGATAACGCAATGCTCCGGTAAAGTTATAATTACCGGAATGGGGAAGCCGGGGCATATAGCTACAAAAATTGCAGCTACTTTGTCCAGCTTAGGGACACCTTCTTTTTATTTGCACCCGGCAGAGGCTTTGCATGGGGACTTGGGGATGGTTACAGAACAGGATCTTGTAATCGCTATTAGCTATAGCGGAGAAAGTGAAGAAGTTATTCGCATGCTGCCTACGCTAAAACTGAAAAACGTGAAAATCATTGCTATATCGGGGAACGCGCAATCTACATTAGTAAAACATAGTGACGTGGCCCAGATTTTTCCCAATTTTCAAGAGGCTTGTTATTTGGGGCTTGCGCCTACATCCAGCACAACAGCTGTTTTGGTATATGGGGATTCGTTGGCTGTTGTGGCAAGTGAGGAATATGGGTTTACAGAAGCGGACTTTGGTAAATCGCATCCGGCTGGAACTTTAGGAAAAAAACTTCTTTTGAAGGTTTCTGATATAATGATGTCAGGAGAAGATAATGCCAAAGTGCCTTTAGATGCTTCGTTGAAACAGGCAATTATCGAGTTAAGTCGCAAGCGCTTGGGAATGGTGAATATTGTAAAACATGGTTGTAAATTGCAGGGCGTTATTACAGATGGTGATTTGCGTAGAATATTGGAAAAGGGCGGAGATATTTACGCAATGTCGGCAAGAGAAATAATGACAGTAAAGCCTGTAATTATTTATGAGGATGAAATGGTAGTTAAAGCATTGGAGCTGATAAGAAAAAGGAATATATCTGTTCTGCCTGTCCTGAATAGAAGTGAAGAATTGGTAGGAAGTATTCATATTCAACATATTGTAAATGCAGGATTGATATAGTGGTATTTATTATGCGCACAAAGCATTAAGTGCGAGATGCGGAGTATTGCATGAACATAAAAGTTTTGGTAATGGATGTGGACGGAACATTGACAGACGGGAAAATTTACATGGGGAATGACGGAGAAATTTTTAAAGTGTTTGATATAAAAGATGGATGTGGAATTCACGATATTTTGATTCCAATGGGTATAATACCAATGATATTAACCGGACGTTCTTCAAAAACTGTGGAAAACAGGTGCAAAGAACTCAAAATCACACATTTGTATCAGAACGTTAAAGATAAGAAAAAAAAGTTAGAGGAACTTATTGCGGAACTAGATTGTCAATACAGTAATGTGGCATATATTGGGGATGATATTAATGACCTTGCCTGCATGGAACAGGTAAAAGCAGCAGGAGGGGTGATTGGCTGTCCATACGATGCGGTGGAACAAGTGCGGACAATAGCTGATTTTACCAGCAGGAAAAAGGGCGGAGATGGGGCTGTGAGAGAGTTTATTGAGTATTTGCTGAGGCGGTAAGTAAAAGCAGGCTTAATGCAGCCTACAAGTGATTTTTTCCTGCGTGGCAGTAGGGTTCAAGGGCAGGAATCAGGGGGATACCTGCTTGAAAGGATTTTTAGGCGCTCCACATAGTCAGGTTGTCCGTCATCAAAGCGATCCAAAGAGCCGACGTTAATGACGACCTGTTTTGGGGAACCTTTTTGCCAGATGTATTCGAACCCCTTACGGACTGAACCAGTCGGAGGTTTCCCATTATTAATAAAACACTTAACGTACTTGGCACCCCCAAAATAGGCCTATAGATAACACAATGAAAAAGCAAGGGAAACCTCGCAAAATAAGGTAATTTTAATACAGTAATTTTTCGGAAGTGGTAAACTCGGGACGATTTCGGCGTCCATGTCATCGGCCTTGACCTGGCTGTGGCATGATTCTGATTGTTTTCTGGTAATGACAGTCCTGCTGTGCTTTGGCGGGAGATCAGTAGCCTGCTGTAATGGAAGAACTTATGGGAGGCTGGGTAACCGTCTGCCGTATCTTCTTCTAAGGAAGCGCTGATGAAATCATCGTTTCCTCAGAGCCTCCGGCGGACACCCACGGACCTGCAGGGGGTTTTGTTGCTTCGCAATACAGAATTCCATAGCCAACAAGTTGGCTTGCGGAAAACGCTTTCATCAGCGTTTCCCTAAGTTTACTATAATTATATAGATAAATATTGTAAGGGTGGGACAGAAATCCCGGCATATGCAGACAGACTGCATATGCCGGGATTTCTGCGTTTATCTGCACTGTAATCCGCGTTTTTATAATGCTGTAAACAAATGTTCTAAAATGACATAATTTTATTTGACACCTGTCACAGGATCTGTTACAATAAATTCACATATCCGGGAAGCAATTCAAACCATTTCGGTTGTCAATCCCTGTATGAAAATGGAATAAAGACATTCCACACAATATGGCGGATTGCAGGAATGGCATGACCGGCGGTTCGTGGTGGCATATACCAGAAGGAAGCGATAGAAAGGGCAGTGAAGTCAGGCGGGTGATAAGATATGAAGATACTTGAGAAGAAAAGGAAGCTTGGAAAGGATGCAGGGTATACCATTTCCCATGATGTATTTCTTCCGATGTTTATAGCACCGTCAGAGCAGGCAGAAGAGGTTATGAAGGGAAACCTTATGCTGAATCCGGCAGTGGATGCTGCCATGGCGGAGGGGATACTGTCAGGGATACCGTCTGAGTATGTGGGCAAAAGCGACTGGGAGGCGGTGAAGGCAGGGGGATATGCCAACCTTGCGGAATTGCTGGCAAAGCAGATTTCCATGTATCCGCTGGTATTTGAGAAAGGCAGATTTTTAAAGCCGGATAGAAGGCTTAAGCGTATGGGTGATACGGCGGTCATAATTGTTTATCCGGAAGTGTTCCTTCAGCGTGTACAATATGCCGTGGGCGCCCGATATGCCAATCAGTATATGCCTGTACTCGCATCTGCGCAATACAGGGGCCGGAGTACGGATCCCTTTGAGTTTAACCTGTTTAACCGGGATGTAAAGGACAGGTGGAAACAGGAGATGATTCTTGCGGTACGCATGAATCCTGATCTGCGGGTGACGGATGCACGTAGCCGGGAATACGGGGAAAAGATGGATCTTATGACAGGCAGTCTGTCAGACATTGCCGTGGTTTGCCCACTGCAGGATCTTTTGAAGGGAAGGTTCCCCCAGGAAATCCGGGATTCGGAGTATGTCTGCCGGCTTGACAGCTTTAAGCCGGCAAAAAAGGAAATCAGGCAATGGGTATTTTCGGTGGCGGCAAATGTAATGAGCATAGTTCCTGCCGCCCGGTGGATAGTCAAGCTGGAGCGGATATTTCCGGGAGATAAATGGAAAGTATGTTCGCAGGTGGAAAAACTGTTTCCCGACGGAGCTGCCATGCCAAGGCTTGCGTATTTTTCGCAGGATGGCAGGGACAGAGTGTTCCTCCATATCAACAGGATAGAATGTAATTTCTTTGAATTCGGTGAGGAAGAGAAGAGGATACTCCGGGAACTGGTCTGTTTTGCGGAAACAGAATGCGGCACGAGGTTTTGTCATATGCTGCTGGAGACAAATGCCGATCTTGGAGTCATAAAGAACAGGGGGGTGCTTACGCAGACCGGATTTCGCGAGGAGCGAACCTGTCAAAGGGGAGACTTGTTCGAGTATCAGTTTCTGGAGGCTGATTATAAGCTTGTACCGAGTGTGCTGGGAATTGAATTCTCAAGGCGTGACTGGCATTACGGGGTGAGACTTTCCACGCCGGACAATGAGCATATTATGTGGTATGACAGTAAGGCGGTGATTGACTTTTTGGAGGAGGCATGGGCATCCAATATGGCGCGTATAGCATATCTGATGAGGGGAGACGTTTATGGCAGATATAGAAAGATTCGATAATATCGTAGAAGCCATTCGGCATCTGGAGCCGAACCATATCCTTGGCACCTGTCTGGAAAGAGACGGGGTGGCTGTCAAGCATTCACGGTATGAGCTTATGACAATGCCTGACGGCAGGATAGCGGCATTGTCTTTTTCCGGGAATTTCACCTTTTACCGCGGAGAAAATAAGTGTTATCCCCTTTGTAAGGCAAGTCTCTACAGAATTCCGGGAAGGGATGACAGGATAGAGGCATTGTTAAAGTCGTATGATTTTATGGTGTTCCTGGAATCGCTGCCGGAGGTGCGGGCGTTTGTGGAGGGTAGTGGGTATTATGTGCCCTGGGCTCTGGCACAGCATTATGAATTTGCCACACCGATGATAGACCTGACCAATGAACTGGCTGTTGCCGCGTTCTTTGCCACTCATTATTATGACCGTGTGAGCAGGCAGTATTACCTTGTAAAGGACGGTATCGGCAGGATTCGCGGGACAAACATGATATTGGACCCGGAGCTTGCCGGTCCGCTGAAACCCATAGGAATGCAGCCTTTTGCAAGACCGGAGAGGCAGGACGGGTACGCTTTCTGGATCCCGGAAAGTGCGGATTTCACGGAATATTCCTTTGCGGTGGAGTTTGTACAGGACGCAAGGGTAAACCTTCGTCTGAAAACCGCGATGATGGGCGGCGCAGACTATTTCTTTCCCAATGAGCAGTTGTCACAGATGGCATCTGTCATTAAAAATACCGGGGCGGTAACGAGCATGGCCATAGAGGCCATGCTAAAAGATATTGCAGAGGGCAATTCTTATATTACTCCGGAGGTTACGCAGGATGACATGGATAGGGTGATAAGGGAGCGCAGCCTGTTCGTGGTGGATGCACCTGTGATTTGTCCGCAGGCCATGCCCCACAGGACCAATGCTTTTATGAATGAGGGCAGGCTGATTGTAAGACCGGCATATAGAAGGGGAGAAGTACTGCCGGTTCCCGGATGAATGAAACAGGATAAGGAAGGAACAAAATCCCGGTATATGCCAGATAAGGTGCATATGCCGGGATTTTGTTTGCAATAAGTCTCAAGGCGGGTACGGCCTGCTATTATTTTAATATTCCATTGAAAAATCCACTGAAATGTGATATGGTATCATGAGTGGTTAAAATTGCTTATTGATATGTTCGACCAGAATGGATGAATCTCATCGATTGTTTGTGCCGGCTGCGTCGGCACTGCCGCCGTTGGCGGCATGTCGGGAAGTGTGGAGGAACAGTGGCGGCAGACATAAGAAAGGGCTTTATAGACAGGAAGGACTGGAATTGGATTTTGTTTCTTGTATTGGGCGGCGCAGCCATTGTATGGGCGCTGCTTGCGGATTATGACTTGATTCCGTTTATGGAGCAGGCAAGCTGGGGATGGATCAAAGGTATCCTCTGGGACTCAGCCGAATTCATGTGTAATGTAATTGTCACATATGAGACAATGCTGGTTGCCAGTGTTATTTTTTTCTACAGCGTGATGGACAATAAAAGGCTGGGTATTCCTTTCAGGAGGCTTCTTGATTTAACGATCGGGTCACATACAATTCCTATCCTGTTTATGATAACATTATTGCTGACAGTTTTTATGGTCATGGCCAGATCCGTGTCATGGAAGTATACGACATATGTGTGTATGGGATATATTCTGCTGGTTCAAATGTATGTTATCATAAATATTTTATTATCCACCTCTTATGCGCATTGCAAACGGATTATATGCCGATATGAGCGGAAACGATTTATGAAGCAGAAGGGGATATACAATTTAAGGGAATTTACGGGATATTTGGAGCGTGCTGTCCACAGTGGGGAAATTATCCAGGATAAAACGGAAATGCTGGGGGATTTTTTACGAATCCCGTTTGACGGCGTTGTCTGGAAAATGTATGAGAAAAGCATACAGAAGGGGACGTTTGACGAGAAGAGAGAAGGAAAAAGGATTTATCACTTCTATTTTGTGAATACTTTGTCTGCATTCCGTGATGACGGAGGAGAGATAGCAAATTTGGAAATAGACCAGATGTATTCCTGTATCCTTGATTTCCTGAAGGAGTATGTTGGTCAAAACGGCGGCGGGATGGGAACCTTAAAGGAACTCCTGAAGAGTAAATATGAAGAGTCGGAATGCACCCGTAAGATTAATTATATTTCGCACATGGTTATTTCGGGTGTGATGAACGCTCTTGCTTTCGGAAATGCCCGAGGCTATGCAGGACTGTATAAAAATCTGTTAACGAAATGCGAGCTGGCGGATGAGATAAGGGGAAAACAGATCAAGTTAATGGTATTGTTTCAGGAAGTACTGGGATTGACCGGTATCCGTGAGGAACGGGGGGGCTTTGAATGGGAGCAGCCTGAAGAGTGGGATCCGCTTAAGGAGGAGGAAATTGCGTTTTGTGCCGATATGTGGAATGTTTGGATGGAAATGTATGACGTGCCGTTCTATAGTAAGGCAAGACGATTTAATGCGGCAATTCAGACTATGATCGGATACCGTAATGCTTCCGGCAGAATTTTGAGAATGAAACTTAAGATGAAATGCAATGGGGAGAGGAAAAGTGAAGAAAGAGGTATCTACCAGAATACTTTTGCTGAAAAATAATTTTTATCGGGATATGGGAAGTGCAAATGAGGAGGTACTGGGAAGGTATTGCGCCTTGGGGCATTTTGACGCTTTTGACATATCGGATGAGAAGATAGTTAAGGTGGAAGAGCTTGACACCTGGGGATATTTGGGGGAGAAGACTTACGGGCAAAACGGCGATGTGAATTGCCGAATGCTGGTATGTGTTACGGAACAGAAGGATAAGGATCGGGAATTCTGGACGAATGAGTCCGAGCCTCTGGTGTTTATAACGATGGTCAGACTGAACGAAGGGATAATGGCCGCTAAACGGGACGGGATTATCGAGGCTTTGTCAAAGGAACCAAAACAGATGGGATATTTGTCATACGACCACAGTGAGATCATTGCGGTTACGAAGACGGATCAGTATAGCGATGGCATGAAGAACGTCAGGAGGCTTCGCGAAATATGCAGTGCAGTTAAGACATATACGATTTTTGGAATAAGGGAAAATATTCTGGAATCATATGAAACAATAAAGGCTTGTGTGAAGGATGAAAAGGTCTGCTGCAGGCTGCATTGCATGATAAAAAATTATGAGAAGGCGGAAAGCTTCAGGAGGATCCTGGAGGAACATATAAGAAACCGGGAGGGTTTGGATGATATAGAGGTACGTAAATTTGAAACCTTCGGTGGGTTTGACTGGCTGCTGGAGGTGAACAATGTGTCTCTTTGCGGCTTATTGGAGCTTTATAAGACAAAGGAATTGCTGACGCATGCAAACAATAAATATTGTGAAGCATTTTTCAATATAGAATCAGAGATATTGGTGTGGGAAGGAAATCGAAGCTGTGGATAATTGGATAGAAGAGCAGAGGCGAAGCTTAAAGAGAATATATGAACAGTGTGATGATAAGGAGCCGGTTTTAAAAGCCTTTTCAGTATATTTGCTCAGAATTTTAAGCGGTCTGTCGCAAATCGGGAGCAGCAGGCTTTACGGCTATGAAGAGCAGATTCTGGAAAGAGGCATGCAGTTGTTCTGCATACATTATACAGATCGGGCAGACAGCGCGCTGACGGCAGGCAACAGCACGGAAGAGAAAAAGAGGATTATGAGGGATATTGAGGATGCGATCAGCAAAATATCCAATGTATACAAGAATATTATTGACAGCACGTCCAATTCCGATCGGCAAATGTTCACGAGCCAGGCGGTAGAGAGCAGTATATATGATATTTCTCCCAAGCTGCTTGCCGCTTATTCGGTAATTTTGGAGACTCTGGTACGCCTGTTTCATAAGGAGATGTTCTATGCGTTTTTGCTGCATCCGTCTTTAAAGAGCAATGTAGAGACGGCGAGCCTGTTTGATACACGGGAGGAAGAGGGAAAGGTGGTGCTGATCTACATCCCGGAAAACCAAATTGAAAGGACGGGGCAGGTTATCACTTATTTGCTGCATGAGGCATATCACGTGCTGACGAAGGCAGAACGTCACCGGCAGGACAGAGCCATCAGTATGGAGTGGCATGTATATCACGCGATCTATCAGCGTATATTCAGGTATGTAAACTTTGACTTTGTGGAGGAAGAATGCGCCGACGAACATATAAAGGAAGGGCTGATGGTAAAATGGTTTGATATTGTCGGGCGCTGCGGGGAAATATGCGGGATGGCTGCGGATGACCGGAAGCTGTACAGTAAAAATATTCTGAGACAGACAGGCGACAATTGGCGGGAATGGCTGAGAAATATTTTTGTAAGTCTTGGGGATGATTTATGTCAGGCGCTGGAAGGAAAGAAATTCAGGGAGGATCAGAATCCGTATGAACAGATCATGTGGATCGAATGGAATATACAGCGGAATCTTGTGGAAATTCTGGCGGGGAATCTGACGGCAAGGTATGCGCGTATTTATATGGGAATCTACAGGGAGGCATATGCAGATGTGGCGTGCATTCTTACTGCCGGAATTTCACCGGAGGAATATGAGCAGTCTTTCCGCGATTCGGAGGCGGAGGAAATATTGCTGGCGGACATTATTCGCAATCTGAGAATTCATACTGTTGCAAAGGCGATCATATCCTGCGATGGCGTCAACTATGCGGAAGCCTGGGAAAAATACAGTAAGGAGCATGAGTTTCGCAACAGATTAGCGGCAGAAGAGGAGGCTGGCGGTTCGGAAGAAGCGGTTCTTTCGGATGACGCGTTTTATGTCTGGGACGAGGATCTGGAATTACTGGAAGAGAATCTGATCAGCAGTGCCGAAGCACTCTGGAAAAGATTGGGAAGTGAGCAGGGGTTTCAAAGGTTCCGCAATATATTAAGAGAGATGGATTTGCTGGGAATTCTCAACGGCAGAGTAAGCGAAATCCTGCACGACATATAAAAATAATGCTCTTTCGGTTCCTGCTCATGAAGTATACTTCAAGTGGGAGGAGAAGAGCATTATTCTGGAGAGGCACTCATATATTTACAGCAGGAATTCAAAAATTGCTGGCATCGCCGGGAGCTCTCAGCGGCGTAATCTTACGGTCTTCTTCGGGAAGGGATTCGTTCCCGGTAAGGGAGGTATCTTTTATAAATGCGTTAATGAAGCCGTCGGACTTAAGGCTGTTGATTCTCCGGGAAAAACGGCGGTCAAGATATTTGTAAAGCTGTCGGAGCATATCCGTGTCCCCACATACACATTCAGGGCGGGAATGCAGATCAGGAAGGGTGAACAGCTTGAGCAGCAGGTCGTCATTGCCGGAGTATGCAGCCGCCAGGAGGAAAAAGCCCTCCTTGTAGCCGGCAGCAAAGCAGGTGCAGCTGCCGTTTTCAAAAAGCTCCGTGGGCTTAATCCGTGCCAGCTCTTCCGGAGGATTCTGAAAGTTCAGAATATCCCAGTCTATTTCGGCTATCATACTGCGGTTGTAGAGGAGAACAAGCAGGCACTCTATATTAGTGTGATTTAAATTGCTTTCGGGGCGGCCGACAAGATCATCAATGGATACGCCGAAATACTCGGCAATCGTCATGATCTTATCCAGGGCAGGAATACTTTTGTTCCAGCGGGAAATCAGGCCCGGCGACAAAAAGAGGTCTGATTCGAGCTTTGAGATAGACACTTTTCGCTGTTTACAAAGCATTCTTATATTTTCAATCAGAACATTACCGTCCAGTGACATTTAATCACTCCTTTCTGCTTGAAGCGTATGTAACATATTGAAAAATATTTCATATATTAATTATTATAGATTTTCTTGTATTATTTGTCAAGTTAATGTATAGTAAAGTTGCTTATAATTTTGATTGATTACCTTAATACTAGTTGAGGAATCATACTTGAAGTGCGGAGGTCATGCGTTATGATATTTGTAAAGGAATATTCTGATCTTGTATCCAAATTCCATAAAGAGCCTCCCCATGTAGGAACGCCGTTTGTAGAGAACGTGAAGGAGCCGGCTCCGTTTTACAGGAATGATCCGGAATCCAGCCGTATGATCGCCGGGTATCGAAAAGGGCCTAAGAACAGTTACACAAGAGAGCTGGCCAAAAGGTTTCCCCTGACAGGGAAGTAAAAGCTCATAAGAAGTCTTTTCATATTTTAACCGGCAGAATGCACATATCTGATCTCATGTTTGTTCCTGAGACTTTCTGCTTATTTCCTGAATCTATTTGTCTCAAACTATATGAATTTAAATGCAAAAAGGACAGCTCCTTATGAGCTGTCCCCTGCTTAATGGCAAAGTATTTAAATGGCTTCGTGGAAGGTACGGCTGATTACGTCGGCCTGCTGTTCGGGAGTCAGTTTAATGAAATTCACGGCGTATCCGCTGACCCGAATTGTCAGTTGGGGATAATTTTCAGGATGCTTCTGGGCATCCAGCAGTGTATCCCTGTTTAAAACGTTTACATTTAGATGATGTCCGCCCTTTGTGGCATATCCGTCCAGAAGATTTACAAGATTGTCAACCTGTGCTGTGCTTGAGCTCATATCAATACCTCCATTTGTGTTAAGATTTAATAATAGTAATGATTACTGTTTTGTTGTAATTAAATAATAGCACCTCGTCAGTCATTTGTCTATACCTTTCCATTAAAATTTTGTATTTTTCTGAATACAAAAATACTGCCAGAACTTAAAGGGGAAACAGGAATATCCGGGTTTTATTTTCATATATTGGAAAAAGAGGACAAAGAGGTGCAGGAGGGCAGGCATATATGGAAAACACGATCTTACGTCTTTTTCCGGCAGAAAAAAGAAGCTTTTGGGAATATACGGCTGCACACCAAAGGTTTGTCCGTGAGATTCGTCTGCGGGCAGACCGCCCTATTGTGATATACATAGACGGGAAGGAAGTCTTCCTGGACAGAGAAGGACATTTTACAGAGCGGATGCAGGAGGCTGGCAGCATTACGGCGGAGGAGCTTTCCAAGCTGCTGGAGCATATCTGCCATTATTCCCTGTATGCCTATGAGGATGAGCTGCGGCAGGGGTTCCTTACGGTGGCGGGCGGTCACAGGATCGGAGTTGCGGGACAAGCGGTGCCGGAAGACGAAAAGAATCTGCGGACGATCAAAAACATAACTTTTATCAATATTCGGGTTTCCCATGAGATAAAGGGTGCGGCTGACAGGGTGCTTCCACGAATATACGGAGAAGGTAATCTGAAAAGCACGCTGATCATCTCGCCTCCGGGATGTGGAAAGACCACCCTTCTCAGGGATCTGATCAGACAGGTTTCGGACGGTAACAAATGGGGGAAGGGTATGACAGTGGGGGTTGTTGACGAGCGTTCGGAAATCGCAGGTGCATTCTGCGGAAAGCCTCAGAACGATGTGGGTATGAGGACGGACGTGCTGGATGCCTGTCCTAAAAGTCTGGGAATGATGATGCTTCTGCGCTCCATGTCACCGGAAGTTATCGCCATTGACGAGCTGGGTGACGGTGAGGAGCTGGAAGCTCTGCGCCGCGCTGCGGTATGCGGGTGCAGGATACTGGCCACGGCTCACGGGGAGAGCCGCGAGGATGTGATGTCCAGGTTTGATGTGCCGGAAGGGGTGTGGAAGCAGCTTTTCCGGATGGTGATTATTCTCGGAAAGGAACAGGGAAGCTGCGTGGTAAAGAGAATGGAGGAAGAAGGAGGGGATTATGCTTAGGCTGGCAGGGGCCTGTATGATCCTGAGCGGCTGCTTTGGCCTGGGACTATGGTACAAGCGGCAGTTTACGGGCAGGGTCAGGGCGCTGCGGACAATGTGCGGTACATTGAGCCTCCTTGGAAGCGAGGTCCGCTATGGGCGGAGGACGCTGCCGGAGTGCTGCGGACACGTGGCCGGAAGAGTGTCCGGGCCTCTCAGCGACGCATTGAGGAGGATTGAGATAAAAATGCAGGAAAACACGGGGGAGAGCTTTGCACGGGTCTTTCGGGAGTGTATGGAAGAGCCGCTGCGGGAAATGCCCCTGAAGGAGGAGGACAGGGAAGAATACCTGCGGTTTGTATCGGCCGGCACTTTCGGTGACGGACAGATGCAGCTGGATCTCATAGAGCAGAGCAGGGAGCAATTGGAGATAAAGGCGGCAGCCCTGGAACAGGAAAATGCGGAAAAGTGCAGAATGGCGGTAGGACTTGGAGCCATGGGAGGGTTATTGATTATTCTGGTATTGTACTGACCCTCTCGCGCGAATCAGTAAAAAGATAGGATACGGGGAATTATGGGAGTGAGTCTGATTTTTAAGATAGCGGCAGTCGGTATTCTGGTTACGATACTCAGCCAGGTACTAAAGCACAGCGGACGGGAAGAGCATGCGTTTATGATCAGCCTTGCGGGCCTGATTCTGGTGCTGACCTGGATCGTGCCATACATATACGAATTGTTTCAGACGATACAGACCCTGTTCGCGTTGTAGATGGGAGGAGCATTGTGCAGGAGCTGGTAAAGGTAGCTTTTCTGGGAATCACGGGAGTACTGCTGGCAATTCAGTTCAAGGGCCAGAAGCCGGAGTATGGGACATATGTGGGACTGGCTGTAGGTATTCTCGTCTTCGGATACGCACTGAGACAGGTAGAGGCTGTGGCGGGCCAGCTGGGAAAGCTGCGGATCTACCTGAACGGAGCGGAAGGATATCTTACGGTATTACTGAAGGTCATAGGAATTACATACATCTGCGAATTCAGTGCCGATGTATGTAAGGATGCGGGATACCAGACGGTGGCAGGGCAGATCGAGGTGCTGGGGAAACTGTCGGTAATGTTTGCCGGTCTGCCCGTCCTTTTTGCCGTGATCGAACAGATACAAAGCTTTATGTAAATACAGTGATTCTCACAGGAAAGGCTGGATGACGGGATTTGGCAGGATTACGGTCTGGACAGGCTGGCGGCGGGCATACAGCAGCTGTTTCCAAAGACGGATATATCGGCAAAACAACTGCTGGAGCAGGTGATGTCCGGCGATATATTCGGAGCATTGTCCTGCCTGGTTGCAGGAGGGGCAGCCGGCATTACGAATCAGCTGGCAGGGATGAAAAATATTTTCGTCTGGCTGTTGATGCTGGGCATCGTCTCTTCGCTGGTCACGCATTTTGTGGAGATCTT
>CAJTKW010000038.1:26552-38348 GCA_910577035.1 uncultured Acetatifactor sp.
GATGTGCACCAGGTTGCGGATATGAGTTTCTACTTTATGTATTTGCTGTTTACCGCAATTCTTTTGAAATGCTTTTCCGAGGCGGCGGAAACGGCGCTGCACACATTGGGAGATATAACGCTTTTCATCCGGCTGCTGGTTCCTGCATATCTGATTTCCGTGGGGGTATCCACAGGCGCCATGACGGCAGGAGTGGTCTGCCAGATGATGCTGGTTGTCATATATGGAATAGAATACGTGCTTTCCAGCGGGGCGGTTCCGCTTGCCTACAGCTTTGTCATGTTGTCCATGGTAAACGGTATCTGGGTGGAGGAGAAGCTGAACATGCTCATTGATCTGATGGAAAAGGCGGTGGGCTGGATCTTAAAAGCGGCGATGGGAATTGTCACCGGTATCAGCATTTTTCAGGCATTGATTACTCCCGTTGTGGATACCGTGAAAAAGTCTGCCCTGCAGAAGATCCTGTCGGCGATTCCGGGGGTGGGGGATATTGCAGACAGTGCGATGGAGCTGGTACTGGGTTCTGCTATTGTCCTGAAGAACAGTATCGGTGTGGTGCTTCTGCTCCTGATCCTGGTGCTCTGTGCCGCCCCCCTTTTAAAGATTGCCCTGATTGCCGGGGTGTTAAAGTGTTCCGCTGCGTTTATGGGAATAGTCACTGACAAGCGGATTACGGCGTGTGTCAACAGGGCCGGAGACGGGGGGATGCTGCTCCTTAAAATCACCGGTACGGCGCTGCTGTTGTTTTTGATTTCCATTGCGGTAGTTACGGCGTCCGGAAGGGGGTGATATTTTGCTGCAGACAATCTGCGGGATCGGTATTTTTATGATCTGTGCGCAAACTATTGTACATTTCAGGCCTAAGGAGACCTATGAGAAATATCTGAAGCTTCTGGTCAGTGTCATGGTGCTGATCCAGCTTTTTCTGCCGGTGGGAAGCTTCCTGTTGGGAGGGGGCATGGAGCAGGCGCTGGAGAAGCTGGGGACGTTTCGAAACCAGATGGAACAGGAAATGGATGAGGCGGCGCGGCAAGCTGCAGAGACAGATGAGATGCTGGAGCGGATGACGCTGGAAGAGATCCGCAGGAGAATGGAAGAGCAGGACGGAGAGACGGCAGAGGAAGGGGAAGATACACCGGAGAACGGGGAAGCTGCGCCGGAAGATGTGGTGATCGTAGGTCCCATTGAAATTCATCGGCGGTAAGGAGGTGATGGGAGGTCTGTGAAAAAAGATTGGAAAAGGTGGCTGGAGGATGAGCGGGTGAAAAAGTTCTTTCGCAGGGACAATCTGCTGATCCTGGTACTGGCGGGAATCCTGTTGTTTATTATTGCACTGCCCACAAAGGACAGCGGCGGAAAGGGCAGGGAAGCGGCAGAGAAAAAAGGCGTCCTGGGCGGGAGCGAAACCGCGCCCGGAGGCGGAGAAGAGTCTGTTTCGATACAGGGTGCGGCGCAGTCGGATTACGCAGCGGAGCTGGAAAGGCGATTGACTGCGGCGCTGTCGGAGATGGCAGAGGTGGGTAAGGTCAGAGTAATGATCACGCTGAAATCCTCCGAAGAGCTGGTGGTGGAGAAGGAGAAGCCGATAAACAGCTCCATGACTGAGGAGACGGATTCTCAGGGAGGAAGCCGCACGGTGAATACCAGTGAGATTGGAGAAAGTGTGGTGTACAGCAAGTCGGATGGCAGCAGCAGCACGCCGTATGTGATTAAGACTTATGCCCCGGAAATCGAGGGAGTGCTGGTTGTGGCGGAAGGGGCGGGGAGCGGCACGGTAAACCGCACTGTGACAGAAATTGTGCAGGCATTGTTCCATGTGGATGCTCACAAGGTCAAGGTGGTAAAAATGGAGACAAAAACCAGGTGACAGGATTCATATATCGGTTCTCGGGCTCATACAATAAATTAGCAAAACGAAGAGAAAGGGAAAAACGTGAAAAACCTAATCAAAAAAAATCAGCTTATGATAACCGCACTTGCGATCATGATTGCGATCGCAGGGTATCTGCAGTTCGCGGGAACCGGTCTGGAAGATGAATATCTGAAGGTGGACGACAGCAATGTATACACAAGCGATACGACACCTACGGGGACGGGGGACATCCTCACGGAAAATTACACGGCGGAGGATCTGCTGGATCTTTCGGAAGCAGACCTGCTGCAGACCGGTCTGACCGAAATTGACAGCCTGGATTCCGACATGGAGGACGATCCGGTGGATAATTATCTGGATGCGGATTTTCAGGTGTCACAGACCGTTGCCGGGGAAGGGCAGAGCGAAACACCGGAGGATGGGGAGATACCGGGGGAGGCAGTCTTCACGTCGTCTGCGGCAGGAGTTACCATTCTTTCCGAAGCGAAACTCCTGAAGGAGCAGACCAGGGCCAAAAATAAAGAGACACTGCTGGAGATCATCAACAGTGCGGGGATTTCCGACGAACAGAAGCAGGCGGCAGTGGACAGCATGGTACAGATGACGGCTGTGGCCGAGAAGGAGGCAGCGGCGGAGATATTGCTGGAGGCAAAGGGCTTCACTGATGTGGTGGTCAGCATTAACGGGGACGCCGTGGATGTGGTGGTGAATGCGGCGACACTGGACGATATTATGCGGGCGCAGATCGAGGACATCGTAAAGCGCAAGACGGAGATTGCCCCGGAAAATATTATTATCAGTACGGTGGTACAGTAGACAGACAGCTAAACAACGTAAAATTATAGTGTAAATTACATAAAAGGTGTGGTATACTGGTAAATAATTTATGCAATCGTTGAGAGGACCAAAGATTATGCGGAGAGTGTTTTTGATCGTACTGGACAGTTTCGGAATCGGCGGGATGGAGGATGCGGCTTCTTACGGGGACGTGAATGTGAATACCCTGAGGAGCGTGTCCGCCAGCCCCCGTTTTCGCATGCCGAATATGAGGGATCTGGGACTGTTTGATATTGACGGTGTGGTGACAGAGGGCGGCAGCTTAAAGAAAGGCAGCCAGCAGGCGGCCGTTGCCCGTATGAAAGAGCGTTCCAGGGGAAAGGACACCACCATAGGACACTGGGAGATTGCCGGTGTATATTCGCCAAATCCGCTGCCCACTTATCCGAACGGGTTTCCCCGGGAGGTGCTGGATGCCTTTTCGAAACGTACAGGCAGGGGCGTACTCTGCAATTTGCCTTATTCCGGAACGGCAGTGATCCAGGAATACGGAGACACCCATATGGCTACGGGGGATCTGATTGTTTATACCTCCGCGGACAGTGTATTTCAGATAGCGGCTCATGAGGACATTGTGCCGCCGGAACAGCTTTATGAGTACTGCCGTATAGCCCGGGAAATACTCACGGGAGAACACGGTGTGGGCAGGGTGATTGCCAGACCTTTTACAGGCCCCGCAGGAGGTCCTTTTACCAGGACAGCCCGCAGGCATGATTTCTCCATGGAGCCTCCCGGTATTACCATGCTGGATCAGCTTTCCGGGGCAGGGAAGGATGTGATCGCCGTGGGCAAGATTCAGGACATCTTTGCGGGCAGGGGGATCACTGAAGCGGTTTATACCGGCGGCAATGAGGAAGGAATCGAGAGGACACTGGAATATCTTGACCGGGATTTTGAGGGGTTGTGCTTTATCAACCTGGTGGATTATGATATGCTTTACGGGCACAGGAGAGACGTGGACGGCTATGCGCGGGCGCTTGCATACTTTGATGAGAGACTGCCGGAGCTTATGGGAAAGATGAGGCCGGAGGATGTACTGATGATCACGGCGGATCATGGCTGTGACCCGGCATACACGGCTACCACGGACCACACCAGGGAGTATACCCCCTTCCTTATGTACGGCCGGGGAGTCCGCCCCGTCAATTACGGAACACGGGAAAGCTTCGCGGATATAGGGGCCACCGTGTTGAAATATTTCGGTATGGAGCCTGCCTTTGAAGGAAATGGTATGGACGCCGGCAATTGTCCGGCGGACAGTCCCACCTGAGAGCTGCTGCGAACGGCACAGGCATGAATACTGAAAACAGGAGGCTGAAGATGAGTCAGGAAAATATGGATTATTTTGAAATGGGTGATATTCGTAAAGGTATGCGTGTGGAAGAAATCAATCGCAGGAGGACCTTTGCGATCATTTCCCATCCCGACGCGGGGAAAACAACTCTGACGGAGAAGTTTCTGCTTTACGGCGGAGCCATTAATCTGGCAGGAAGCGTCAAGGGAAAGGCTACGGCAAGGCATGCCGTATCCGACTGGATGGAGATAGAGAAGGAGAGAGGTATATCTGTCACCTCCTCCGTGCTGCAGTTTGAATACGACGGATATTGCATTAATATTCTGGATACCCCAGGGCATCAGGATTTCTCCGAGGACACCTACCGTACATTGATGGCGGCGGATTCCGCGGTGATGGTGATTGACGCCTCCAAGGGTGTGGAGGCCCAGACCAGAAAGCTGTTCAAAGTCTGCGGAATGAGGGGAATTCCGATCTTTACCTTTATTAACAAGATGGACAGGGACGCCAGGGATACGTTTGAATTGCTGGATGAAATCGAGAAGGAGCTGGGAATCGCCACCTGTCCTGTGAACTGGCCCATTGGCTCAGGTAAAGGCTTTAAAGGCGTCTACGACAGAGAGAAGAAGTGCGTGATTTCTTATTCCGACACGGAAAAGGGGACAAAGGAGGGTATTGCCACAGAAATACCGGTTCATGAGGAGGCGCGGCTGCGGGAACTGATCGGAGACGAGCCGGCGGACAAGCTTCTGGAGGAGATCGAGCTTCTGGACGGTGCAGGAGTTTCCTTTGACCTGGATCAGGTGCAGGCTGGAAAACTGACGCCGGTCTGTTTTGGTTCCGCTCTGACCAATTTCGGGGTGGAAATTTTCCTGAAGCACTTTTTACAAATGTCTACCGCGCCGCTGCCCAGAAAAGCGGACATCGGTTCGGTGGAACCTGCAGAAAACGAGTTTTCCGCATTTGTCTTTAAGATACAGGCCAATATGAATAAGGCCCACAGGGACAGGATCGCTTTTATGCGCATTTGTTCCGGCAGGTTCGATGCAGGTATGGAGGTCCGCCATGTACAGGGCAATAAGGTCATGCGCCTTTCCCAGCCCCAGCAGATTATGGCGGATGAGAGAAAAATACTGAGCGAAGCTTATGCGGGAGACATCATAGGTGTCTTTGACCCGGGCATTTTTTCCATCGGCGACACGCTGTGTATGCCGAAGGAGAGTTTTCGCTACGAGGGAATACCGACCTTTGCACCGGAGCATTTCGCCAGGGTAAGGCAGCTGGATACCATGAAGAGAAAGCAGTTTGTGAAAGGCATAGAGCAGATTGCTCAGGAGGGCGCAATCCAGATCTTTCAGGAATTCAACACAGGTCTGGAAGAAATCATTGTAGGCGTGGTGGGTGTGCTGCAGTTTGATGTCTTAAAGTACAGACTGGAGAATGAATATAATGTGGGTATCCGGCTGGAAAATCTGCCCTATGAGCATATCCGCTGGATCGAAAATAAGGATGAGGTGGATGTAGATAAGCTGACGGGCACCTCGGACATGAAAAAGGTAAAGGATATGAAGGGAAATCCGCTGCTGCTGTTCGTGAATGCCTGGAGTGTGGGAATGACGCTGGACAGGAACAAGGGATTGGTATTGGCGGAGTTCTCCAGAAATTAACGTGTATGGGTATGAAGAAGAAAAATTATGTGTTTTTACTTTTCTGTTTGTTGCTGCTGGGAGGCTGCAATGCCAGCAGTCTTCTGAAGGAGGTGCCGCGGGATTTTTCCGTGACAGGTCCGGGACCGGTGGGGGAGCAGGGAAGTGGCGGGCAAAGGAATATAGAAAATATACGGCGCCCGGAGACAGGGCAGTCGTCTGCAAGTGCGCCGGGTTCGGACGCTGCCCAGGGCGGAAAGGACGCTGCCCAGGGCGGAAAAGACGTTGCCCAGGGAGAGCAGGATGCCGCCCGAAAGGAAAGCTTTCTGTATGACGGCGCGTTCGAATATTCCGCCGGGACCTTAAGCGAGGCGGAGCTGACGTGGTATGAGGATATAAAGCGTACGCTGGGCAGCTTTGGAGAGAAAGAGCGGCTGGACGCGGCGGCACTGGCGGCCGGATGCGACGAAGAGGATATAGATCGCATATTTCAGTGCGTTCTGAACGATCATCCGGAATTATTTTATGTGGAGGGATATTCCTATACAAGGTATACCAGAGGAGATAAAATTACGGCCATAGCCTTTTCCGGCACCTACAGCATTGACAGGGAGACGGCAGAGGGCAGGCGGAAGGAAATCGAAGCGGCGGCGGAGAAAATATTGTCCGGTGCGGACGAGGAAGCGGATCAGTACGCAAAGGTAAAATATGTATACGACACGATCATCAGGGAGACGGATTACGATCCGGCGTCGCCGGACAATCAGAACGTCTATTCCGTGTTTGTAAACAACAGGTCCGTGTGCCAGGGCTATGCCAAGGCGATACAGTACCTGCTGAACCGCCTGGGGGTGGAGTGCACACTGGTATTGGGAACCGTGGAGTCGGGAGAAGGGCAGGAGGGACATGCCTGGAATCTGGTGAAGGTGGACGGGGAATATTATTATGTGGACGCTACCTGGGGGGACGCTTCCTATACACAGCAGGACGGAGAGACGGAGAACGTGGGAATACCGGAAATCAATTATGATTATCTGAATGTGACCACGGAGGAGCTTTTAAAAACGCATACATTGGGAGAGAATATACCCATGCCCCAGTGTACCGCAACTGAGGCGAATTACTATTTTCGCGAGGGAGCACTGTTTACTTCCTATGACAGGGAGCAGATGCAGGGGTTATTCGACAGGGCGGAGGAACAGGGAAGGGAGGATGTAACGGTAAAGTGCGCGGATTGGGAATGCTACACGGAGGTATTGACCGAGCTGGTTGATAACCACGAGATTTTCCGCTATCTGGGGGAGTCGGGCGCCACCGTAGCCTATGCGAAGAACGATAATCAGATGTCGCTGACATTTTGGGTGACAAATGAATAGAACCTGTGCTATAATGTTCACGACAGCATTGAGCAGTGCGAAAAAGGGAAGCTGTAAATTTTCGTCATGCTCGCATGTAAGAAAATTTACAGCTTCCCTTTTTCATAGGGCGAAAGCCCGTGAGCGAGGATCCGCGAAGCGGAACGAGCGTGCACTGCGAGGAGCGCAGGGGCTTCGGAGACCGCGAAGCGGAACCGAGCATGCACTGCGAGGAGTGCAGGGGCTTCGAAGACCGCGAAGCGGAACCGAGCGTGCACTGCGAGGAGCGCAGGGGCTTCGAAGACCGCGAAGCGGAACCGAGCATGCAGTGCTCTTTGGCAGAAGGGTGTTATGGAAATTCTGATTTATGGAGGTAATTCAGATGGAAAAAGACATAGAGAAAAAGACAGTGGTGTTGAAGGATGAAGAAAATGTGGGCGTGGTGCAGATTGCGGACGATGTAGTGGCGATGATTGCATCTCTTGCCACCACTGAGGTGGAAGGTGTCAGTGCCATGTCCGGTAATATTACCAATGAACTGATGAGCAGGGTGGGCGTGAAGAAACTGACCAAGGGAGTCAAGGTAGAGGTGCTGAATAACAGCGTGGTGGTCTATCTGGCAGTAATTGTGGAGTATGGTTATAACATTCCGGCTACCTGCCAGAAGGTGCAGACGAAGGTGAAAGCCGCGATTGAGAATATGACGGGACTTGCCTGTACGGATGTCAATATTCGGATTGCAGGTATAAAGGTAAAATAAAGGGAAAAGACACGATGGGACGACATGAGCAGAGAGAGCAGGTTTTCTTGCTTTTATTTCAGGCTGAATTCCATTTGCCGGCGGATATGCCCAGACAGATCAAGCTGTTTCTGGAAGATAATGAGGCAGTCGGCTCGCAGAAGGATGCTGATTATATCGAAAAGAGATGTAATCTGATTTGTGAGAAGATTCCGGAGATAGACAAGCTGATTAACGATAATACGGAGGGCTGGGACACCGCCCGCATGGGGAAGGCGGAGCTTGCCATCCTGAGACTGGCGGTATATGAGATGCGTCTTGATGACGATATTCCGCCCAGAGTCGCTATTGACGAGGCGGTGGAGCTTGCTAAAAAGTACGGTCAGGAGAATTCCGGCGGTTTCGTGAATGCTATTCTGGCAAAAATAATAAAGCTGGGTGATTGATATTCGAAGCGTTTATACTGTAGGACAACTGAATTCATATATCAAAAATATGTTCACGCAGGATTATCTGCTGCAGAGCCTGTTCGTCAGAGGAGAGGTGAGTAATTGCAAATATCATGCCTCCGGACATATTTACTTTACGTTAAAGGACCCTGAGGGAGTGGTGAACTGTGTTATGTTCGCAGGCAACCGCACGGGTCTTTCTTTTCGTTTGGCTCAGGGACAGCAGGTGGTTGTGGGCGGCAGCGTTGACGTATACGCAAGGGATGGCAAATACCAGCTGTATGCGAAGCAGATTATCCTTGACGGCAGCGGCCTTTTGTATGAAAGGTTTGAGCAGCTGAAGCGGGAGCTGGAGGAATCCGGTATGTTTTCCCCGGAATATAAACAGCCGATACCCAGATACATCCGGACCCTGGGAGTGGTGACAGCAGACACGGGAGCGGCTGTGAGGGATATTATCCAGATAGCCGGGAGGCGGAATCCCTATGTGCAGATTATTCTGTACCCGGCCATTGTCCAGGGGGAGGCGGCGGCTTCCAGTGTGGTACGGGGGATCCGGATGCTGGAGCAGGCGGGCGTTGATGTGATGATTGTGGGCAGAGGCGGCGGTTCCATTGAAGATCTCTGGGCATTCAATCAAAGAGAAGTAGCCCAGGCTGTGTTTGACTGTTCCATACCGATTATTTCCGCGGTAGGACATGAGACGGATACTACGATCATAGATTTTGTGGCCGATCTGCGGGCGCCTACTCCTTCGGCGGCGGCAGAGCTGGCAGTGGCGGATATTCGTGAGATTCTGGAGACATTGCACATGGACAGAGCCGAGCTGCAGCGTCTTATGCAGCGGAGGCTGCGGGACAGCCGTACGGCGGCAAAGCAGGCGGAGCTGCGGCTGAAGGCCGGCAGCCCTGCAGGGCGGATCCGGGAGAGGAAGATGCGGCTGCTGGGCATGGAGGAACAGCTGCAGTATCGGATGAAGGGGCTGCTGGAGACCAGGCGGCATGAGCTGGAGCTCTATATTCAGCGGATGAAGGGGCTTTCCCCCCTGGAAAAGCTGAACAGCGGCTATTCTTATGTGACGGACCGGAACGGTAGAAATATAAAATCCGTGCAGCAGGTGGAACCGGGCCAGCGGGTGACGGTGAGGATGACTGACGGAAGCTTTGAGGCAGAGGTAAACGGAATCATGCCTCTCCAGGCTTGACGGGATACGGATGGGGAAAACTTCATTCGGTGTAAAATGCCGGGGAAACAGATTTATGGGCGGATGCACCTGGCGATAGGAGGTTAAAGATGGCGGAAGAGAAGAAGGAGCGCAGTCTGGAGGAGAATTTTAAAGGACTGGAGGAAATCCTGGACAGGCTGGAGAGTGAGGATATTTCTCTGGAGGAGGCCTTCAGGGCGTACAGCAGCGGCATGGAGCTTCTAAAGCTTTGCAATGATCAGATTGACCGTGTGGAGAAGCGGGTGCTGAAGCTTACGGAGGAAGGACAGATGGAGGCGTTTGAATATGGAGAACAGTGAATTCAGGGTTACATTGGGAAACAAGGTAAAAGAGATCAACGGGATTCTGGAAAAGTATCTTCCTGTCGAGGAAGGAAGGCAGAAGACAGTGATCGAGGCGATGAATTACAGTGTCAGGGCGGGAGGAAAGCGCCTGCGGCCCATGCTGATATGGGAGACCTTTCTGCTGTGCGGCGGCAGGGAGGAGGAGCGGGAGCTTGTGGAGCCCTTTCAGGCTGCAATTGAGATGATCCATACGTATTCGCTGGTGCATGACGATCTGCCGGCCATGGATAATGATGAGTATCGCCGGGGCAGGAAGACCACCTGGTCGGTGTACGGGGAAGCCATGGGTATCCTGGCGGGGGACGGGCTTTTGAATTATGCCTTTGAAACGGCGGCGAAAAGCTTTGGGCGGTGTCCGTCCCAAGAGCATTTGAGCAGGGCGGCAGCGGCGTTTGCGGCACTTTCCCGGAAGGCGGGCATCTATGGCATGATCGGCGGGCAGACGGCGGATATTGAGGCGGAAGGCCAGTTTGCACCTATAACAGGAGAACAGATGTTGTTCATTCACGAGCATAAGACGGCAGCACTGATCCAGGCAGCCATGACGGTGGGTGCCATTCTGGCCGGGGCAGGGAAGGAGCAGATTGACGCTCTGGAGAAATGCGGGTACAATGTAGGAATTGCCTTCCAGATTCAGGATGACATTCTGGACGTGACAGGGGACAGCGCCGAATTGGGAAAGCCTGTGGGAAGCGACGCCCAGAATGGGAAACAGACCTATGTGACCTGGAAAGGATTGGAGCAGGCCAGGAAGGACGTGGCAGCATTGTCTGACGAAGCGGTCCGGATTCTGGACGGGTTTACCGACGGGCATGGTTTTTTGAAAGAACTGATTCTGGCGTTGATTCATCGCACGAAGTAAGAACCTCGCCGTGGAAAGGCACAGAGAATGTTTTTGGAGACGATAGAGAAGGTAAATGACATAAAGAAAATCGACAGGGAAAACTGGGGTGAGCTTGCACAGGAGATCAGGAAATTCCTGATTGAAAAGATCAGCGTCACCGGAGGACATCTGGGCTCCAACCTGGGGGCGGTTGAGCTGACCATGGCACTGCATCTGGCGCTGAATCTGCCTGAGGATAAGATCATCTGGGATGTGGGCCATCAGTCCTACACCCATAAGATCCTCACCGGCAGGAAGGATGGGTTTGATTCCCTGCGCCAGTATCACGGTATGAGCGGTTTCCCTAAGAGAAAGGAAAGCTGCTGTGACGTATTTGATACGGGACACAGCTCCACGTCAATTTCCGCGGGCCTGGGCCTGGTCAAGGCCAGAGACATCCGGGGAGGGAACAATACGATTGTCGCCGTTATCGGAGACGGCTCCCTGACGGGAGGGATGGCTTATGAGGCCCTGAATAATGCGGCGAAACTGGAAACCAATTTTATTGTGATCCTCAATGATAACAATATGTCCATTTCGGAAAATGTGGGCGGCATGTCGAAATACCTGAATAATGTCCGCACCGCTACCGGTTATCTGGACCTGAAGGCAAATATTCTCCAGGCCCTGCGGGGGACAAAGCGGGGGGACAGCACGATCAGGACGATCCGTAAGGTGAAGAGTAGTTTCAAGCAGATGGTGATACCGGGAATGCTTTTTGAGGATATGGGAGTAACGTATCTCGGTCCCGTAGACGGGCATGACATCGAGGGACTTGTGAGGGTCATAGGCGAGGCCCGGCGGGTCAAGGGTCCGGTGCTGATTCATGCCCTGACCCAGAAGGGAAAGGGATATGTCCCTGCGGAACGGCATCCGGCCAGGTTTCACGGGGCAGAGCCCTTTGACATAGAGACGGGCCTGCCCACCAACCCCAGGACGGTGGCCAATTACACGGATGTGTTTTCCACAGTCATGTGCAAGCTGGGACAACGGGAGGAGAGAATCGTGGCGGTAACTGCTGCCATGCCGGACGGGACGGGGCTGAAGCGCTTCCGCAATATGTATCCGGATCGCTTTTTCGATGTGGGAATCGCCGAGGAGCATGCGGTTACCTTTGCCGCCGGTCTGGCGGCAGGGGGGTTAAAGCCGGT
>CAJTKW010000039.1 GCA_910577035.1 uncultured Acetatifactor sp.
CGTCAATATTGTTCACATTCTCCTTGGCGCTGTAGCCGGTATGGCCCATATACCCGATCACATCCCCCGCCGTCACCACACTCCCCTCGGCAAGCCCCTCAGCATAAGGATAGTTCTGGCGCAGATGGGCGTAATAATAATACCTCTTACCGTCGAAACTGCGGATGCCGATACGCCAGCCGCCGTACTGGTTCCACCCCAGGGCCTCCACCACCCCGGACTCCACTGCGATAATAGGAGTTCCCACCAAACCCATCATATCATGCCCCTCTTATGTCAAGTTAATGCTAAGTGATTTTTCAGGAAAATTTCCCGCAAACCGCATAACTTCGCAGGGCTTATGTTACATTAGTGTCAAGTTTGCCCAAATTCATGTTAGGTTAATGTCAAGTTGTTTCGTCCAAAAGCACATCGGCTCCTTCCGCAAAATTCCATTCGATCTCCACCCTTTTATCCCCATGTAATGTTACTTTTTTAATAAATGCCTCGACTGCTTCCGTTGTCAAATCTTCCAGGTGCGAGAATCGGATAACCTGCTTCATATCGTCCTGATTCCTGCGTTCTGCCTCGACCGCCCGCTCATATTTTTCTTCCGCTTCCCCCTGTCTCCGCTTCAGCGCCTTCATCTGCTCATCCATCAAATCAGCCTCTCTGCGGTATTCCTCCGCACTGATTTGTCCTGTGGCATATCGGGTGTATAATGCACCTTTTTTGTTAGCAAGCTCCTGATACTGCTTTTCGCAATCCTGACATATATGTTCCAGACTATCCATCATTTTCTTCAGGAACTGCCCCAGGCTTTCTTTTTCTTTGATCGGATTTCCTCGCCGCTTTAGTTCCTCGTACAGCTCTTTCAGAACGATTTCTTCCAGAATGGCTGCATTGAAATAGGTACAACAATCTTTCATCCGAAGCTGCGCATACCTTGCGCAATACAGGAAATGGGTTCTGCAGCTCTTCGTCTCCCCCCGATAACTCATGGCATACCCGCAACCGCCGCAATGAACTTTCCCTGTCAAAGAATATTTTTCCCGAATTCTTTTTGTGGAACGTCCGGGATTGCTTTTATTGACAAGAGCAAATACTTCTTCTGTGACAAGGGGCTCATGGTGGTTCGGAATAATCTTCCACTGATCTCTGGGCACTGCTTTCACATTTTTACTTCCCACAGCCTTGCGGACCGTTTTCCCATAAGCCATCTCCCCCAGATAGAAGCGATTATTCAATATGCGCCTGACCGTCTTGTCAAGCCAATTATAATGCTCTCTTATATCCGCCCGATTCGGATGACGCATCCGCATAGGTGCAGGAATCTGCTCCGCAACAAGCCTTTTGGCAATTTGCGCACTGCCAAAGCCGTCTGCCGCCAAAGAAAAAATGTACTTTACAATCTCCGCTTCTTTCTGGTTGACTATAACAGCATTCTTCTTTTCCGGGCTTCTCTCATAGCCAAAGGGAACCACCCCTGTCATATATTCGCCGTTTGCCTTTTTGCTCTGATGGGAGGCCTTTACCTTGACGGACAAATCCTTGCTGTATAAGTCATACAAAAGAGTCTGAAAAGCCGTATCGACTCCTAACGTATTTCCATTCTGCTCCCTGCTGTCATAATGGTCATTCACTGCTATGAAGCGAACTCCCATAAAAGGGAAAATCTGATTCAAATATGTCCCCAGTTCAATATAATCCCTGGAAAAGCGGGACATATCCTTTACCAGAATACATTTTACCTTGCCCCGCTTCACCTGTTTCAGTAATTCCTGCACCCCCGGCCTGTCCATACTTGTCCCGGACACTCCGTCATCACAAAACTCCAAAACTTCACAGGTCGCCAATTCCGTATCTTTTCGGATATATTCCCGCAGCATTTTCCTCTGGCTAGTGATACTGTTGCTTTCCTCCTTAGCTTGAGTAAAGCTCCCTTCCTGAACTCGGTCCTCCAATGACAGCCGCAGATAAATTGCAATGTACTCCTTTTTCATTCCGCAGCCCCCACTTTCCAAAAGGCATCTTCAAAAGAAAATACCACTTCCAGACGTTTTCCAGGGAAAATACAGATCCGCTCAATCAGCGCAGCTACCAATTCTTTTGTAAATACCTTCTCACCTTTAAACCGGATAAGCGCACGAACTGCGCTTAAAAACACCTTTTCTTTCTTCTCCCACTCCTGAATTGTTTCCTGCGTTTCCGCTTCCTTATCCGATAATTCCTGCAGCCTCGTTTTTCTCTGCAGCTTCCCGGCAGCCAATTCCTCCGAAGTCATTTCTCCCCTCCGATATGCCATATATGCCAGGCTGTCCTGACCTTCAAACGTCCTCTTTTCCCGCTGCAGGGCCTGCAATTCCGACTCCAAATCTCTTTTCTTTGCCGCCAGAATCTCTCTGCCCTTCTTTTCATATTCCCTCTGCCTTTTCAGACACAGCGTAAATTCTGTTTCAAGCAGAGAAAAAAGGATTTCTGTCAGCTGGTTTTTTGCAATATAATTGGGCGACTGGCACAGGTCTGTCTTTGTATTCGTTGCATTTTGGCAGAAATATTCTTCCACTCGTCTTTTACTGCCATCCGCATAGTTTCTAACGTGACTATGCCTTGTCATTTTTCGCCCACATACGCCGCAAAACAGAACATCCTCAAAAATATTCTCTCCAATCGGACATTTCGTAATGGAACGCTTCCGATTTGCGGATTTCTTCTGTATCTTCTTCCAGGTGCTTTCAGCCCTCTGAAATAATTCCATCTCAACCAGAGGAATATGGGCCTGCTCCTTGATGATCCACTGTTCTTCCCCTGTCTGCTTTCTTTCCTTTTCAGGTGATATGCTTATCTTTCCCTGCACTAATCTGCCTGTATAGGTTTCATTTTTCAACAGGACTTCCACATACCCCTTATCCCAACCCTTATAGGGCAAATCGGGAGGACAAAGAACCTCTCCGCTTTTGTGGTAAACAGACGGAGGATTTATCCTGTTGCCATTCAGATAATCCGCCACGGCTTTATAGCTTTCTGTTTCAACAAATTTATTGTAAATGGATTTCACAATCTCCGCCGTCTTTTCGTCCGGTTCCAGTCTCCTGATTTTGCCCTCCCAGACGGCCTTATATCCGTAAGGCGGAGGTCCTCCCACATAAGAACCTTCCTGTCTGCGCTGCTCCAGAGACAACCTCGCCCTGGCGGAAAAGTCTTTCGCATACATATCATTCACCAGGTTTTTTATTTCCGTCGTCATCTGGTGGGTATGGTTTTCGTCTATCCCCGTATCGTAGCCATCCGCCACCGCAATAAAACGCACTCCCAGGAACGGAAAAATCTTATCAATATAATTCCCTGCTTCCAGATAATTTCTTCCGAAACGAGATAAATCCTTTACAATAACGCAATTTACATCACCCAGCCTCACATCCTGCATCAGCCGCTTAAACTCATCCCGCTCAAAGCTGGTCCCAGTTTTGCCTAAATCCTTGTAGCAGTCAACCACCTGGATTTTATCTGCATGAGCCGCGTTCCAGTCCTCCACGAATTTCTTTGCAATCTCCACCTGCACGTCAATCGAATCATTCTTCTCGTCCCTTTTTACTGATAATCGGGCATAAATACCCGCCTTATAAAATCTGCCGGGCAAATGTTGTATCTTTTGTTCCGTGTTTGCGGGAACATGGAGCCTCTTTGATTTTCTTCCCATACTCACGCACTCCTTTCCCCGTCAGCTGCCTTTTCGCAGAGAACGGCTGTACATTCCTGCATGGCACGGTACTGATCGTAGAAGCTGAATCGCAGTTCAATCCGTTTCCCTTCAAACACCAGAATCCGCTCTACCATACTTGTCAGAGTGTGTCGGTCTATTTCCCGCAGTTCCAGAGAATCTTTGAACACGGCAAGCTTCGCTGCACAAATACTTCCTGTGCGCAGCATATCGCCAATTAGCCTTTCCTGCTCTTTCCTTGCCTGTTCCAGGCTCGCCGCTTTCTGGCTGAATTCTCTGTAAAAACGCTCAAATTCCTCTTTGGTGATAATACCTCGATGCAAATCATCATAAAGCCCAGCGCGGAAGCAATCAAATTTCTCCTGCTCCTGTTTCAGGCGCGCAATTTCCTTATTTGCCCCTATCACCGCTTCAAAATTAACTTCCTGCTCCTTTATCTGTTCCAACAGCTTCTCTTGCATCAGGAACCTGTTAGCATATTCACGCACCGCAGTCAATACAAGCTCTTTCAAAACATTTTCTTCAATGCTATGCCGGCTGCATCCGTCTCCACGATTTTTTGTGGAACAAATATAATATATTTTGCTGGCCCCTCCATAGCGGACAAGGCGTCTCACCATCTGTTCTCCACAATCCCCACAAAACAGAAGTCCAGCGAATGGATTTATCTCACCACTTTCCGGACTGACCCGCCCATCGCATTTCAACAGATTCTGAACAATCTGGAAATCACTTTCCGATATAATGGGCTCATGTGTATTTTCCACTCTCACCCAGGAATCTTTTGGCTTCTCTACATTCTTTTTTACCTTGTAATTGACTTTTTCCGTTTTCCCCTGCAGTAAATGTCCCAGATAAGTCTCATTCGTCAGAATCCTTTTCACGGCCACACCGCTCCACCCATTTCCGGTGCCGCCCTGAAAACCGCCTTTATAGTTCAACCCTCTCGACTGCTTATATTCCTTTGGCGGAAGAATCTGAAGCCGATTCAGGCGCTGTGCAATCGCCGCCACGGACACTCCCTCTATCTTCCACCGGAATATCTTTCTGACAACATCTGCCGCGTAAGCATCCACCACCAACTTGTTCTTTTCCTCCGGAGACTTCAAATAACCGTATACCGCAAAAGGGACAAGGCACTCTCCCGCTTTGCGCTTTACCGCAAGCTGGCTTTTTACCTTGGTGGAAATATCCCGGCAATAGCTGTCGTTGATGAAATTTTTCACTGGCAATACGATTGTCCGCTCCCCCCAGTCTGCGGAAAAACTGTCGTAATGATCCGTAAGAGCAATAAACCGCACGCCAAGAGCCGGGAATACCTTTTCCAGATACCTCCCGGTCTCAATATAGTCGCGCCCGAAACGAGACAGGTCTTTTACAATAACACAATTCACCCTTCCTGCCTCTATGTCACACATCATTCTTTTAAATTCTGGTCTGTCGTAATTGCTGCCGGAAAAGCCATCATCCACATAGCTGTCATAAAGCTCCATATCTGGCTGCTCTCTTATAAATGAGTGGATCATTTCTCTCTGACTGCTAATGCTGTTGCTCTCGGCTTTGAACACACCACTTATACCTGCATTTTCTCCAGAATCGCTATTGCCCGGCACTGTATTATCGTCCATAGCAATTTTGTCATCTCTGGATAACCGCAGGTACATGGCTGTATAGAAATGCTTATTTTCTTTCATAGTATCACTCCCTGATTCCGGTTATTGGTTTTCCGCTCCCTGTTCCTTGAAATAAGCTTTCAGGAAGCCGTCAGTGCCTTTTACCAAAAATCAGGAGTTCCACTGTTTCGTCCCAATATCAAGTTAGCATAGACGCCTGTTTATTGCAAGCATATTTTTCATCTTTAGAAAATATTTTTTGAGCAAGTCAGGCTTTATACATAAATCTCCGACAAGCGGCGCAGATACTCTGACATCTTATCATCTATACTGGCTCCACTCTCCTGAAAACGAACCTTTACCACATAGTCCCCGATACGGTTGACATAAACATTAGCTGTCTGTCTGGCAAAAGATTCCAATTTCTTTTCCACCGGCATAGAAGTGTCAATCTCTATGTCTCTCAAATCCGTCAGGGTAGAAATATCCACTGTCCGTATATCTACCGCTGCCATCCTGTCAAGCGTTTCCCTTGTCAGTTCCAAGATGCCGCCCCCTCTCCATACACTTACTTCCTACATAGTCCATTTTATTAATTCATCTGCTCGTCCTATGACAAGCAAAACATGTCATTTACCCCTTAAACCGGTACGGCAGCTTCCTGCCACCCCGCTGCCCATTATACTTCTCTAAAATCACCCGGGCATAACGCAGGGCCACGCTGCTGGTGGAGAAGTCCGCCCTGCCCCTGCGGTTGATCTCATCCGGATCGGCCTGGGAAAGGCGGGACACAAAAGTCCGGTCATTCATCTCCGTCTCGTAGGTCTTCACGAATAGCGCCATGCCGGAAAGGATGGCTGCCGTCAGGGAGCGGGGATCCCCCTCCCAGGTATCCCACAACAGGTTCATCATGCGGACAAATGCCGCTCCACCCAACAGGCGGTACGCATTGATAAGCGCCCTGGTACTCACGATTTCCCCGGTCTTTCCCCGGCTTTTACCCAATGCCCATACAAATCCGCAGTTCTCCGTCAGCTGCCTGATCTCCGTGACCTCCGCATCCTCCCCGGACTCTGCCAAGGCATTGGTGGACTGGCAGAGGCTCAGACGCTTCTTTGCCAGGCTCAATCCCTTATGAGCCTTATCCAGCTTGCATCAGAGAGCCGCTTCCTGCTCATAAGTCAGTCCGCTGTAAACCTTGCAGCATACCATAATGCCGTTTCCACCATTCATCTTCCGCATGGCAGAGATGCGGTGCTAGCCGTCCAAGCAGGCCTCCGCCGCCGAGCAGATGGAATCCGTCATCCTTTCCAGCTCCGCAAACTGCGCCGCCGTCAGGAACTTATAGCCCTGCTTTTTTCCTGGGAACGGACTATACCGGCAAAATTTTCCGAACTCTTGCCAGTTCAGGATTTTCGACTTGTTTTACTTACAATACTCTATAGTAGATTTCGCCATTATCATATTTTAATATAACTATTCAAAAAATTTCGATACCTTTTTTTGCTACAGCAATTATGTCAAGAAATAGGGCAGATACATTTTAAATAGCTGCATCTGCCCCAAAGAATATCATTCATATATAAAAATTTGTCTACAAATAATACTCCAACTTCCATTTCTCCTGCGAGGAAATTGTCCAAGTACATTAATATTCTAACCTATCTAACTGTTGAAAGAGGAAAACGTATCATCATTCATATGAGGATTACTTATTAGAACAAAGGATTCCTCAAAGACCCCATATACAGCGGAATTACTTTGGTTGGCACAAAACCTGTCAAACCGCTGGTCAGCATCCAAAGTTTTCTTTAACTCCGAAATACACTTTTTGAGTTCTTCATTCCGCTGCCCTCGATTCAGAAAGAACTTAAAATCGCATCCACTGAATCCATCTGTTCCTCACTCATGCCTCCATGCTGTGCCGCCATCTCACGAACGCTGAGCTCCAGATACTGATTCGGTATCTGGCTCAGGTCAATCACTGCCTTTAATGCTTCTACCATATCCCTGTGCTTTAACAATTCCCTGATCACCGTATGTGTACTGAATATCTGCTTCAATGATTTCGTCAGACGATACCGGACCTGATAACTTCCCGACCGCAGACGGCAGACTCCATCCTCCACCTCCAAAAACATCGGATTTGTCCTATTCTGATAGATTTCTTCCGGAGCCAGCGGGAGCTTCAGCAATGCCCTGCATCCAAAGGGAACAGAAATTGAAATCTTTACATGCTCCGCATCTGTCAATTCCCACCGAACCTCATACTTCCCCGCCTGTGCGTCATAAGATGCCTCCATATACCCAAGCTCCAGATGCACCAGCGGCTCCATCCGTATCAGCGTCCCTCCCGGCGCCTCCTCCACTACATTGATTCCCGCAGCATGGCGGAACATCCACTCCAGCACGGCACCATAGGCATAATGGTTCATACTGTTCATGCTGATTCCGGAGATCGTCCCGTCCGCCAAGAGACTGTTCCACCGCTCCCATACCGTGGTAGCCCCAAGCTTAACTTCATAGAGCCAGCCCGGGTACTCCTCATTTAACAGCAAGCCATAGGCCAGATCCTCCATTCCGTTATCCGTCAGGATATTGTACATGAGAGGCGTACCCACAAAGCCTGTCTTCAGCTTTCCCCCGTTATCTTCAAACAGCTTCCGCAGCTGCCTCTTGGTCAATTCCACATTTTCAGACAGTCCGTACTTTAACGTAAGCAACAGGGCGGTCTGGGTTTTAATACAGCAGCGTCCCGTGGCGCTGTAATATTCTTTTTTCACTACTGTAAATTGTTCTTCGGATAAGCGCTGATATTCCTCTTCCTCTTTCCGAAGCCCTAATACCCCTGCCGCCTTTGCCACCAGCCCTGCGCTGACCGCATAATACAGATTTGCAATAAATTCCTCATCCGTACCACCTAGCACCTGTTCGGCTCCCCCAACAGGATTGTCCAGCGCCAGCCAGTCACCATAATGGAACACATACCGCCAGCCATGGTTGTCGCCGTCTACCCTGCGGATATAGTCCACCCATGCCTTCATGCTGGCAAACTGATCCTCCAGGATGCTCTTGTCCCCATAGAACACATACAGATTCCATGGAATAATGCAGGCCGCATCGCCCCATACGCAGGCCGTGCTCTCCACACCGCAGGACGGCACCACATCCGGCACCTTCCCGTCCAAAGCCGCCTGCTCCCGCGCCATATCGTACAAATATTTCGTATAAAAAGCATAGGAGTCCTTGAGGTACATCGCCGTGGGGGAAAACACCTGCGCATCTCCGGTCCACCCCATACGTTCGTCCCTCTGGGGGCAGTCCGTGGGTACATCTACGAAATTGCCCTGCAGTCCCCAGCGCACATTCTCAATGAATCTGTTGACAAGCGGATGGCCCGTTGTCATATTCCCCACGGCTTCCAGAGAACTATACAATGCCAATCCTTTAAAGTCCTCTTTCCGCAGGTTATTCACTCCCTGTACTTTGACATAGCGGTACCCGTAAAAGGTGAAATGCGGTTTGATAACGGTTTCTTCCCCATTGGAAATATAAATATACTCCGACTTTGCCGAGCGCAGATTCGCATTGTAGAAATTCCCCTGCTGCAGAATCTCCCCGGTCTGAATATGGATCCTCGTACCGGCAGGCTCATGCACCCTGAGCGTAAAAATACCGGTAAATTCCTGCCCCATATCAAAAACCATTTCGCCGGCCGGGGTATGGAGCAGCTCCACAGGCTCAAAAGTTTCCTGCACACGCACCGGCAGACTCATGCGCGCAGTCAGCTCTCCCTTTGGCGCATCCGTCAGCACCGCCTGCTCCTGAGGCAAAGGCTCCAGGGTATCGTCCACAATCTCCCCGTCGTACAGGTTGGAAAACGGGATATTGCTCCTACGCACCGTCCAGCTCTCATCCGTTCCGATTACCGCCTCCGTTCCGTCCGCATAGATCATCCTGATCTCCGCAATCAGCTTCCACTCATTGCCGTAAAACCCTGTGTCCTCCTTTGCGTTAAAGCCAAACCGCGCCTTATACCATCCGTTTCCCAGCAGGACGGACAGCCTTCCGCCGGCCTGCAGCTGTTTCGTGACATCAAAGGTCTGGTACTGAACCCATTCATTGTAATCGTTGCTGTAGGGTGTCAGATATTCCTCCCCTACCCTCTCCCCGTTCCAGAAAGCCTCGTACAGCCCCAGCCCGCAGATATATAACCTTGCGCTTTCTACCGGTTTCTCCGGCACCACATCCTTTTCCAAAAAAGGATGCCTCTTGATACTGTTGTCACAGGTAATCCATTTCCCTTCCCAGGCTTCGTCCTGTTTGGCCGTTTCAAACCATTGCACGGAGCTTTCCGCTTCCTCCCCTATATCCGTACATACGGCCACCTTCCAGAAATACCGGCGGCGCAGCCCTAAAGCCAGCTCCACCGGATATGCTATCCCATTGGCCTCCCTGTCACAGCCAGAATCATATACCACCCGTGAAAACGCTTCATTCTCCGCAACCCTGATACGCGCCCATGCCTGCGACTTTCCTCCCGACTCTGCAACCTTCCAGGAAAACACCGTGCGTATCAGGCGAAACCCCAATGGATTTTCCAAGTGATTTACTTTCGCATCATAAATTCTCATAAAATATTCTCCCAAACAACTTCTGCCCACATAAACGCAATGCACGAAAAGGCCATCCCATGCTCATCAGGCATTCAACACCTCCAGAAGCCCTTCCAACTGTTCCTCCGTCATTCTTCCGAAAGACACAATGGATGACAGCGGCATCTCAAGCATCATATTTTGTGCCATTTTTTCACTTCCCTCACCCATGCTTGTTGTCATCCGGTTCTCTTCCATACTCTCTTTTTCACCTTTCGACTGGTTTCCCTCTGTCCGTCCCTGTGCCGGGTTCATCATCTGTTTCATGAATTCCCTTCCTTTTACCGTTTTCATCAAGTCACCCACCGTGGATGTTTTCGTATAATGAATCGGTTTCTCTATGGTTCCCTGCACGGTAACTTCACCGCTTAAACGGATATCCCTGCTGGAAGATGCAATTTCAATCATAAAAGTACCTGTCTCCACATACCAGTCATGAAGCTTTGGTTCATAGCTGGCAAAGGCCCTCTTGTCCAAAACAAACCCCACTTCCCTGCTCTCGCCCGGCTCCAACATGATCTTTTCAAACCCTTTTAATTCTCTGACCGGCCGGATTGCTGTGCTTTCCACATCCCGCACATATAATTGAAGGGCTTCCATGCCGCTTCTTTCTCCTGTATTTGTCACCTTGCATGTCACCTGTAAAGTTTCTGTATCCGCTATTGTCTCATGGCTTAGCTTGAAATCGCTGTATTCAAACTCCGTGTAGCTCAACCCATGTCCAAACGGAAATTGCACCTCCATTTTCTTCTTATCATAATAACGATACCCGACAAAGATACCTTCTCTGTATTCAACCCAGCCTTCTTCCCCCGGGAAATTCAGATAACTCGGATTGTCCTCCAGACGCAGCGGCCAGGTCTCCGCAATCTTTCCGCTGGGATTTTGATCTCCATACAGCAATTTTACTGCTGCCCTGCCCACCGCCTGCCCGCCTAAATACATGCAAAGCACTGCCGGGACATCCTCAATCCAGGGTAACTCCACAGGGCTCCCGCCATGCAGAACAACAACTGTGTCAGGCTGTACCTTAACAATTTCCTGAATCAATCGGTTCTGATCTTCCGGCAGTGCCATTGTGTCACGGTCACACCCTTCTGTCTCATAACTGTCAGGGAGCCCCGCAAATACCACGGCGGCCTCTGCATTTGCGGCGGTCGCAACCGCCTCCGCCAACAGCTCTGCATGATCCCCCTGATCCTTTGCACGGTAGCCCCTGGCAAACGTTACCTCCAGTCCCATATCCCGCGCCGCCTCCAAAGCCCCTGTAACTGCCGACGCATGGACATGGCTGCTGCCGGCTCCCTGATAGCGCGGCTTTTCCGCAAATTCACCGATAAAAGCAACCTTTGTCCCTTTCTTCAAAGGCAATGTCCCCTCATTTTTCATCAATACCGCGCACTGCTCTGACAGCTCTTCACTCAGTTTTACACATTTGTCACGGTCAATCCCGCTCTCCGGCCGGCGGGCCGACAGATAATCATCAATCAAATGCAGCACATTCCGCACCGCCTGGTCTAAAACCGACTCTTCTATCGCTCCGCTTTGTACCGCTTTTACAATCTTTTCATCCTGACTTCCGCTGCCCCCCGGCATTTCCAGGTCAAGCCCCGCAAGAAGCCCTTGCACACGGTCTTTCACTGCTCCCCAGTCCGTTACTACCAGTCCCCGATACCCCCACTTCTTTCTCAAAATATCTGTGAGCAATTCCTTGTTTTCCGCTGCAAATATACCGTTTATGGCATTATATGCACACATAATACCTCTGGCTTTTCCCTTTTTTACCACGGTTTCAAAAGCAGGAAGATACATTTCATATAAGGTGCGTTCATCCATCCGGGAATTTCCAGACATACGCCGCGTTTCCTGATTATTCGCCGCAAAATGCTTCACACAGGAAGCCACGCCCTGCTCCTGCAGACTTTCCACAAAACTGACCCCCAGTTCCCCGCTCAAATATGGGTCTTCGGAGAAATATTCAAAATTGCGTCCGCAAAGCGGGCTTCTCTTCAAATTAATTCCCGGCCCCAGAAGCATCCCCACATCCTCCGCCTGACATTCCTGCCCCAGTGCTTCTCCCAGTCTGTGAAGTACATTTCTGTCAAAACTGGCAGCAAGGGCAGAAGCCGTAGGATAGCATACAGTTTCTATGCTCTCACCGATTCCCATGTGATCTCCTTCTCCCGCCTGCTTACGCAGGCCATGGGGACCGTCACACATCATCAAGGGCGGTATCCCCAACCGTTCTACTCCCTTTGTATGCCAAAAATCAGCACCTGAACAAAGGCCCGCCTTCTCTTCCAACGTCAGTTGTTTCAAGATTTTTTCCACATCCATAACCAATACCTCCAGCTCTCCCTATGCAACCAGTTATCTGTTATCCAATGGGACTCTAAAGTCCTCACAGTTTCATCTGCTCTCTAAGTCTCCCCATATATCCAAGGCTTTCCTTGGGGTAACGCTTCTGTGTTTTCCTATCAACGGCAATCAGTCCGAACTGCTTTCCAAAACCTTTCTGCCATTCAAAATTATCCAGCAATGACCAATAGAAATATCCCTCCACCGGTATTCCCTCTTCCAAACATTCTTTCACACACTCCAGAGCCTCTCCCACAAATACAATTCTTCTTGCGTCATCCTCCGTCGCTACACCGTTTTCTGTTATTACAATCGGGATTCCCAGTTCTGCATAGACCCTCCTCACTACATTTCCAAGTGACTTTGGATAAAATTCATAATCCATCTGGGTGAGTTCCGCCCCCGCTGGGGCAGGCAGCGTTCCCTCCCGCCCAATCACCTTCCTGGTGTAATTCTGAAGCCCGAAAAAATCATCTTTTCTGATATAGGGGACATACCTGCCAAATTCGTCCGCCCATTCCTTCTCCGCTGCAGCTTCGCCTCCCGCAGCTGTCTGGACATCAAACAGGGACATGGTAATGCCGATCTTTAGATGTGGGCACAGCCTTTTCATGGCATCCCTGGCCTTCTCGTGCGCACGCATGATAATCCTGTCCCCCTCTTCGGTTCGGGGCGAAAGGAAGGGATTGATTCTGTCTGTCCCAAATACTGTCTCTGTCTCTTTTCTCTCTTCCTCCGCACTTTCCCGGGAAGGCAGATTCATCCCTATCTGAAGATTTGCCTCCATCTGCTTCATTATAGCCTGCATCATGGCAGACAGTTGAAAACCCATATTCGCCTCATTAATCGTACAGACATACAGCATCAAATCTCCCAGCTTCTCCGAAACATAAGCGCAATAGTCTGCAAAAGCTTCTGCAGTACTTTCCGCCTCCCATCCTCCCTCCTTCATCAGCCATCTGGGGGATGAGAAGTGATGCATAGTCACCATCGGTTCAATGCCCTTTTTCCTGCAATAATTTAATACATCCCTATAATGGCGGACTTCTGTCTCGTCATATTTTCCTTTTTCAGGCTCAATACGAGCCCACTCTATAGAAAAACGATAGGCATTCAACCCGGCTCCTGCCAGGTAATCAATATCCTCCTGATATCGGTTATAATGATCCACTGCATCCAATGATGGCTCAACAAATGCGGAATGCGCCATCTGTTCCATCGCCCAGCAATCACTGTTCCGATTATTTCCCTCCACCTGATGGGCCGCGGTAGCCGCACCGAGCATAAATCTATCTCTGCCTTTTGCCATAAAAAATTATCTCCCTGATCCTCTCCGCTTTGTATCTTAGCTTTCTATCTTAGCTTTCTATTCTGAGACCTCCACAGCCGCACACATTCCCCGCATTCTGCCGTCCACAGTCCGGCTCTCTCTGATGAAAAAATGTCCTGTCTGGCGAATGTCCTCGGATGAGCTTCCAATCTGAACCTCAAACTCTCCTTTCTCCACCTTCCAATTCATACAGGCATCCAGGAAGGCCGTCTGGCTTGCCCACAATTTAAACAGGATTCTCTTCTTCTCTCCGGGCTCCAGCATAATCCTCTTAAAACCCGCAAGCTCCTTTACCGGACGCGTCATGCTCGCATATATGTCGCGCAGATAAAGCTGCACGACCTCGCTTCCCCTTACTGCGCCTGTATTTTCCACCTCCACGGAGATAAATATCTCCTTTTCCGCATCCGATTTTTCCGGAGATATCAGCAGGTTACTGTAAACAAATTCCGCATAAGAAAGACCATGTCCGAAAAAATATCTCGGTGTATGAGGCATATCCACATATTCGGCAAACCCTATGCTTTCTCCCTGGTGCCATGCCGAGCCGTTGGGATGATTATAGTAAATCGGAATCTGACCTGCATTCCTGGCCACCGATACCGGAAGTTTTCCTCCCGGATTATACTCTCCTGTCAGCACCTGCACAATGGCCTCCGCTCCCATCTCCGCCGGACTCCAGGCTTCCAGAATCCCATCCAGATACCGATCCGCAATATCACTGGAAATCGGCCTTCCGTCCAGATGGATTCCAACCATCGGCTTCCCAAGCTCCGCCGCCATTTGTATAAATCTGTCCTGGCAATCCGGCAGATTAATATCGGTGGCATCCACCCCTTCCCCCATGGATGCCACTGAGCAGGAACCATACTTCCCGCCAAGCGTCAGTAGAATCAGATCCGCCTCTGCCGCTATGTCCAGCGCCTCCCTGAAGTGGGACTCGTCTGAGCCCGCAACCGGATACCCATAGGCATACACAATCTCCGTATCTGGCAGTTTTTCCCGCAATTTCTCCAGAATACTGGGACAATGGGGCTTCTGAATCTTCAGGATTTCGGCAAATTCATCCGTTTCATCACTTTGTATCTGTGTACCCGGCACTGTCAGCATCTCTTTTCCCCTAACATTGCCTGATTCCATTCCGGCAATGGAATTAGCTACCGCATGAACTGCCTCCACCATACTCAAATGCGTATACCCTCCAAAAAGGCTTCTTGCGTTTCCTGCATGGCAGCCCACCACCGCAATTTTTCTGATTCCCTTTTTTACAGGCAGCACCCCGTTATTTCTCAAAAGAACCATGGATTCCAATGCTGACTGCAGAGAAATGGCCGCATCTTCTCCGGAAAAGAAAGCTTCCTCCAGCGCCTCGCCTTCCAATGCATAAGGATGCTCAAACAGCCCCATACGGAACTTTGCTTCCAGAACCCGTAACACCGCCCTGTCCAAAATCCCGATATCGGCCTCTCCCTTACGGAACCATTCTTTTAGCTCATGATTGAACCCCTGGCAAGACTGCATTTCCACATCCATTCCTGCCTCCATGCACCGTAATCCTGCCTCCGTCACGCTTTCGCCAATCTTCTGTGTACTGTATACATTTCCCACAGCGCCATAATCCGCCGCACATACACCCTCAAATCCCATTCTGTCCCGCAGGAGCTCTGTCAAAAGTTTCCTGGAAGCCGACACTGGCTCCCCATTAACAGAAGAATAACAGGGCATAATTCCCTTCAGTCCCCCATGCGTGATTGCTGACTGAAATGGCTTTGCGTATATCTCTTCCAGCAGACGGTCCGGAATATCACAGTTTGCGCCATGGATTCCGCCCTGAGAATTATGAAATCCCAGGAAATGCTTCGCAACGGATTCCGCCCTCCTCCCATCCACTGTCTGCGAATGAATCCCCTTGACATAGGCTGTTCCCATGGCCGCTGCCAGCGTCGGGTCCTCCCCATATGTCTCGCCCTGTCTTCCCATCCTGGAATCCCTGGATATGTCTAGCACCGGTGCCAACACCTGTGTGATACCGCAGGAGAGCTCCTGCCTGCTCACAATCTCCCCGATTTTTTCCTCCAATTCAGGATTCCAGGAAGAGCCTCTGCCGATTCCGGAAGGAAAACTCATGGAATCCTGAATAAACGGCCCACAAAGTCCCTCCATATGAAAGATGGCCGGAATAGAATGCTCGCTTCTTTTCATAATTTTTTTCTGCAATTCCCGCTGCCAGTCAGCCGCTTCCTTAAGACTTTTTATTTCCCTGACAGCCAGCGTACTCACCTGCCCGATACCATACTCCATATCCCTTTCTGTAAGCAGCTGATTATCCCCAACAGGAAACAGACAATTTACCTGTGCCATTTTTTCATCCAGGCTCATCTTCACTAATAGCTCCTGCGCCCGCTGCCTGGGCGTACTGTCTTTCTGTTCAAATTGCCTTATCATCACTTCCTCACTCATGATCTGCCTCCTTATCTATAATCCCACATTCCCCTGGTTACCGGCTAAACCTGGGACTGTGCCTCCCTGATCTTCGCCAGATCCTCCGCCGGGAAGTTTTTCATAAAATCCGCCAGCTGCCGGCCGGTTTCTTCCTCCGATGGTATCCACCCCTCTTCCGAGGTGGCTTCCACACCGAATTTCTCAAACAATAAATACAGATTATGTAACCTCCTGGAAAAATCTTCAAACCCCGGTCTGTCGCTACCGCACCACCCCACTTCCGCAGAAGCCGTATATCTCGGCCAGCACAGTTTCTCCAATCTCTCCGGATCTCGTATAAATTCCGTCCAGACAAGGCATTCTGTCCCCATAATCATCTGCTTTCCCTGACTCGCGGCCTCTTTTATAATTTCCTTTAAGCCTTCCGGCATAATATCCAGCTCATATACGCTTTTTAGGGAAATAAACCCATACGGATAATCGCAATAGCTGTTTTTCATGGGAGAGAGAATGATCCTGCCGCCTTTTTCCATGTGTTTTGCAAGATTTCCGCTCTCTTCTTCCGTCCAGAGCTGTACGGCTGCATCCACATCCAAATTGCCGCCCAAGACCGCCTCGTTCCAGACTATGGCAGTTCTTCCATGAGCTTTCAGAAGCGCAATTACGCGATTCTGTAAATACCCCTGCAGCTCTCTTACATCCGATAGCCCTTCATCCTCCATTCTCCTTCTGCATATCGGACATTCCTTCCAACGTATTTTCGGCGTCTCATCCCCACCTATATGAAAATAACGTCCTGGGAACAGCTCCAACAGATCCTCCAGAAGTCTCTCCAGAAAAGTGTAGGTCTCTTCCTTTCCCGCACACAGTATATCCGGAAATATCCCGTTTTTCATAGCTGTCTCCAGCCTCTCCCCTCTGCATCCAAGGTGTGGGTATGCCGCCAGAATCGCCGTCACATGTCCTGGTATGTCCACTTCCGGCACCACCTCAATCCCCTGCGCATCGCAGAAAGATACAAGCTCCCTGACCTGCTCTCTTGTATAAAATCCGCCTTCTTTTCCTTCTTTTTTATACTGTCCGAAATAGTCTCCGTTTCGGTATGCGCCAATCTGGTGAAGGCGCGGAAATGCCTTTGATTCTATCCTCCATCCCTGATCATCAGAAAAATGCCAGTGAAAGCGGTTAAATTTGAACAATGCCGCCATTCGGACCATCTTTTTAAGTTCTTCCAGAGGAATAAAATGTCTGGCGCAATCTATATGAAAGGCCCTCCACTCGAAGGCAGGCTCATCCGTTATGGAAACACAGGGCAATTCCTTCCGACACTGTGTCCTGATTTGCTCCAAGGTAGCCTTCCCATATGCAAGGGCAGCCTTACTCCCTCCCCTAATCCAGACTTTTTCAGCCATAATATCCAGTTGGTACGCCTCCTGAGGCATCCCCTCCATTATCTGATATTCCTCCGGGATGTGAATATCCGCTTTCCCTTCCCGCATATTAACTTGTTTCGGCTGTGGTATCAGCGATAATTCCATTTCGTTCTCCTCCTCTTTTTTACTCAGGATGGGATTTCATCCTTATTTATTTTTCTATGCCAGATAAAACTCAGCATCGCCCCCATGGCTAAAGAAAAGAGCACTGTCACCGTTCCCGCAAATACAATCCCATAAAGGCCAAACAATTCTCTCAAAATAAACAGTGCCGGGATGAAAAACAAACCTTTGTCAAGTATAGCAACAAATGTTGCATAGGACGCTTTTCCTGTTGATTGCAAAAATGTCTGACACACCTGATACAAACCATATATTGGGCCTGTTGCAATAGATGCAAACACCATAATCTGCCCATAGGAAATTACTTCCTCGTCCTGAATGAATGCAGCAACTAACGCATCTCTCGCAAAAAAACAAATGGCAGTCAATATTGATCCTACTGCTATCGTAAAAATACTTGTATTGAACAAAACCTGTTTCATACGCTTTAAATTTCCTGCTCCGTAAAGGAAAGAAACCGCCGGCTGCATTCCCATACAAATGCCCATGGCAATCATGGTAATCGGCATACCAATCTTGCCGGAAACTCCCTGCGCTGCCAGCGCAACTGATCCATAATCCACCACCATCCGGTTTGACAGCATATGGGAAAAACTCATGAGTAGGGTGCTGAAAGCCATCGGAAGCCCCAGTGAAAGTACTTTCAGGGAAATATCCTTATTCATGCAAAAATCCGACGGATGAAGCGAAAACATAGGCTTCTTCTTTATAATATAATGCAGAAGGTAACCGCTGCTGACACAATTTCCAATTACAGTGGCAAGGGCTGCCCCGGCAACATCCCAGGAAAATGCCAGAATAAACAACGCATCCAGAAGAATATTTACTACAGTGCCCAGACAATTTGCTATCATGGATTCACGGGCAGAACCATCCGCCCTGATCACATTGGCAAACACATTGCAGAACATGACTGCCGGAGACCCCAAGGCCAATATCCGCAAATAATCCAGCATATCGGGCATTGTGGTCTGATCCGCTCCCAACAGATTTACCAGAGGCTTTTGAAAAGGCAATACAATAATGCTGAAGGAAACTCCCACCGCAAGCGCCCCATAGCAGCAGAAGGAAGAATATTTGCGGCTCTTCTCCAAATCCTTTTTCCCATAGGCCAGAGAAATGGCCGTACAGCCTCCGCTTCCCAGCAGCGTCCCCAGTCCGGACAGAATAGTGAAAACCGGGCCGCAGAGGGAAACTGCGGCTATTTTGGACGCATCCCCCGTCTGCCCGATAAAATATGTGTCCGCCATGTTATAAACCACCATAACCAGCATAATGACAATGGCCGGAGCGCATAAGTGTAACAGTAATACGGGATAAGAAGCCTTTGTAAACATTTCACGATTTTGATCCATTATGCCATTTCCTCTCTTTTCGTCCGGCTCCCGTTCGGTATTTCAGTAATCTGCCTTGGAGTCACTCATCTTCCACAATCACCTGCACTCTGGCCAGATTCCGTATCCGGGTATAATCATCCCCCGGCATCCTGTTGTTTGTCACCCGCACCACGCCAAAATATCTGCCCGGCTTTGCAAAAGTATGTGTTTGTTTTACCTTATAGACCCGAATGCCGTCTACAGCAACTTCCTGAATGACCTCTCCGCCTTTTACCGGAAAGTCCTGCTCCCCCTCAAAGCTCCACTCCGTATCCGTGAGCTGTCCTCCTTTTTCAGGAACTTCCACAGAAACAGTGAACGACACCTTTTCTCCCACCTTTACTCTCTTCCGTCTCTCCCCCTCTATCGTAAGGTCGGCCGTCGCCTGAATCCCCTGTCTCTTCTCAGCGCCTTCCTCCAGAATGATCTGGTTATCTATCATCCTATAGCCTGTATTCTCTGCCGGAAGGATCCCCTTTTCCGTCCAGGCCGCCAGGTCCAGAAGCGTCTGGTTCAACGCCCCAAGATAAGAAGTGAAGTAAAGCTCTTCCCCCGTTTCGGATACATCTCCATGAGGGCAATTATCGTTATACAGAATACGGAACATCTCTTTGGCTTTTTGATCTCCCTGAACTGCCTCCACTTTTCGACGGTACCAGTCGGCCTGCCAGGGGAAATCCCCATCCATCAGATTATTCATGACAATGACCTTCCCCTGGATTTCACCATCCTGCACAGACCCACAGCCCCCATAGGTAAAGCCAAAGCTAATGACCCGTTCCCTCTGTGGATAAATCGGAGTACCGTCCTCTCCTCTGTACTGATCCCATGCGTGGAACGAACGATCCTCAGGAACCTGGTGCCTGTGGTAAGTCTGTATGGCAATATAATCAGAATTATCCAGGTGCACCTTATCCCCCGGTTTGATGGCATCCAATACTTCCCTGATATCATCCGCCCCATAGGTCATGCCGGGAATCAGCCTGTTCCCCTCTATCCTGCCCAGACGCAGATGCTTTTCTCCTGCCTCTGAACCCGGAAAAGTAATATCCACCCCTTTCAGATAAAGATCTTCTCCCTCAGGAACCTGCTCCACCTCTATGTATACATTGCCTCCATCCTTCAGCATCTTCTGCCATGCATCATCCGTTCCATTACGCCCGTCAGGCCCTGCTCCTGCCGCCTCATCTACCTCCGAAAGGATTCCCACACCAAGGACTTTTGTGTCAAGACAAATTCTGTCCCGGACGGCGCTGCCGTTCTGCTCCGTTCCCAGATAACCCGGCTTCGTCCAGAAATCCGTAAAATAGGCCGGATCCATCGCCTTGACTACCGGCGCCAATACCGGCAGGGAACCGTCATCCGACCCGCCGAACGTGACGCACATTCTGGGCGGACAGCCAATCAGAACCAGTTCCCTCAGCGCATCCCTTTCTTCTTCATTTAAACCCTGATAAATGTCCCCGCTGCCTCCCGGCTCCAAAGCGTCCGCAATCCGCCTCCAGCAACGACGCAGAAGCCTGACTCCATGGGCGCCAATGGTTAGACAATTGGGCAGGGACATGGGAGACCCGATCACAAACGGAACAGCGCCGTCAAAAGCGGATGTATTCTCAATACAGCTCATGGTTTTGTATCCGCCGCCGCTGCCGCCATAAACATAACCGTAAACTCTGTGTTCCCCGTAAAGCTCACATGCCACCTTACGGCAATACTCCGCCACAGCGGCAGAGGCTTTATAGAAAACAGTCGGATCACTTTCCTTCCCAAACACAGCGCCCGAGCCCATATTGGATTCCACAAAACAGCTTCCATGGGCCAATGCAAAGCCAATAGGGTCATTCTCACCTGTTTTCTTCAGGGACGCCAATTCTTCATCCGGCCCCGGAAACGGAGACAAATGCTGAAAAAACCTGCCTTCATAGGACTCCCGCAAGGGAAAACAAAACAAAAATTTTACATTGGTCCCCCTGAAGCCGCCGTGAAGAAAGCGATAGGGGATTTCTTTTCCGTCAGCCATAGTCCTGACTTCCTGCCTGTCCTCATCAATAAAAGGACTTTGATAATCAGGATCGTTTTGGGGTGAATAAATTTTCTTTGACATGGCAACCTCCATTCATACTGCTTACCGTAATTTCCGGCATAGATTATCTTTAAACATCTCCGTTTTCAGCATACTTGTATATACTTTCTCTTTATATCAGATTTCTCACAAATAAAATAAATATCTCATTTTTCTGGTTTTTTTTCACGATTCCGTGCTAAAATGTAAAAAAGGTTCCACCGATGAAAGGAGCATCTCATGTCCAGTGAAATGAAAAAAGTTCCCTTTTCCTCCGAAGCCCAATCTCCTGCCGGGCAGCAGAATATCCGTACTAAATTTTCAAACCTTGTCTTTGACAGGCAGGAAAATTCTAAGTTACATAATCCTTACGAGGACGAAGTGCGCAAGCTGGATGCCATCGCACAGGGCGATCTGGAAACGTTGGAAACATTCTGGACCTACCATTATGGTGACTCCTATGGAACACTGGCTAAAAATCACCTTCGCAATATAAAAAATCTCTGTATCGGGAACATTGTTCTTTCCAGCCGTGCCGCCTGCAGAGGCGGAGTGTCCCCGGAAATTGCATTTTCCCTGGTGGATGTCTATATTCAGCAGCTGGAAGAGCAATCAACAGCCTCTGCTATTGTGGAACTGCTCCATGGCGCTGAAATTCATTTCACTCAGTTGGTCCAGGATGCCCGGAAAAAGGCTGAGGACGAGAGCGTCTGTATCATAGCACATATAGAAAACTGCAAAAACTTTATTTACTCCCATATGCACGAAAAGCTTACTGTCCAACAAGTAGCGGATGCCCTCCACCTGAATCCAAATTATCTTTCCACCATTTTCAAAAGACAGGAAGGGACTTCTATTCTGCAGTATATTTTATCCTGTAAAATACGGCTTGCCAAAAATCTGCTGGTCTATTCTGATTACACATTCAGCGAGATTGCCAGCTATCTGGGCTTTTCAAGCCAAAGCCATCTGGGAACACATTTTAAGAAAAGCACCGGTATGACCATTGGCGAATACAGATATAAATATAAAAATCCGGATTTCATAGATGCCTCTTCCGAAATGCCGGAAAAAGGAATTAATTTTCCAAAAAAGCCATAGCTTCTGAAGTTACTTGTCTTCAGAAGTATGGCTTTCCCTTTTTATAACCTCTTATTTATGCCGCGTCTTTCTTTTTCCCACAGCCACAATTCCCATCGCCGCTGCCGTAAGCACTACCACCGCCACAACGACTGCCACTATTATATTAATTCCTCCTGAATCCTCCTGAACCATACTGTTCTCCGGTACTTCGTCCGAATTGTCTGAGGCAGAATCAGCCGTTTTTTCATGATCAGAGGAATCTGAAACTTCTTCCTCAGAAGATTCCCTGCTGTCAGGTTTTGTTCCACTTTCCTGTGTCAAATACTTTGCTGACTGCTTGGTCAAAAATGACTGCAGACGGCTCATGATATACTCCTGGTCAAAAAACGCTTTATTGCCATGGGGACCGTTTTCCAGATATATAGCGACAAGATCCCCTTCGTCCAGAAGCACAGAGGCCATCTCTTCCATCATTTGGCTATGCACAACGGGTACCGTCTCGTCATTCATTCCGTGCACCATAAAAAGCGCCGGCGCTTCGGAAGTGATCTGATGATAAGGGCTCATCTGCTCTTTTAATAGTTCTGCTTCCTCCCCGCCCTCCGTTGCCAGATCCCCCAGCATGGCATAAGCAAATATCTCCTGTTCTTCACCTGTAAAGACAGAGGGGCCAAAGTAGGACACCATAGCCTGTACGTCGCTGGAATATGCTTCATTTCCCATAGAAAAGTCCTCATGCGCTTCGCTGCCATTCGTGGTGCCAAGCAGCATAGCCAGGTGGCCGCCTGCAGATTCTCCCATGGCAGCAATAAATCTGGTATCCAGCTTATATTCCTCCGCATGGGCTCTCAGGAATCGAACAGCTGCCTTCAAATCATAAATCATCTGCGGATACCCGCTCTCCACCACACTGTTTCCGTCTTCACCGCGTTTGCACAATGTATACTCGGCACTTACAAACGCATAGCCCTGAGACAGCAGAAAGTCCCTGGTATCGCTGACAATACAGGAAGTTCTGTCATAGGCTGCCCATCCTCCGCCATGAATCCAAAAAATGACCGGAAAGGGCCCCTCCCCCTGCGCCGGTACGGTAATGTCTACATAATTGGCTTCCGAACCGCCTTCCACCGTTTGGACATCCTTATATTCCACTGTCTCTACCGGTTCCCAATCCAAAGTGACCTGATCTTCCCTGCCCTCAGGCACCCCCACAATCCAGTCTATACTCTCAATTTCAAAGCCTCCGGTATATGAGAAAGCGGTTATCACGCTGCAGTCCTCCGAAAATAACGCTTTCGTTCCTTCATAGGTTATTGTTTTGCTCTCTCCCACGCTCAGTGCTCCGATGTCCATACCATTGGAGAAAAACATACCTGCAAGAAAAGACGCCTCCCCGGATCCAACCGTCACGATTTCATCCACATTGTGCACAAAGGAAGGAAACCCTGTACCCTCATCATAGGTCATCTCCAAATCATCTATCGTATTTTCTCCTGTGGCAAAAAACAGCAGATTTACCTTTGCCCCGCCGCCATACACGCCTTCCTCAAGCAGCTTAAAAGTAATCTCAAATCCCACAATATTCAGATAATCATCCGGATTTGTTACGCTGGCATCCAGCCAGACAATACCGTCCCCCTGGTCCGAGAGCATACCTTCCGGCAAATTGACTGCAGACGCTTCTACAGTCACAGGCCATATCTGCATCCCCAAAAAGAGTGCCATCAATATCGCCAACCCCTTTTTCAACGTTCCTGTCATGGTCTTTCCTCCTCGTATTATGCAATATCCTCCTGTCGTCCCTTTAAAAATCGATCAAACCGCCCGGGAATCCAGATCAATGCTCTCCCGGACGGTTTGTCAATTCACGGATGCCCTTACTCTGCTGCTGAAATCACCAGTTCCTGATCAACGTCCCCGGTTTCCAATCCTGTCAGAACATATCGAAGCACTGTACCTTTCTCCGTGGACTCAGATTTCAGTTCGCCAGCAAATCCAAATCGGAAAGTGAACACACCGTCTTCCATAGTCCATGTACCGTTATCCAACTCCGCCGTAAATGCGTCGTATGCGGTAATCGTCAAACTGACAGTCCCGTCTTCGGAAAGGACACCGTCAATATGGTATTCGTTATTTTCGCCGTAAACACCCGAAGTCATAGTATATTCTGCTTTTGCCGTCTCTCCGGCCTCTGTCAGAGTAAGCTCCGTGTCCACGTCCCCTATGGTTCCTGTCTCCGGGAACTGATACCGCAGAGTCATACCGCCCTCAGCTACGACACTGGTCATCGCGCCTGCATGTTCCATCTCCAGGCTGACCGTTCCGTCATCGTTGCGAGTCCATGTACCCTTGTCAAGTTCGGAAGATGCTCCGTAGATAGATGCATACACTTCCACCGAGCCGTCATCATACAGTGTACCGCTGATCTCCACATCCCCCACGCCTTCAAGCGGCGATATACCGGACAGGGAATATACTGCCTTAGGTCCCAGGCTGGCTGTATTATACAATTCCACTGCCTCTCCGCCATCCGGCGTATAAACTGCCGTACTCTCATCCGCTGCTACAACCACCACGGCTCCCGTATCTGTATCCGAATCAGGCTTCAGCGTATAAACATACCCTTCTGCACTCTCTTCCATGGACCATGTTCCTTCAATCATCATTCCCATCATATCCATATAAGCGGCATTGTGGTACAACGTCAATGTAGATGTAGGCTCTTCCGCCACAAAGTCCAGGTACGGTACTCCTACTTCATCTTCATAGACTGCCTGATAGGGAGAAGCTGCATCCGTATCATGGTTGAAGAATACGTTCGCCACCCCTAATCCTTCATTGCTCACAGCCGAGTCATTGTACAGCACATTTCCGTCAAAACCGCATTTGCCCAATTCACTGCCCTGAAAGTCATAGAAAGTTACCGTGTAGGGGGCCGTCCCCGAAACCATATCTTCTGACCTGCCAGGAGCGCAATTATAGGTGATCTCCGCTTCTTCTACAGTATAGGTACCCACAATCGTAATTCCATTGTTGGCAAAGCCTGCATAAAATACGCTGCCCAGAACCGGCTGTTCTTCATAAAAGTGGAAGTAAGCCACAAAATCCATGCCATCCGCATCAAAATAATAAGTATAATACCCCTGCGTGATCATTTCCAATGGGTCAGTAGAAGCTGCTTCCTGATTACCCGCTTCCTCATTGGATGCCTCCCCTTCAGACTCCGATGTGGATTCTGAAACAGAATCCGAATTTCCTTCCGGTGACGAATCGGATGTTCCATCCTTTCCACAACCCATAAGTAAGGACAGGCACAACGCCGCCCCCATAAACAGTGAAATCATTTTCTTTTTCATGTTCATTCCTCCATTCTTCAGCATTCTTTTTTACGAATTTCCGCTAAATTTACAGGCCGCTATTGATTTACCGACCCTGTATGTACACCGCCTTTCGTGCGGTATAGCTCCTGCCCATTTCATGCATCACATTATGCCTGCCTGAAAAGCACAGACAAACTTTCTACCTTAACCTTTAATTCCTCCTGCAATAACTCCTTTTTCCAGTTTGTCCTGAAAGAAAGGAAACAGGATGATAATAGGGAGGCTGGCTGCCATAATCACCGCATAGCGAATCAGGTATCTGCTATAATCGGGATTGGAAGTCTGTAAAAAATTCTCATTATTTGCCGTAATCTCCCGGATAAAAAGCTGCAACGGCCAAAGTTTTCTGTTGTTTGGCACATAGATGGATGCCTGCAGCCAGGCATTCCATTGTCCCACCACACTGTTCAGGATAATAACCGAGCCAAGATTCATTGCCTGCGGCAACATAATCTGGGACATAGTGCGAAAATGCCCCGCTCCGTCAATTCTCGCAGCCTCATACATTTCCTGGGGGACCGCCTTAAACGCATTCATCATCATGATGATAAACATTGCGTTCGTACACCCGGGAACAATCAAAGCCCATCGGGTTCCCACCCATCCCAGCTTGCGGATTACCATATAGGTAGGCACCATACCACCGCCGAACAGCAGGGTAAACATAACCCCCAGAATCATTACAGTCTGCAGCTTCGTCCGCCGGCTCATGGCATAGCCCGCAGTACAGGAAATAAAAAACCCCAGGACAGTAGAAGCAACCGTATAAAAAATTGTATTCATATACCCCGTCAGGACACTGCTGTCTTTAAAAATATGACTGTATCCATCCAGTGTTATTTTCCCTTGCGGCAGCCAGGCCACTCCGGAGTGGCTGAGTAATGTCTTTCCATCGGAGATAGACGCCATAAGCACATGCCACATAGGCACCAGACAACAAAAACCCACCAGTCCGCACAGAATAATCACTATTACATCCACAATTCTGTCGCCCACACTCGGATGTTCGACCATGGAGGATATTCTATTGTCATCATTTATATCCACTTTTTTCTTTCTCATGATATACTCCTCTTCCTGTCAATCTATGCAGTGCAGCCTACCGTTCCCCTTATAATGTTTATCAGAACAGAGAAGCTCCATCGCTTACCTTCTTGCTCAGATAGTTAGATGTCAGCAGCAATGCAGTTCCCACCACAGACTGAAACAGTCCGGATGCCGCGGATAAACCATAATTCGCCCCGCCGCTTCCAAAAGCCAACCGGTAAGTATAGGTATATACGGTATCCGCCACATTATAGGTAGAGGGCATATACAGCAAAAGAATACTGTCATACCCGGCGGCAAAGCTCAGCCCGATATTCGTGACAAACATCATAATAATTGTAGGCATAATACAGGGAAGAGTAATCTTCACCATCCTCTGGAGCCGGGACGCCCCATCTATGGCTGCCGCCTCATGCAGATCACCGTTGACTGTGGAAATGGCAGCCACATACATAATGGAACCCCAGCCGATCCCCTGCCAGATTCCCATCAGCACATACAATATCCAGAACACGGGAATCTTGTTATTTGCCAACCAGTTCTGATTTTCCGCCCCCAGCTTTGTAAGCAGCATGGTTATGGGGCCGTCTTTCGCAAAAAATTCCACCATCAGCGAACATACCACCACCGCCGCCACGAAATTGGGAAGATAAGAAAATGTCTGCACCGTTCTCTTATATTTTTTACTCCTGAGCATACTCAGTAAAAAAGCAAACACAATCGGAGCGACAAACCCCAATGTATTTTTCAACAGCGCAATGCACACGGTATTGCGCAAGGCCGAAAGAAACTCTCCCCCGCTGAACAGATCGATAAAGTTTTTCCATCCGACCCATGTACTTCCGAAGAAACCTTTTCGTACCTCGAAATCCTCAAAAGCCATAACAATCCCAAACATGGGGATATAGCAGAGCACAATCAGAAATATGGCACAGGGAAGAAACATGGCATATATCGGCCAATTTCGGTGTATATCCTGTTTCCATCCCGACTTATTTCCTGCCGAAACCTTAACTTTTGACATAAATACTCCTTTCCGGAAAACATAAGGCAAACGGTATTCCTTTTTTACAAATCCGGATATTCATCCACATATGGCTGTAAAATATCTATAATCTTCTGATAATTCATTTTTCCCAGCATGGTACACCAGGTATTCCATTCCTTGTCATCATCAATGTCCTTTATTCCTTTAATGAACTCGTATGCATGAAGCTCCATGTAATTCAACACCTTTGTAAGAGCATCACTCACTGTCTTGGAATCCTCCGAAGACATATTGTTCAAAGCATCGCTTCCCCAGAGCTGTCCCTGATTTTCATGTTGCAGCCACAAATCCATACTGTGCTCATAGGTCGGCGCATAGCCATAATCCACGCTTCCAACCAGTTCCACTCCCGGAAGTTTATCCACATTGACAGCTACTGTCAGGCCGCCGGAATCAGAAGACAGAATACTGTCAAGCGCATAGCGTCCATCCTCCCCTATTGTATAAGCGCCTTGCGACAATCCGTATTTTTCATAAAAATCCGAATCCACTTCCGCCAGCTGCTCTGTATTCAGGCCAAGGCTGCGGATCACGGAGCCTTCCTCGGAGTACAGATAATCCAGGAAAGTAAGGAGCGTTGCCAAATCTTTTTCTTCCGCGCCCTCCATAATAAAGAATCCCGGACCCACGAGAGAGGCTGATGCGGATGTACACCAGGGTTCCACATTCTTACAGCTTTCCGTTCCGTAAACATCATTGATTGGCCACGCACAGGCTGATACATAGATTCCTTCCGTATAACCGCCGTCCTTCAGGTCAAGCCTTCCTCCCAGGTCACTCTCCAGGCCCTGCCACATACCTACCTTGCCCTGCCTTACGGATGTGGCATCAATGCTGTAAAACATATCCCCGGTTCTTTCATTGAAATCAGGATCCAGCCAACCGTTCTCATACCATTTGTTCAGGCATTGAAAATAGGCCCTTGTGGAATCAGAATCTCCGCCATATTTCACAGTACCGTCAGATCCTTTGTACCAAACCATATCCGACTCTCCGAAACTGCCCGTCAACCCGCCGCTCCAGTCATAGCCCGTATAGTATATACTCGTGCAATAGGAATCTGTGATTCCCAATTCTTCCTGGGCTTTGGTAAAGATTTCAAACATCCACTCCCAATCGCTGATATACACCGGATCGGTTCCTCCGCTGGGAAACACCACATTATCCTCCCAGCTGTCCACATTCTCAGGGTCTGTATATCCACCGCTGAATGCCTCTCCCGTGACAGGGTTAGTTCCATATTTTGCAATCCAGTCTCGCCTGTACACCATACCCGTGTAATGATATGGAGCATTTTCGTTAGCTATGTAGAGTGCCAGTGTCCGATCTTCACCATCGATATGGAAAACCGACTTATTTCTCAGTTCCTGATTGGATGCCAGCAAAGCACTGTAATTCGGCATATAAGTTTCCACCAGCTCCGTAATGTCCAGAATCATTTCCGATTCATACATTTTAGGAGCCGCATCCGCCACGGTGTTCATCATCATGGTGGGGAAGTCCCCGCTTGTCATCATGGTTTCAAAGTTATTCTGCTGGCTTCCCAGCGGAGGTACCAGAAATTCCAGACTGATTTTTTCTCCATTCCACTCTTTGCCCAGCAGATATTGAAGGGCCGGGTTTTCGGCATAATCTGTATAATAAGATGAATCCTGCGCATTATAAAGCCAGACACTATAGGTGTGGGCATCGTCAGCCCCTCCCCCGGAACCGCCGCAGGCTGTGGCCGTTATCGCAATGATTCCGGAAAACAATATTACAGCTAATTTTTTATTCCATTTCATACAATACCTCCTTCTTCAACCAAAACTGTTTGTTTCTTCCATCTCTGTTCCTGTCGAACCGTTCCAGAATGACCTGTCGATGATTCCTTCCCTTACTATGCATCCATTATATTCCCCTGTTTCCGTCTCTGATATCAGGAAACAGATTTTTGTGTCAAATTACTCACTTCCTTTATTACGGCTCCGTGTGTGATTCCCGCTTCATTAAAGGCATCCACTCTGACATAATATTTCTGTCCTTTCACAAGTGCTCCGATTCGTTTTTGCCTGTCATAAGTCAAATAACTATGGTACAGCTTTTCAGGATTATGTCCCCAGAGGATAAGGTATCCCAAAGCTCTTCCCGTTTCCGCCGCCAATCCTTCCCATTCCTCTGCGCTTTCCTCAATACTGACCTTCATATCCAGATCAGAGACTCTGACCGCCTGAAAAGCCGGCTCCCCCGGCCTGTTTCCTCTGGCCTTTCCAAAGATACGCAGACCGGATACACAGGCCCTCTGCCCATAGGGAAGCTCCAATATATTCAATCGAATAAACCGTGCCATCATTCCGCTTTCGCGGACAATCAGATCATGGGACAGATCCGTCTCTGCCTGCGATTTATCCTCTATCAGGAAAAAATTCCGGCCGCTTATGGATCCCTCCAGAGTCCACCTGGTATAGACCTTGTTTTCTTCTATATAACGGTTTTCCTTTTCATGGATTTTTTCAGAATATCCTTCTGGTATTTGAATACTTTTTTTATTGTCCGCAAAATTGATCTGTATGCAATGTACTTCACAGACCGCCCCCAAATCAATCAGCAGCCATTCCGCAGTATGTTTTTCCCTGTTACCATTCTCCGGTCCGCCGGGCTCCGATTGCCACCAGGTTTGTACATTTTCATCCACCGCCTTCTCCGGCCCGTTACCTTCCGCAGACGAAGATGCCAATGCTTTCTTGCCGAAACTCAGCAGATACCATGGAGGGGGAGCCCAAACATTTCCTTTTACGTCTTCTAAGGCAATCGGCCAGTCACCATAACGCTGGTTACAGAACAATTCGCCGTCTCTGTCAAGCCCTGCCGGCCACAGTCCGATACGCCGTTCAAACGGATGGTTTACACTGATTCGCATGGTAGAGGCATGCCATAGATTTCCCGCCCCATCCTCCAAGGTGGAACCATGGCCCGCTCCCGGGAAGAAACTCCCCGGCTGAAAGGAATAAGGATTATTTTTTGCCGGAGCAAAAGTTCCCAGCGGCGCATCCGCCTCATACACCCCGTCCCCGTAAACATTAAAATGAGTTCCAGGCGACGCGTACTGTAAATAGTATTTCCCGCCGAATTTATTCATCCATACCCCTTCTATATAAGGCGCATCGCGCAGCATGTCTTTCATCAAATCCGCCAGGGAAGCGGGTATCCGGCTGCCCTCTGTAAGACCACGCTCCCGCAAAGCCGCCTGAAACCGTGCCTCCAGTTCCTGTTCACCGCAGGGAAAAGTGCTGTTATCCTCACCAATGCGTTCATAACCGTTTTGGAAAGGAGTTCCGCTGATCAACTCATGTTTTTCCCCCAATGGTTTCATCGTATCGGGATCCAGTTCTATGCCGTAAATAGGCTCTTTACAGGATAATCCCCAGTATAAATACACGCGTCCGTCATCATCCTGAAATAAATTCGGATCAGAAAAGGCAAAAGTGCCTTCTATTTTCTCGTAAGGGCCTTTAAGAATATCCTTCGTCCGGTAGAAATGACAGATCTGCTCACTTTCATTGGCACAGAAAATCACATATTCTCCACAGACTCTGGCATCCGGGGCATAACCGTACAACGGCAGTTCCCGTGGCAGGGGATAACTTTTCCATTCCGCCAAATCTTCCGACACAAAAACACTCAGGCTCATAGAAGAAAACAGATAATATTTTCCCTGAAACCATATCAGGGAAGGATCGGCCGCCTCCCTGTTCACATCAATGGAGCCGTCCACAGGATTCCTGATAAACTGATAGCGGTAAACGATATTCAGCGGATTACAGATATAACTCTTTTTTCCATTCATACTGTCTCCTTTTCATCTGTCGGTCCCGTTTGTCCTGTTTTGGCGTCAGACAATCGGATTCCTTTTTCAGGCTCCCTCCCGGTTGCTGCCGGATTCTATTATAATTTTACATTCCGTTTTTTCCGAATTCTTTCCTTTTACCGTTACCCGGAGTTTTTCCGAAAGCGCCCTCACCACCGCCTGGCTCCTGCCATAATACGTCGTACAGCCTCCTGCCAGATACCCTTCCTCCGTCTTCGGTCTTGCACTGCCAAATGCCAGCAGCTCGCCTCCCTCCACGAATATCTCCAGCCACTGGTCTGCGTTGCATTCAATCTCTCCGTTCTCTCCCACAAGGGAAATGTCCAGGTACAGGATATTGTTTCTGCACAGAAAACATCCGTCCGGCAGTACACACTCGCCGCCGTGGAAATCTGCCTCCGGCAAAATTCTGACTTTTATCTCCCCTTCTGCGGACCGCAGGCAGCTTTCTCCCACAGCCTTCCCTTCCGTATCATAAACCACTGCCTTGCATTCCCCCGGTTCATAAACCGTGCAGAATACCGCCTTCCCTTCTTCCAAAAGCCGCTTCCCCACCGATCTGCCATTTATAAAAAGCTCCGCTTCCGCTGCAAGGCTGTAAATCTCCACCTGAGCCTCATTGCCATCGCAGCCCTGCCATGACCAGTGTGGAAGCGCATTACTTCCTCTCCAGATCGCCCGGGCAGCCGTCACACCGGGATGGTTTACCGGACACACACCAATATAAGGATCCTTTCCGGCCCTCCAGGCAACGGCAGCCATACCGGCCTGGGCATTATCGTTTCCCAGAATATCCAGAGCGCCCGCATCTGCCAGCAGCCAGGGGTATCTTTTTTCAAAGCCCCTATCCTCTGCGTCATAAGACCACCCACCTATGCCGGCTTCTCCCAGGTAATCCCAGGCCGTCCACATAAAATCCCCTATCAAATACGGACAGCTCTCCACCAGTTTCCAGGTCTTCAGAATCTCGTAAGGATATGTTTCGCTGCCCACTACAATCCTCTCCGGATGTAGTTTTCCTTCCAGCGCATAACGGCTGGTGGCATAATTATAGCCCGCTATATCCAACAGTCTGAAAACAGGCTCGGATATTTTATCCGCAGGCTCCGTAGCTGCCGCCAGAGTCATCCGATTCCCCATCTCCGCCACCATTTTGTTGTAAGCCGTTGAATCCATCTTCCCCACCGCAGGCGCCGCCCCGGTTCCCGCTTCCAGCGGATTGTTCTCCAGAGTCGCCATATAGAGCAGTGTCAGATTGATTCCCGCCGTGACAGGACGGGTATCATCCAGTTCCTTTATCCGCCGCGCTATTTTCCCGCACAGCTCCACACCTTCCGGTTTCGCCGGCTCTGTCACCTCATTTCCTATGGAATACAGAATGACAGACGGATGGTTATAATCCTTTCTCACCTGAATCAGAATGTCTTCCTGATAATGTTTCGGGAAATCCCCGGCATAATCATACTTGGTCTTTGCCTTGTCCCAGCCGTCCCAAAGCTCGTCCATCACATACATACCCAGTTCATCACAAGCCTTCAATGCCGCTTTACACAGTGGATTGTGGGCGGAACGAATCGCATTAAACCCGAATTCCTTCAGCTTCCAAATTCGGCGGTATTCTGATACCTCAAAGCTGCGGGCCCCCAAAATACCATTATCATGATGAATACAGCCGCCTTTTAACAATACTTTCTCTCCGTTGACCTTTAAGCCATCGGAAGACCATTCCAATTTGCGAACCCCAAAATATGTACTTTCTACATCTCTGAGTTTCCCGTTTCGATAAAGGGAAACTTCACACCGATACAAATATGGATGCTCCGCACTCCAAAGCTTTGCCTGAGGAATCTCTATGTTTGTTTTCTTCCCATTTGCTTCGACTATTTTGTTTTCTCCCTCATAGATACAGACTCTCAGTTCGTTCTGCCCTGCCTCACCCAAACCAGCTTCACCTTCATTGACTTCATCCATACTGGTTTCCGTCTCAACCAAAATACATGCAGGATTATGGCAGATGGTAGTTACTTTCACCCCGTCCGGAAGAATATGACACTTATCCCCGGACAGCAGCCATACCGGGCGGTAGATTCCGGCTCCGGTATACCAGCGGCTGTTAGGCTGGTTCCGATTATCCACTTCCACAGACACCGTATTTTCCGTTCCATATATCAGTTCCTTCAAAGCAATACGAAAGCAATTATAACCGTATCTGCACTCCCCCGCCAACTCACCGTTCAAACTCACTTTCGCACCGGGATAAACTCCTTCGAATTCCAGCAGAATAATTTTGTCCCGCCATTCCTCCGGTACAAAAAATTTCTTCTCATATTCGTAACATCCGCCCACAAAAAAGCCGCTGCTATTTCCGGCAGGCGCATCCGGGCTTCTTCCCTGTTCCTGCATGGCATCGTGAGGCAAATTAATCTTCCTCTTTTCTTTTCCCTTCTTTCCAAATAACCAATCCTGATAAAACGCTTCCCTTCTCATCCTTTCCTCCTCGTTCTGATTTCCGATTTCATCCGTTCCATTATTTTCTCATTTTCCACAGCACCAATATTTTTTACACAAATATTTTCATAAAACTTACTCATAATCTTCAATTCTCCATTCCTCTTTCCAGTCAATCACTACCATACCATGAGGATATTCTGTACATGGCTCCACAAATCGCAGCGGCAGCCATATGTAATCAGCTATGGAAGTATTTGCGTTAAGGTCATTGGGATGATCCCGCATTATACAGTCAAGCTCATCCTGATCCGCATAAGGGTCAAACAGCATGACAAACATTTTTTCATACCGCTCATACGAAATGTCCATATGATTCGGCTGCCATCTGTCCGCACATGCAATATATAAATCTTTTTTCCCCTGCACCTTAAACACAGAGGATATTTGAGAATGGAACGATGTATTTGTCGTATCAGCGGGATGGGGATTTCCCAAAACTGTATACGGACCATGCCAGGTATCAGCTATCGCCGCTTCCGATGGATTCGGCATATAACCCGTAGTACCGCTGGTAATCAGGTAATGCTTATGATTTCGTACAAAATGTGCCGTCGCTTCCCGCACATAAGGAGGTGCCGGATGCGGAAAATGCGTGCTGTAGAAACCCGTTACGTCTGTATAATCTTCTGTTAAATCCGCACATATTGTCTCTGAGTGAACTCGTTCAAAATAATAATAAGCTTTACCGTCCGGCGCTACGGCAAGGTCAAAATCACCTGCCGACATAGAAAGAGGCTCCATCCACTCTCTGACCTTCCTGTATGGTCCTAAAAAACTGTCCGCAATAAGAACCGTTGCAGTCTGCTTCCCATCCTTATGCATGATTTTCAGCCATGCCACATATTTTTTTGTGCGGGCATTGTATATGATATGCGGTCGGTCCATCATGGATTTTGGATGCAGGGACGAATCCTCATCATCCAATTCCGGCGGAATAATCAAACCCTTGTCTTCCCAATTATATAAGTCCCTGGATGCGTATGCTCTGACCCCCCAATGCCAGATACCATTTTTCCCATCTGTTTTTTCTTTATTTTCTCCATAAAAATAATAAGTACCGTCAATATATATTACGGAACCTCCATGCGCCTGTATCCTTTTCCCTTCTGTGTCCAGCCAAATCCTGCCAGGCCTGATACTTTTGTAAATCATGCCGACCTCCCTGTTGCAGCCGTAATCGCCTATATAGGTTTATTTTATTTTCTGCTTCTTTTTTTCTATATCAAATTATTCACTCTTTTCCTATATTTCTCACATAAAAAAGAGAGACGACATTCTCTGTTTTCTCCCTGTACTATACAACCACATATATACCAAATAGCTTCTCTTTTACCCGGATTGAAAGACCTGACATTCCTGTCTATCATTTCTCCTCCAGCAAGACAATAGTTACTGTGTTCCGGATCCAGAACTTAGATCCATATTCCTCTAACTTCTCGCTCCACACAATCGAAGGCATCAGAACATCCCGATAACTCTGGCAGGCAATGCCTGTAAAAATTTTTCTACCGCAATTACAACTTTCCCCTGGTAAGAGTTCTCTCCAAAAAACGGCCACAAACAAAAAGCCGGAGACTTCTTCCACCAGCAGAAGAAACCTCCAGCTTCCAGCAAACAAATCCATATGCCCTAATGCCGGTCAACAAAAATTATTTATACAAATAGCGAAACCAGATCATTGCCTTTATATCAGCCTGGAACATTGCCGGTGAATAATTTCCCACAAAAATACTTGTATATATCTGCTCTGTCCCCCCAATCATCAGGGCATAAAAGTAGTCATAAGCCCGCTCTATCAGGTTACCGGACTCATCCAAAACAACCATATCATTTTCTTCTTCGAATTGTTTTCTGTATTCTTCATCTTCCAGAAACATAGCCGAAATATCATTCCAGAGAACCTTCTTTATATGGGGCTTCCTTGCCACCAGCATGGCAATGAGTGAAATCCTTATAATGTTAGGATAGTAAAAGCTGCTTTCAATTTCCTGAACGGAATACGCTTCCACCGGCAGATTTTCTTTCATGATAACAAGCGCAGGTATCAGCAGCTGAAACATTTCAGAATACCCAAAGTCAATATCCAGATATTCGCCCCACCGCTCCATCAGCGAATCCATTTTCTCCACAATCAGGTCAGCTGCGTAGGAATCTGCCTCTAATTCCATCTGTTTTCTTTCTTCCTCATATCCCTCTGAAATATCTGTATGCGATGCTTCCTGATAAAAAAGGCCATATTTTTCTCTTAAATTTTTTATATGTCCCAGCTTATGATGCCCCAGTTCATGGTAGACAATAAAATGAATTGCCAGGCTTGCAATCATATATCCCACCGCTTCCCTGGTATAATCTCCGGAAATATCAACAGTCACCACAGAATTATTTTTTCCCTCCGTTCTCATTCCATGGTCATCCAAACTGATATTGTGATAGCATGCATCCATGTCCCCTACCTCTGGCAGGAACTCATCGCTCAGCATCATAATGCACGCATCGCAGAGCATCTTCTGAGTTGTTCCGGCATATAAAGCTATTATGGGCACTCCATCCTTTTCCATTGCACAGGCATTTATGTCTTCATCGTTGATGATTACAAAGCAGCCTTTGCCCAGAGCGGTTTCTACCTCTGACTGCAGCTCCAGTACAATATCTGCATCCAGAATACCATTTTTCTTAATAAGGAAAAAATCTTCAGGTGCCATGACGAGGGGTTCTGACTCATGTCCCACAAAAAAATCAGCCACCAGCTTCTCCTTATCCAAATCGTCCTTTATCACATCCGCATCCTCTGCATATTTTTTGGTTAAAATCTGTATTCCAGTGAATTTCCTGTCTGTTTGATAATGCTCTTCTCCAACAGTTTTTGCACGGTGGCTGTAAGCGTTTCTTCTGACAAACCGCATTTATCATACTGGCGGCATCCACATTCACGCGCATAATTGATACAGGGCAGTGAATCCCTCAACGTATATTTCCCTTCGTTAGGCAGAACAGCGTCTTCCTTTACGAAAAGCAAAACACACTTTTCCGTATCAGACAGCTTTCTGATTACATCAGCTGTAACACCAAAAAGGCCCAATATAAACGCTGCAAAACCCTCTGCAAAGGCAATATCCAATATAAGCCCTATAAACGCAATCGTTGTCACTTTCAGGTTTATGTAATAATTTGTTTTAGGTATCACAAACGCCATGCCGCTTCCCTGCTCCTGGGATCCTTTCCTGATCTCCAGAGTCTCGTCATCCTCTATCAGCTCACGAAAAACCGGCAGACTGCGGACAACTATTCTTACATCATCGGGATTTATGTAGTTTGACAATTCGCCAATAATCTCTTTTTCATCTCCATGAATCACAATTCGTTCCATAATGTTCTTTCCTTCCCCTTCCGGATCATCTGCCGTAAACACACAACACCGTGCATCAGCACCTGCTTTTTGATTCAGCCAGCACGTTTATTTCACTATATGTTTTTGCAAACTGCTCCATAAATGCTTCCACATTTTCCACTTTGGCAGGAATAGAGGTGGTAACCCTTTCTTTTTCCCCATACCTGCTATTTATTTATGATACAGTATAATCCATCTGCAGGAGAAAAGCTATCTGTAATTTTCTTCCTTACTGTCTGATTCTCTCCCGTATGCCTGCCGTCTGCCCCGATCCTGCGCCC
>CAJTKW010000040.1:0-19420 GCA_910577035.1 uncultured Acetatifactor sp.
CTCAAGGTATCTACCGTATCCTGGATGCCTTTTTTCATAATAGCATCTTCTCTCTGCTTTATTCTCGGCTCCATAATTTCCATCAACGCTTCATACATACTCTCATCTCCTATCAACTCTTCGACTATTTTCCTATTTGCGCTAATACTTACTTCCAAAACAGAATCTGCCAGCTCCCTATCGGCTTTTTCTGTCATATGGTTCCTTTCGGCCATCATTTTCTGTATGTCACCCTTTTCCAGGTTTCCGGACAAGCCTTTCAGCCAGATATGTGCATCTTGGTCCAGTTCGCCTGTCACGACTATTTGTGTGGGAAACCATGTCTTTCCCTCAACATAGTAGATTCCTTCATAAACTTTCGTCACCTTGCATCCATGCCCTTCAAGATAGCGAAAAAGCTCTATCGGCTTTGCCTCCCTGAGAACGGATATTGTAATATCCTCTGCCTTTATAGCATCAACAGTCTTTCCATAAGATTTATAGAGACAGGCATACGCCAGCGTTTTGTAAAAGGTATCTATATCCAAATGGTCTTCCGGAGATTTATACTCCATGATATTATGCCCTTTAAAAAGCTTTCCTATTTCGCTGGCAATTTGGACGAAATCTTCTTTTTTAATGACCAGCAAGTCAATCTCCAACGGTTTCGTGTTCAGATTGTATTCTTTCTCAAAAATCAAATCGGCTCTGTCTGGTCTAAAATCCAGACTCATAGCAGACACAAAAGCTGAATGCCATTGTATTTTAGTTTCTTTCATAAAATCTCCCTTCTGTACCCTTTCAGTATATCATTTTTCATTCTCTTTAGCCACCTGTCTATCCAAAATTTTTTAAAATTTACAGCAAAACAGCAAACTTAAAGTTTATGTACAATTTCTTATCAAACACTGAAATAAAAAGAAAGGAGCCACCGAAATGACGAACGAAGAACTTTTATTACTGGAAGACATCTGCCCTCTCCTGCACATAGGGAAGACCACCGCATACAGGCTTATACAGTCCGGGCAGCTTCCCGCCCAGAAGATTGGCGACAAATGGCAGATTAAAGCCAATGATTTCAGAGATTACCTGGCCGGAAAATTCAGCCGGAACTAAAACAGAAAGGGGCAGCTACAGAAGTCCGAGACAACCAATCTCAAACCGACACAAACCAGTCTGGCCAGTACGGCCAATATTTTCTAAAGACATAAGGAGACCGAAAAGATATGTTAGAAGATTACCCGGAGCTATTGACAAGAAGACAGGCTCAGGAAATATTGCACATGGGAAAGAACCGGATATTAGACCATATCCAATCCGGACGGCTGCGCGCCATGATACTGGATGGACGTTATCTGATCAAAAAAGAAGATTTAGTTGATTTCATCAACCGTCTGCCTTACAGATAAATGCCCATTTAAGGGAACTACTATTGAAAAGCACCACGAATCCCGCTGTTATCCGGCCTTACCCGCCATTTTATACTCAAGACCGCCCGAATTTACGAACCCGTCAAGACGTGCATATATGGCTGGCGGTCTTTCGTTACAGATTACAGAAAGTTCCCTTGGCTCGCAGTATAAATTGACCTATGAATTGACCTATCCATTCTCAAAAAGGCGGATTTTTACCGAAAAACCAGTAAAATGTTACTGATGGCATTTTCCATACCCATAGAATAATTTACAGCCCCAAACCCCGCAAACCCTTGATTTTACTACAAAAATTAACCCCGATGAATCTCTCCACCGGGGTTCTGAAGCAGGGCAACCCCTGCTGCGCAGGGCTACAAGGATTCGAACCTTGAAATGACGGAGTCAGAGTCCGTTGCCTTACCGTTTGGCGATAGCCCTATCTCTGCTACTTGATGAATTATACACGAAGTATTCCCGATTTGCAATAGAAAATTTCAAAAAAAATCAAAAACAGCAAAAAATTTTCTACCCTGCTTCCTTTTGAGAAACGTTCACAGGGCGATCCTGTATCAACAGTCCCGCCCTGTGAATCTCCGCATCAGGTTTCCCTGCCGATTCTAGACCTCAAAGGTCAGCTCGCCGTAGCCGGGTACGGGCCACACGCTCTTATCCACCATCATCTCCAGCTCATCGATGGGAGTCCGCAGCTCTTCCATAACCGTTTTCACCGTATCCTTGTAGTAAAATGCCTGGGCCTTTACATCCTCCATGGCCGCGGCAGTCTCCACTGCCTTCTTCAGCTTGTCAAGAGCCGCCTTTGCCGCCGAAAGCCGCACGGTGACACTGTCCAGAAGCTCTGTCTGCACGGAAGCATCCACGCCCGCCTCCTTCACGGCAATTACCGTATCCGCCAAAGACCTGGTATATCGAATCACCGCCGGAATATATTTCTTGCCCGCCATGTCAATCATGGTCAGAGCCTCAATATTAATTGTTTTCGCATAGGTTTCATAGGTAATCTCCTCACGGGATTCCAGCTCCGCCCTGGTAAAAATACCGAATCTCTCAAACAGCCTGATTGACTTGTCTGTGGTCAGGGTGGATGCCGCCTCCACCATCGACTTAATGTTGGGAAGTCCCCGCCTCTCCGCTTCCGCTATCCACTCGTGGGCATAACCGTCTCCGTTAAACATTATTCTCTGGTGCTTTGTCATGTATTCCTTAATCAGGTCATGAACCGCCAGCTCAAAGTTATCCGCTTTCTCCAGGATGTCAGCCGCCTCGCAAAAGGCCTCCGCCACAATGGCATTTAATGTGGTATTGGGACTGGCAATGGAATCCGCTGATCCCACGGTACGGAATTCAAATTTATTGCCGGTAAAGGCAAAGGGAGAGGTCCTGTTTCTGTCCGTGGCATCCTTCTCGAAATCAGGGAGGGTGGAAACGCCGGTCTCCAGCTTGCCGCCCTCAATCAGATGAGCTGCTTCACCGGTTTCAATTAACTGCTTCACCACATCCTCCAGCTGCTCTCCAAGGAACATGGAGATGATGGCCGGAGGAGCCTCGTTGCCTCCCAGCCGGTGGTCATTGCCAACATCGGATGCGCTCTGTCTCAACAGATCCGCATGGGTATCCACAGCCTTCATGATGCAGGCAAGCACCAGCAGGAACTGGATATTTTCATTGGGCGTATCCCCGGGATCCAGCAGGTTTACACCGTTGTCCGTGCCCAGGGACCAGTTATTATGCTTGCCGGAACCGTTCATGCCGGCAAAGGGCTTCTCATGAAGCAGACAGGTCATGCCGTGGCGTCCGGCAACCTTTTTCATGGTCTCCATTACCAGCTGGTTATGATCCACCGCAATATTGGCCGTCTCATAGATGGGGGCCAGCTCATGCTGGGCGGGCGCCACTTCATTGTGCTGGGTCTTTGCAGTCACCCCCAGCTTCCACAGTTCCACATTCAGATCCTTCATATAAGAACCCACTCTCTCGCGGATGGTGCCGAAATAGTGATCTTCCAGCTCCTGCCCCTTAGGCGCAGGGGCGCCGAAAAGAGTTCTCCCGGAAAAGATCAGATCCTCACGCTGCAGATACTTCTCCCTGTCTACCAGAAAATACTCCTGCTCCGGCCCCACACTGGCCACCACCTTTGTGGCCCCGGTATTGCCGAAGAGCCTCACGATACGGAGAGCCTGCTGGCTAATGGCCTCCATGGAACGCAGCAGCGTCTTCTTATCCAGCGCTTCGCCGGTATAGGAGCAAAATGCGGTGGGAATACAGAGAATCACCCCGGTAGCGTCTTCTTTTAAAAATGCAGGAGACGTAATATCCCAGGCTGTATAGCCTCTGGCCTCGAAGGTTGCCCGAAGCCCGCCGGAAGGGAAGGAGGAAGCGTCCGGCTCTCCCTTTATCAGCTCTTTGCCGGAGAATTCCATAATCATCTTGCCTTCTTCATCCGGATGGCTCACAAAGGCATCATGCTTCTCCGCAGTAATACCCGTCAGGGGCTGGAACCAGTGGGTATAATGGGTTGCACCGTTCTCCATGGCCCAATCCTTCATGGCCTTCGCCACCACATCTGCAGTCTCCAGAGACAGCTCCCCGCCCTGGTCCATAAGCTGCTTGATCTCTTTGTATGTACTTCTGGGCAGCCTTTCCTTCATCTTTCCAAGGGTAAATACCTTGCTCGCAAAAATGTCTTCCACATTCAGCTTCTCACTCATCCTATGCCTCCCTGCTTCTTTTCTTTTTTCATTTTCCTCAGAACGAAGGACTTATATAGCAAAAAATGTCCCAAAGTAACCTCGTTACTATGGAACACCTTCGTTCACAGATTACAATACATTAATTTGGGGAAAAATGCAAGACCCAAATAAAAAAAATTTCTGCCGAACCGTTACTACTGCTCATCCTTTCATCCAGTAGCTTGCCCCTGCTGCCAGATTAACGAAAAAATACAACCCGCAGTAAAGATGCCAGCCATATAAAAGCCCCAGTGCCAGGCGTACCGCGCCCTGTCTGCCTTTACTGCCGAATTCCAGCCACCTGACCGCGCAGATTCCAAACAGCACGAAAAGGCAAAAGCTGTAACCCCAGAGAAAATTGCCGTCCACCGACCGAGTCCCGCTTTCCACCAGGCAGAGGGCCTCCAGGAAACCAAGCACCGACATGATTACAATAAACAGATACTTCCTGTCCGCGGCCAGCCGGCGCAGTGTCAGCAGCACCACCGCACCGCAGAACAATATGGAGCAGAGCACCGCCAGTTTGGTAACGGCGGCATGGCGGGCAAAGGTGAACCAGGGCTTAAATTCAATACCGTTACCTGTATTCTCCCCGAAAAGGACGAAATTCTGCCACAGGATGACAATGCCGCTGGGCAATAACGCAGACCCGAAAGCCAGGATTCGCTTCAGCGGAACTCTCCTGATCAGATCCGCCAGCAGGTATATTCCCATGACCGGGGAAAAAACCAGCAGGAAGCTGGGCTTAATACCGGTGCACAGGATATTCAGCAGTGCAAAAATGCACCATTCCTTCCGGGTGATTCCCTCCCTGTACTTTTCTTCCAGCCTGAAATAGCAAAGCAATGCGGCAAGCGCTGCAATACGCATACAGATATAAGTGGAATTGTGCCAGATATTTCCCGACTGGTAGCTGACATAACGATATTCCCCCACAGCCCGGATATAAGCCGGCATCACAAAATTAAGGCTTAAGGCCAGCAGCAGGGTGAACCATGTCTTTTCCCTGTATTTCCCTGCCCTGCATACAAATTCTTCCATTACGTACACCGTACCCAGGGAGCAAAGTGCCAGAAAAATGGCAATGCCCACCGTAGTACCGCCAAATATCGCATACAGTATTTTGTAGGCATAAGCCGTAAAGCTGTAATACCAGCCATCCTCTATAATCATGCTGATATGCAGCGGCAGATCGGACTCATAAGGAATTGCCCCCTCCACGGTAAGATCCGCCACAGACTGCATATAATACAGCCACAGGCAGGCGAGCCCGTACAGGAGCACAAGGATGTGAACCGCCATTCGCGAAAAATTTTCTTTTTTCATTCCAATCTCCCTGCCGCGTTCCTGCCGCGGCTCGCAGTCCCAAGGCCGGCAGGCCCGGGAGAAATGCCACATTCAAAGCAGGCTGCTCCGCCTTAATATATCATAGGGTTCCGGAGCCTCTGACAGCCAAACCCGGATGATCTGCCCGGCATGAGGGCAGCTTTCCACTGCCCCCCCGTCCTCATCGTACATTGCCTCCACCGTCACCGGTACGTTGCTTCCATCCGGCTTCATGATCTCTATGGCATCCCCCACGGCAAACTTGTTTTTCTGTCGGATACGGGCCAGCAGCTTCCCGCCCTCCGCCTGTATTTCCTCCACCAGCCCCAGATAAATGTATTCGCTCACATAGGTGCTGTTGTCGTAAATCTGGTTGTGTTCATCCGCCCTGCCGAAATAAAATCCTGTACTGTACTGCCTGTAGGTGCACTTGGCGATTTCCTCTCTGTACCACTGCATCCGGCTTTGGTAAGCCTCTTCGGATACCAGACAATCGTCAATGGCTTTTCTGTAGGTTCTGGCCACCGCCGCCACATAGAGCGCCGTTTTCATGCGCCCTTCAATCTTGAAGCTGTCAATTCCCGCCTCCAGCAGCTCGGGAATATGCTCTATCATACACAAATCCTTTGAGTTAAAAATGTAAGTGCCCCGCTCGTTCTCATAGACCGGCAGATATTCCCCCGGCCGCGTTTCTTCCACCACCGCATACTTCCAGCGGCAGGGATGAGTACAGCTTCCCTGGTTTGCATCCCGTCCCGTGAAATAATTGCTGAGCAGGCAGCGCCCCGAATAGGAAATGCACATGGAACCGTGGACAAAGCTCTCAATCTCCATCTCCCGGGGAATATGCTCCCGGATGTCCCGTATCTCCTCCAGGGTAAGCTCTCTGGCGGACACCACGCGCCTGGCTCCCTGCTTCCACCAGAAAAGATACGTCAGGTAATTGGTGTTATTGGCCTGGGTGGAAATATGTATATCCGCCTCCGGCCAGACTTCCCGGACCAGGGTAAACATACCCGGATCGGAAATAATCAGGGCATCACAGGTTTCCGGCTTCATGTCCCGCAGCTCTTCAAAATATGCCCTTGCCCCCTCCAGATCACCGTTATGCGCCAGAATATTGGCCGTAACATAGACCCTTACCTGATGAGCGTGGGCAAACGCAATTCCCTCCGCCATTTCTTCCGGGGAAAAATTTTTTGCTTTTGCCCGGAGACCATAGGCCTCTCCACCGATATATACCGCATCCGCCCCGAAGATTACCGCCGTCTTCAGGACCTCAAGACTGCTGGCCGGAATCAGCAGTTCCGGCCTTCGCCATTGTTTCATACTCATTCCCCTTTACACTCAGTGCCACACCGTCCCCCACCGGCAGGATAACCGTTTCCAGACCCGGGTGATGCGTCAGCTCAAAAAGATACTCCCGCATACGGGCATGGATTGTCCTGTTGCGGCGGGTGACCGCATACCGTGACTCTATCACGTCCCCGTCCTGCAGCACATTATCGCTTACCAGCAGGCCGCCCGGGGCCAGCAGCCTGAAAACCTCGGGCAGGAAGAAAATATACTGCCCCTTTGCCGCATCCATGAAAATCAGGTCATAAGGGCCTAGAAGGGCCTTCAGAATATCCGCCGCATCCCCTTCCAGGAGGCTGATCCTGTCTTCGGCGCCGGCGCGTCTGAAATTTTCCTTTGCCTGGGGAATCCTTTTTTCATATTTTTCAATGGTGGTTATGTGGCAGTCCCCGGGCCCGTATTCACTCATCAGTAACGAGGAAAAGCCGATGGCAGTCCCGACCTCCAGGATCCTCCCCGGCTTTGAAAGTGCAAGCAGAAATTTTAACAGGCTCTGGGTAGACTTACGTATGACAGGTACCCTGTCCCGCAGCGCTTCCTTTTCGATTCCATCCAGAAACGGCGTATTCCCTTTGTCCAGGGAGTTAATAAACGCTGCCATTCTCTCATCTGCCATCATAACGCTTCTTACTCCCCTGTTTTCTGGTCCGCTCCGTCGTCGTCATCACCAAGACTCATAACCTCCATCATCTCTTCTACGGTCATGGATGTGTTCAACTCGAATATTCCGGGCTTCACATCCTTGAGATACTCGGACAGATAATATTGCAGGACAAAGAGCCTTGAGTCGCGGATCAGCCCCTTATTCTCCAGAAGATGCCCAATATCAGAGGCAGACATATCCTCCGTCACCGCCACCGTCACCGTCCGCCCCTCACCGGAAGAAATTGCAGGCTCCGTAAAAATGCGGTATCCGTAATCATAACACAGCAGCGCCCCCCGATATACGGCATACACTGCCAGAACAATTAATGCCACTCTAATGATCGCGCCGACTACAGAGATAATAATGTTTGCTGGTTTCATAATTCCTCCCGCCCTTATCCGGCCTACTGGAAATCCAGTTCTGCTGTGATGCGGCTTTCAATCCCCTGCATTCTCCTGCAAAAGGCCAGCTCCGCTGCCAGAAAATCCGATACCAGAGGATCACTCCTGAAATCCTCATATTCCTTCTCAAACCGGTCCAGCTTGTCAAAATCAATATCCGCACTGGTCTGAAGCTGGTAATTGCGCCCGCGATATTCGTCAATCTGTGCCTTCAGCTCCGGAACCTGCAATACCTTGTCCAGCTCGGCACGGTAAGTAAGATATTCTTCACACTCCAGAATCGCCGTAATCAGCGTATTTACTGACTCATCCAGCGCATTCCCAACGTTTCCGCCCGGTTCGTTATTACTCCCGGTATCGTCTGTAACGTTTGTGTTGTCCATCTCTCCTGTATTGCCCCTGTTATCCATGCCGCCCACCTTTTCCTCATTACCTTTTTCGTCCACGTTGTCCTTAGGTCTCCCCCATATTCTCCATTTTCTCACCTGCAGTACCCCCTTAAGCTTGTACGGTTTCAGGATATTTCCATAATGATTGGCAGAATCATGGGACGGCGCTTTGTCTTTTTCCAGACATATTCACTGAGCGCATCCTTCGTTGTATTCTTCAGCTTTCCCCAATCGGTAATCCCTCTGTCAAGGCACTTCTGCAGTGCCTCGTCCACCGTCTGCCGCGCTTCCTCGATCAGCTCGTCAGACTCCTTCACATAGACAAACCCCCTGGACACAATATCCGGGCCTGCCACCAGCTGTCCGTTGTACCTGTCCAGGCTCATGACGACGATCATAATACCGTCCTCCGCCAGATGCTGACGGTCCCGCAGCACCACATTTCCTACGTCTCCCACTCCCAGGCCGTCCACCAGAATTGCTCCCGTGGGCACCTTGCCTGTCACTCTGGCACTGTTTTCATCCAGCTCCAGCACATCCCCGGAGGAAAGGATAAATATATTCTCCTTGTCGATACCAAGGTTCTGCGCAATCTTTGCCTGAGCCTTCAGATGCTTGTACTCCCCGTGTACCGGCACGGCATATCTGGGCTGTACCAGAGTATAAATCAGCTTAATCTCTTCCTGGCAGGCATGTCCGGAAACATGCGCGTCCTGGAAAATGACATCCGCACCCTTCTGCAGCAATTCGTTAATGACCTTGGTTACCGACTTCTCGTTACCCGGGATCGGATTGGAGGAAAAGATAACCGTATCCCCTGCTCCGATTGTGATCTTGCGGTGCATATTGCTGGCCATACGGCTCAGGGCCGCCATACTCTCTCCCTGGCTGCCGGTGGTAATAATCACCTGCTGCTCGTCAGGATAATTCTTTAACTGGTCTATTTCGATCAGGGTATTATCCGGTATCTTGATACACTCCAGATTTCTCGCCGTTTCGATGATGCTGACCATGCTGCGTCCCTCGACACATACCTTTTTGCCGAATTTATACGCGGTATTAATGATCTGCTGTACACGGTCCACGTTGGACGCAAACGTGGCAACAAATATCCTGGTATTCCTATGCTCTTCAAACAAATTGTCAAAGGTCTTTCCCACCGTCTTCTCGGAAGGGGTAAACCCGGGGCGCTCCGCATTGGTGGAATCGCACATCAGCGCCAGCACACCCTTTTTCCCCAGCTCGGCCAATCGCTGCAGGTCAATGGCATCACCGAATACCGGTGTATAATCCACCTTAAAGTCTCCCGTGTGCACTACTACGCCGGCCGGAGAGTAGATTGCCAGCGCTGCCGCGTCTACGATACTGTGATTTGTCCTGATGAACTCCACTCTGAACTTCCCCAGATTGATGGACTGTCCAAACTTTACCACCTTGCGCTTGGTCCCCTTCATGAGATTATGCTCACGAAGCTTGTTTTCAATAATGCCCATGGTAAGCCTGGTCGCATAGATAGGTACGTTAATATCCCTGAGCACATAAGGCAGGGCACCGATATGGTCCTCATGCCCGTGGGTAATGACAAAGCCCTTTACCCTGTCCAGATTGTCCTTCAGATACGTCACATCGGGGATGACAAGGTCAATTCCCAGCATATCATCGGCCGGAAAGGATAATCCGCAATCTACCACAACAATACTGTCTTCATACTCAAAGGCAGTAATGTTCATACCGATTTGTTCCAGACCTCCCAAAGGTATTACCTTTAGCCCGGAACTGCTTTTATTCTCTTTTTTCTTCAATTAATTCTCCTCCAATTTCTTTCTTTATACTTTTTAACAGCCTCAGGTCCCGATTCCGTAATCCAAAAGAGATTCGAACGGTAAAACAATCTTTTTTGTCAGATCCTCCAACAATCATCTTAGAAAAAGATACCGTGCCTCGCCCCTTACGGTTCAATTCATAACGTCGGTGTTTTCGTTCCCGGTCAAGCGTACTCTCCATCTCGCGACCCGCACAACCGCCGTCATAATTGATCCGGTGGATCAGGTTCAGCCCATTTTACGGCTGATTTTAAACAAATTTTATATCATCCAGCATGCTCTGAAATACGCCGGCCACAGCGGAAAGCTCCTCTTCATCGGAAACCACGGAAAAGACACTCTCTTCCTCACCGTCAGAGGACATATCTTTCAGAATCAACGCGTCTGCGTCGCCGTCTTCCTCATCCGTAACAAGCACATAATTGATCCCGCCGATCCTGGTCTGCTCCAAAACATAAAATTCAACGGGCTCGTCCCCGTCCGCCTGAAATGTTATTTTTTCCAGTTTTGCCATAATTACTCCATACTGCGTCTGTCAAGATAGCCCTGGAGGATCAGGACTGCCGCTATCATATCAACATAGTTCTTCCTGTTCTCCCTGCGAACGCCTGCCTCCATCATAATCTTATCTGCCGCTACCGTTGTCAGCCGCTCGTCCCACATAGATACCGGAAGCCCTGTCCTGCGTTCCAGCTTGTCCTTGAATTCCTGCGTAAGCTCCGCACGCACTCCCTCGGTGGCGTTCATATTCTTGGGCAGTCCCAAAACAATCTCCGTCACCTCATATTCCGCCGCCAGTTCCTCTATCCTTGCAAGAGTCTGCCTCAGTTTGTTCTCTTCCTTACGCCGGATGATCTCAATCCCCTGCGCCGTTATAAGCAGGCTGTCGCTGATAGCGACACCCACTGTCTTTGAGCCGAAATCAAGCCCCATGATACGCATAGCCGCCCTCCGCACCCGTCTTCACAAATCGAATTTTCCCGTTACTGCCAGTTTTTCGTACGGATATATTCCGTCAGCAATTCTTCCACAAGCTCGTCACGCTCTACTTTCATAATCAGGCTGCGGGCGTTTCTGTGGCTGGTAATATACGTGGGGTCGCCGCTCATAATATAACCCACGATCTGATTCACAGGATTATACCCTTTTTCCGTCAACGCTTCATACACAGTTGCAAGCACCAGTTTCGCTCCGGTGTCGGGTTCTGTCTCTACTTTGAAGTATTGTGTATTTCCTACGTTCTGCATATTCCTCCTCATTCCTCCTGCACATCTGACCACATACAATCCCCGGGAAGAATCGCTCTTTTCCCTTACCATTTACTATAACTCATTTATTCTCAAATATCAAGTCTTGCTAAAGAAGCGCTGATGAAATCATCACCCCTACTCCCGCAGAATCTCCTCCGTCAGAAATGCCGTCGGCTTCACCCGGACTATCGTGTTGGCCGGCGGCGCTTCCGCCGCTTTCACCGCCACCCTCACATAATCCTTCGTGTGCCCGATCCGCCAAAGCTCACCTCCTGTTTCCGCCGTGTCCTCCAGAAGCACTTCTGCTTCCCGGTCTATGTATGCCTGCCGGAACTTCCGGGACTGTCTCTTTTCCATGGCAAGCAGCTCGTCACTCCTCCGGCGCTTCGTCTGCTCCGGAACCTGACCCGGCATCCCTGCCGCCGCCGTGCCCCTGCGCCCGGAAAACTTAAAAACGTGCATCTCGTAAAAACACACTTTCTCCAGGAATTCCCGGGTCTGCTCAAACTCTTCTTCCGTCTCTCCGGGAAACCCCACGATAACGTCCGTAGTGATGGCCGGACGGTCAAAGGCGCTGCGCAGATACTCCACACCGGCATAGTATTCCCCGGCGGTGTAATGTCTATTCATCCGTTTTAAGGTGGCGTCGCAGCCGCTCTGCAGAGAAAGATGGAAATGGGGACAGAGCTTCGTCAGAGCCGCCAGGCGTCCGGCCGCGCTCTCCGTCACCACCCTTGGCTCCAGGGAGCTTAATCGGATTCTTTCCAGCCCCGGCACCTCGTGTATTTTCTCTACCAGGCCGATCAGCCTGCTTTCGCCGTTATATGCCTTCCGGTCAAAGTCAATGCCGTAGGAACTGATATGGATCCCGGTGAGTACAATTTCCTTGTATCCGGATTCCGTCAGCGCTTTCACCTCTGCCAGAATGTCCTCTTCCCTGCGGCTCCGCACCCTCCCCCTGGCATAGGGAATGGCACAATAAGAGCAGAACTGGTTGCAGCCGTCCTGTATTTTAATATACACCCGGGTATGCTCCGCCGTCCGCTTAAGCCGCAACGCCTCATACTCAGTCACCCTGCCAATATCCGGCACCGTAGTGTCTCCCAGGGTCTTGTCCGGACTCCCGTCCGGGTGCTGCCTGAAATACCTTTCCAGGATGTCGGCAATCTCTCCCTTACGATTATTCCCTATGCACAGGTCAACGCTTCCGTCCTTCTCCAGATCCTCCCTTCCCGTCTGGACATAACACCCCACGGCTACCACCACCGCCCGGGGATTTAACTGCTTTGCCCTGTGCAGCATCTGACGGCTCTTTCTGTCTGCAATATTTGTGACGGTACAGGTATTCACAATATATACGTCGGCTTTGCTGTCAAAGGGCACAATTCTGTACCCGTTTTCCTCCAGCTTTTGCTGCATAACTTCCGTCTCATAGGAATTTACCTTGCAGCCAAGGCTATGCAATGCTGCATTTTTCATGGGCTTCATTCTCCAATTTTGTATTGTTTTTTCCTTGACTTTTACTGTCTTTGCCCTTAATATGTAGTCAGACATGAAGTCATTAAGGAGGTAAACGGATGAAGACAGTACAGATTTCCCTGAATTCCATTGACAAGGTAAAAGCTTTTGTAAATGATATTACCAGATTTGATTATGATTTTGATCTGGTATCCGGCAGATATGTTATCGACGCGAAATCCATCATGGGTATCTTCAGTCTGGATCTTTCCAAGCCTATCGACCTGAACATCCATGCGGAAGAGGGCGTTGACGAGGTTCTGACCATCCTGCAGCCCTATATCGTGTAAGTAACGGGCTGCATCACTATATACATAAGAAAGGCTTTGCAAATATAATAAAGCCTTATGAACCGGAGAGCTTTTATGCGCAGGGGAGGGATGTAATTCCTTTCCCTGCGCTTCTTTACTGAACCACGATCAGCTCGTCTGTCTCCAGTGCCGTCTTAACCAGTTCTTCTATCTTCTCGTCCAGATTCCTTTCGTGCCGCCGGATAATGTTCACATTAGGTTTGGTCACAGGATGCTTTGCCACAAATATAGTACAGCAGTCCTCATAAGGCAGAATAGAGGTTTCAAAGGTTCCTATCTTCTTGGCCGACGTCACGATCTCTTCCTTGTCAAAACCGATCAGGGGCCGGTAAACCGGAAGATGGCAGACCTCGTTGGTGGCAATCAGGGACCCCATGGTCTGTGACGCCACCTGCCCGATGCTTTCCCCTGTAACCAGTCCCAGGCACTCCGTCTCCTCCGCAATATGCTCCGCTATCCGCATCATGTAGCGGCGCATGATAATGGTCAGCTCCTCATGGGGACATTTCTCATAAATATAGAGCTGTATCTCCGTAAAATTAATGACATGGAGATAAATGGGTCCCGTGTATTTGGAAATCAGTCGGGCCAGGTCCACCACCTTCTGCTTTGCCCACTCGCTGGTATAGGGCGGCGCATGGAAATAAACGGCGTCAATCTTGACTCCTCTCTTGGCAATCATATAACCGGCAACAGGGGAATCAATTCCTCCGGAAAGAAGCAGCATTGCTTTCCCTCCAGTGCCCACCGGCATACCCCCGGGGCCGGGAATCACTTCGGAATAAATATATATCTTCTCCCTGATCTCCACGTTGAGCAGGATTTCCGGCTCATGAACGTCTACCGCCAGCTCCGGATAAGCATCCAGAAGCACCTCCCCCAGATCCGCATTGACTTCCATGGACTCTTTGGGATAACTCTTGCGGGCCCGCCTGCAATGCACCTTAAAGGTCTTATGCCTGTCAGGATACACATCCCCCACATATCTGATGACCGTTTCACAGAGCCTGTCAAAGCCCTCATCCTCCACATAGATCATAGGGCAGATCCCCACAATTCCAAAAACATGCTGAAGCTGCCCTATGGTATCCTCATAGTCGAATTCCCCCTGAGCCTCTACATAAATTCGCCCCTGAGTCTTGGTAATCAGGAACTTTCCTTCACATTTTTTCAGCGCGAACCTGATCTGATGGATCAGCGCGTCTTCAAATAAGTGGCGGTTCTTGCCCTTAATGGCGATCTCCGCGTATTTGATTAAAAATGCCGTAAACATTTTCCGTCTCCTCTTTCATGACCGTACGGCCCCGAAGCCCGGTGAGTCTCCGCCGGACGGTCTCTGCGGGCACAGTGCCCGGCTCCTTCACCTGCGCTGGTACTTCCTCAGCATAGGAATTTTACCATACATTTCTCTCAATGTATAGTCCAATTCTTCTTTTGTGGTATACACCGAAAAGCTGAAGCGTATAGTGGATTCCAGCAGCGGCTTTTCCACGCCGATGGCCTTCAGCGTCGCAGAGGGCTGAGGCTTGCGGGCAGCACATGCACTGCCTGCCGAGACATAAATCCGGCTGTCCTCCAACGCATGCAGCAACACCTCACTGCGCACTCCGGGAACGGACACGCTGACAATATGGGGCGCCGTTCCTTCTCCGTCAGGCTTCCCGGGAAGAAGTCCGTTGATGCGGACACCTTCTATCCTTCTGACATTTTCCATGAAGTACTTTTTATATTGATACAGATTGCTTATATCGCTGTCATAATGGGCGTACAGAAGCTCTGCCGCCTTTGCCATGCCTGCGGCACCGGGCACATTGTCCGTACCGGACCGCAGATTCATCTGCTGTCCGCCGCCGTACAGGATTGGCCGGATTTTTACCTTCTCCCCGATGTACAAAACCCCGATCCCCTTAGGTCCGTGAATCTTGTGTCCGCTGACGGACATCAGGTCGATCCCCATTCTTTTAGGATAAATCCGTGCCTTTCCGAAGCCCTGCACGGCATCCACGTGGAACAGTGTATACGGATTGATCTGCTTAATCATGGCACCTGCCAGCTCTATGGGCTGAATGGAGCCGATCTCATTGTTGACATACATGATCGAAACCAGAATTGTCTCCGGTGTCATCGCTCTTCTCAAGTCATCCAGAGAAATCTGCCCCCAGGCATTTACCGGCAGATAAGTGACACGAAAGCCCTCCGACTCCAGATAAGCACAGGTTTTCAACACTGCCGGATGCTCAATCTGGGTAGTGATGATATGCTTCCCCCGCCTGCTGCCCGCAAAGGCACACCCGGTCAGCGCCATATTGTCCGATTCCGTTCCTCCCGAAGTAAAAATGATTTCTTTTTCATTTACCTTCAGCAGCCTTGCCATCGTTTCTCTTGCGTAGCGAAGATATTGTTCCGCCTGTACCCCCTTCATGTGAAGGCTGGAAGGATTTCCGTAATCTTCGCACATTATCTTTGTTATCAGCTCCGCCACTTCCGGAAGCACGCGTGTGGTGGCCGAATTATCCAAATATACTTCCATATTGCATCTCCTGCTCTCTCTTATCCCTATTATATGCGCCACCCCATCATTGGTACGTTTCTCTTAAGCCTCCGTCTCATACCCGATCCAGGCAAGCACGGTCATGCCTGCAGTCTCTGTGCGCAGGATCCTTCTGCCCAGGGTAACCGGCCGTATCCCTTTCTCCGCAGCCATCCTGATCTCCTGCTCTTCAAATCCCCCCTCCGGGCCGATAAACACCGCTACACTCTGTTCCCCCTTCAAGCCTCCGATTATTTCACGGGTCTTCCCCATATTTTCCGCCAGTTCATAGGGAATGATCCCCACATCCATTGCCGCCGCCATCTCCACTGCCCGGCGGAAGCTCACCACCCCGGAGACCTCCGGTATGATTCCCCGTTTGCTCTGCTTGGCCGCTGCCTCCGCAATCCCCTGCCAGCGTTTTACCTTAGCCGCCGCCTTTCCTTCGTCCAGCTTCACCACGCAGCGTTTCGCGGAGACGGGAATGATTCCGCACGCTCCCAGCTCCACCGCCTTCTGAATAATCAGCTCCATTTTATCCGCTTTCGGCAGGCATTGAAACAGATATACCCTCACCGGCAGCTCCGCATTTTCCTCTTTGATAAAGCGCAGCTCGCATACCACCCTGTCCTCCTCCAGGGAAACAATGCCGCAGCGGTATTCCCTGCCATCCTCCCCGTTGCTGACGCTGATTTCCTCGCCTGCTTTCATCCGCAGGACATTTTTGATATGCTTCACATCCGTTCCCGTAATCACGACACGCTTGTCATTTATATTCATCTGACCTGATTCTACAAAAAACTGGTACATTGATTTCCCTCTGATTCATGCAGCATCAATTCCATCACGATCTCGTCCTCATCCCGCTCGGTCTCCACAAAGCCGAACTGCTCGTAAAGCTTCTTTGCGGCATCATTGCCCTCAATGAAACAGAGCTCGACCTTGCCGTACCTGCCGTCCTGCCTCAGGGCATCCAGCACCAGACCGACGGCTGCCCTGCCGTATCCCCGTCCCTGATAACGTTCGTCAATAAAGAGCTGGCTGAAATCATAGCTTTCCAGGTCCGGCAAGTCATAGTACAGGCCCATGCCCACCGGGACATCTTCCTCATAAATTACAAATGCCCGGCTTCGGTAATTCCGGTAAGCATAAGCCCTCGCCAGTATTCTCGCACTGTCAGCCACATAAGTACTCTGATCCTCCGCAACCTTCAGCCCCAGCCTCCAGTTGCCCGGGTCAATATCTTCTAATCGTATCATTTTAATCCTCCATGTCAGAGCCTCAAATTTCCGATTGAAAAATAATATCATCAGACTTATTTTTCTATCTACTTCCCCCTAAATTTTTCAGGATATTTTCCGGGCCGTGACGGATACCCATTCGCCCTGCCTGGTCACCTCCAGCACCTCAAGGCCAGCTGCCTGAACCGCTTCCGTCACCGTTGCTTCCTTATCGTAGATGATCCCGGAAGTGATATAAATTCCGCCCGGCTTCATATGATTCACGACCACGGGCGTCAGGGGCACCAGGACGTCCGCGAGAATATTTGCCACTACAATATCATAGCAGCCGTAACCCACTCTGTCCTGCACTTCCCTGTCCGTGATGATATTTCCGATCAACAGGCATAAGCGCTCCGGTGCAATGCCGTTTGCCTCGCAGTTCTGAGCCACCGCCTCCGAGGCGCAGGGATCCAGGTCCGTCCCCAAGGCATGCTTCGCCCCGAACATCAGGGCCAGGATGGAGAGGATACCGCTTCCCGTCCCCACGTCCAGCAGCTCCGTCTCCGCTGTCACATACTTTCTCAGCTGCCTGATACAAAGCTGTGTGGTCTCGTGCATACCGGTGCCGAAGGCTGTTCCGGGATCGATATGAAGCACCATCCGTTCCCTGTCCTCCGGCTTCACTTCCTCCCAGGAAGGGATCACCAGTATATCGTCAATATGAAACTGGTGGAAATACTGTTTCCAGTTATTGATCCAGTCAATGTCCTCCGTCTCGTCCACCGTGACGGTGCCCTCCCCGATGTCGCAGAAAGCTCTCAGCTCCTCCAGCTCCCCCTTCACCTTCTCCAGCATCGTTTCCGTATCCGTGGCCTCTCCCAGGACCTCCAGGCTTCCGTCCTCCTTCTTCTCCACGAAGAAGCTCAAATACGCAATCCCGTCATCTTCCGGCCCTTCCGGCAGAATATCCACAAACATCCGCTCCTTCTCCAGAGCGGTAAGGGGCACCTTATCCTCAATCTGCGCCCCCTCAAGTCCAATATCATACAGGGTGCTGATAATAATATCCTCCGCATCCGTTATTGTCCTGATCCGAAATCTGACCCACTTCATAGCTTCTCCTCTTCCGCCGCATCAACGGCACATACATTCAACGAATTCTTATTTCGGCCTCTGCTTCCAGAAGGATTTCCCCATGTCAATACTTCATTCCTTTCCGACAACCCCAGCGCCAGAAAGAGAAAGGGCGTGCTTAAAACCTGCTGAAAGCCCGTCAGGGAAACCGTCCCGTACAAAATCAGCGCCAGCAGGCCCGGCAGATACCTGCGGTATCTGCGCCCGGCGGATACGAAAATCCCCAGATAGGATACTGTCCCTGCCACTCCCAGATTCAGCAGATGGTTCATCCATTCATTGTGGGCATTTGCAAACACCGTCCCCGACCATCTGCCGCCCAATGAGGGAATATCTCCCTGGGAAAAGACGGCATACATATACTCCGCAAAGCAGTCCGGGCCCACGCCGAACAGCTTCTGCAGAAGGCCGCCCTGCCGGAAGCCCTGCAGAGTCAGTGCCCAAAGGGCGCCTCTTCCGTTTCCCCAGCCTCCCTCAAAGGAGCCTCGCAAGGAAAAGGTCAAAACCCCGGCCACCCCGGCCAGAGCAAGAAGTACCACGATTCCCAGGGCAATGCGCCGGACCAGCCGCCGCTTTCCCTCATCCTGCTGCAAACGGCCCAGCCCCATATACAGGCTAAAGCCTGCCGCTGCAAGCATCCACCAGCCCTGCCAGTCCGCCAGCATCCTGCTGAACCCGTCCGGCGGTATCGCCGCTCTGGCGCTCAGGCCGATTATCTTCGTCGCCCACCCGTACAGTGGCAGCAGAAGGCTGACCCCTGTCCCCAGGGCAATCGTCCGCCTGAAGAGCCCGGCATCCCGTATGCCCAAAACCATGCACACAAAGAGGCACACTGCCACCAGTACAATTCCGATGTCGCTGCCCTGGACCATGAGCAATGTCAGTCCCAAAACACTTACAATATACGCCGCTGACCGCCGGAAACGGCTCCGGCCCTTTAAATACGCCGCCGCGGAAAATGCCGCAAACACGCTGCAATACCCGCAGAACCAGTTAATATTGCCTATGGTGGACAGCATATGGCTGTATTCCCAGCTGTCCGTGTTAAATCCCTTCAGCAGTCCCAAGGGATCCAGGCCAAGCCGGTGGCACATTCCCAATACAAGCACGACAAAGAAAGCGGCTTCCCCTGTCAGAAGGGAATACTGCTTTCTATCATAACACCTGGAGACGAAAAAATAAATACCCACAAACAATATCTGGGAAAGGGCTCCCATATACCACTCGTTGTAGCCAAACCAGGCCGTCGCCCGATAACGGCTGAAAAGGGCCGACAAGATCACGGCTCCCCCGTAACACAGCATCCATATGTCAACCGTGCTCAGCCTTTTTCCGGATCCGGCCGCTATTTGCGGCTCCTTCAGGTACGCTT
>CAJTKW010000040.1:19432-37006 GCA_910577035.1 uncultured Acetatifactor sp.
CGTTGGGATTTCCGGTTCCCCCGCCGTTCCTTACCCGGCGAAGCACAAGCCTCCGCAGGCCTTCCCAGGCGCTTATCACAAGCCATACGCCCAGACAGAAGACCGCCATATTTCGAAACAGCGTATATTTGGTGTCTCCCAGCTTCCAATATGTACCGCCCGTATAGAGCGGCAGGGCCGCGGTCAGTCCGATTATGAAAAGATGACACAGCAGGCTTAAAAATTCCATACCGCTTTATTTCCAGAATTTCTTTTTCTTGCCGTCTTTACCGTCTTTGCTGTCTTTGCCGCCGTTGTCCTTTACATCTTCCTCCGAATCCTTGCTGCCTGACATCCTGGCCGCCGCATTCAGGGTATCCCCTGTCAGCTCGTCAAACTGCCGCAGCAGCTCCTTTGCCTCCGGCTTCAACCTGTCCGGAACCTGTACCACCAGCGTTACATAATGATCTCCTCTCATGTCCTTATTTCTCCATGAGGGTACACCCTTGCTGCGCAGACGAACCCTGGTGTCGGTCTGGGTGCCGGGCTTCACGTCATAAATAACCTTTCCGTCCACCGTATCTATCAGGATCTCGCCGCCCAATGCCGCAACCGCGAAGGACACGGGTACCGTAGAGTAAATATCAAAGTCCTGCCTCTGGAAGATAGGATGACGGCCCACGATAACCTCTATCAGCACATCCCCTCTGGGGCCTCCGTTAATGCCGGGCTCTCCCAGCCCCGGCAGACGGGTGGACTGCCCATTGTCGATACCTGCCGGAATATCCACGGAATAACGCTTCTTCATGGGAATATAGCCCGTACCCTGGCAGTCGCTGCACTTGTCCTTAATCACCTTTCCGGTACCCTGACAGTCGGGACAAGTCTGCACATTCCGAACCGTGCCAAAAAGACTCTGCTTGATCGACACTACCTGACCCTTGCCGCCGCAGGTTGAACAGGTCTGAGCACTGGTGCCGGGCTTTGCACCGCTTCCGTTACAGGTCTTGCAGTTTTCCTTCACGGTCAGCTCGACTTCCTTCTTGCAGCCAAACACTGCCTCCTCAAAGGTTATACGCACGCTGGCCCTCAGATTTGCTCCCCGCATAGGGCCATTACTCTGGCCGCGGCTTCTTCCGCCGCCGAAGAGGTCACCGAATATATCACTGAAAATGTCGCCAAAATCAGCGCCGCTGAAATCGAAGCCGCCAAAGCCGCCGGCACCGCCCTCACCAAACGCCGCGTGTCCAAACTGATCGTACTGGCGCCGCTTCTCGGGATCGCTTAAAACGGCATAGGCCTCGGAAGCTTCCTTAAACTTTTTCTCCGCTTCCCCATCACCGGGATTCATATCCGGGTGATATTTCTTTGCCAGCACACGATATGCTTTTTTTATTGCCGCGTCATCCGCACCTTTGTCAACGCCAAGGACCTCATAATAGTCCCTCTTCTGCTCTGCCATAACCCACCTCGCCACAACCTGCCGCGCTTTAGGCAGGGAACGCTCCTGCCTGATTCAGTATGGAACACTCCCCGCCCAAAGCCGGTCACTTTTATTTTACTGATAAAGCATGAATTCCCTTAAACTTCCCTGAAATCTCCGTCGATGACGTCATCCTGAGGAGCCGCGCCGCTGACGTCAGGACCTGCTCCCGGGTTAGCACCCATATCGGGGCCTGCACCGCCCTGGGCCTGCTGCATATTTTCATACATCCTGGTAAACAGGGACTGTGCACTGTTTGTCAGCTTCTCCTTTGCCGCCCTCAGCTCATCCAGATCGCTGTCGCTCATTTCCTGGTCCTTGGTTCTCTCCAGAATAGCCTTGACCGCGTCAAGATCTGCCTGTACGGCTGCCTTGTCACTCTCGCTGATCTTATCGCCCACCTCTTCCAGGGCCTTTTCAGTCTGGAACACGAAGGAGTCCGCATCATTTCTTGTTTCAATAGCTTCTTTCCGCTTCTTGTCCTGAGCCTCGAATTCTGCCGCTTCCTTTACGGCCCTGTCGATTTCGGCATCGGACATATTGGAGCCTGCGGTAATCGTAATATGCTGTTCCTTGCCGGTACCCAGATCCTTTGCGGAAACGTTCACAATACCGTTTGCGTCAATATCAAAGGTAACTTCAATCTGAGGCACGCCTCTCCTTGCGGCAGGGATTCCGTCCAGGCGGAACTGTCCCAGAAGCTTATTGTCTTTCACAAACTGACGCTCACCCTGTACCACCACAATATCAACGGCAGTCTGGTTATCGGCTGCAGTGGAGAAGATCTGGCTCTTCTTGGTAGGGATGGTAGTATTTCTCTCAATCAGCCTGGTAGCCACGCCGCCCATGGTCTCGATGGACAGGGACAGGGGAGTCACATCCAGCAGCAGAATATCTCCGGCACCAGCATCCCCTGCCAGCTTGCCGCCCTGCACGGAAGCACCGATGGCCACACACTCGTCGGGATTCAGGGTCTTGCTGGGCTCCTTACCGGTCATCTGACGCACCTTATCCTGCACGGCAGGAATACGGGTGGAACCGCCTACCAGAAGCACCTGGCCCAGATCCGCATTGGTCAGTCCCGCATCCTTCATGGCGTTCTGTACGGGAATTGCAGTCTTTTCCACCAGGTCATGAGTCAGCTCGTCAAACTGCGCACGGCTGAGATTCATGTCAAAATGCTTGGGACCCTCGGCGGTAGCAGTAATAAAGGGCAGGTTAATATTGGTGGTCATTGCACTGGAAAGCTCCTTTTTAGCCTTCTCAGCTGCCTCCTTCAGTCTCTGCATTGCCATCTTGTCGCCGGAAAGATCCACGCCTTCCGTCTTTTTGAACTCGGACAGCATCCACTGGATGATCTTATTGTCGAAATCATCACCGCCCAGATGAGTGTCACCGTTAGTCGCCAGCACTTCAATGACACCGTCACCGATCTCGATGATAGACACGTCAAAGGTTCCGCCGCCCAGGTCGTATACCATGATCTTCTGCTCTTTCTCATTGTCAAGGCCATAAGCCAGCGCAGCGGCAGTGGGCTCGTTGATAATACGCTTTACATCCAGGCCGGCAATCTTACCTGCATCCTTGGTCGCCTGGCGCTGTGCATCGTTAAAATATGCGGGTACGGTAATAACTGCCTCTCCCACCTTCTCACCCAGATAGCTCTCTGCATCTGCCTTCAGCTTCTGCAGGATCATGGAAGAAATCTGCTGAGGAGAATACTTCTTGCCGTCAATGGTCCGGCCGTTGTCGGTACCCATATCTCTCTTGATAGACGAAATCGTCTTCTCCGAGTTTGTGACTGCCTGACGCTTTGCAGGCTCACCTACCAGCCTTTCGCCGGTCTTCGTGAAAGCCACCACGGAAGGAGTCGTCCTCGCGCCCTCCGCATTGGCGATAACAGTGGGCTTACCACCCTCCATGACAGCCACGCAGCTATTTGTTGTTCCCAGGTCAATACCGATAATCTTGCTCATTTTCCTATCCTCCTATATATACTATATGCTTTATTTTTATTGGTTTCCTGCTTAACATAACCGATTTGCGGTTTTGGCGGTTCAGCTCACAACTGCTACCATGGAATGGCGGACCACCGTGTCGCGATAAGTGTAGCCCTTCTGCAGCTCCTGGGCAACCACCCCTGATTCATATTCCTCGCTCTCCACCTGCATCACTGCGTTGTGAAGATTCGGATCAAATTCCAGGCCCACCGCCTCAATGGGCTTTACGCCGATATTTTCAAGCTCTGTCAGAAGCTGTCTGTAAATACGGTTCATACCGTCCACAAAGGGATCTTCCTTCTTATCCTCCGGCACCGTGGCCATTCCTCTTTCGAAATTATCCACCACAGGCAGGATTTTCTCAATGACGCTCCTTGCGCCGGTTTCAAACATTGCCTGCTTTTCCTTCTCCGTGCGGTTGCGGAAATTTTCAAATTCCGCAAGCTGCCGTTTCACTTTATCCTCCAGCTGTGCGATCTGCTCTTTGAAGGCCTCTGCTTTCTTGTCCTGCTTAGCCTGCTTCTTTGCAGCCTTCCTGGCCTCCCTGCTTTCCGGGTTACTGCCTGCCCCTTCGTCATCCGGCCTTATGTCCTCACCGTCCTCTTTCCCGTCTTCCTCAGCGTCGGGCCGGGCTTCGGTGCCGCCGGTATCGTCTTCCCCCTCCGGCCTGAAATCCTCGCTGTCCTCTGTCAAAGTGTCACTTTTTTCCTGCTCCAATACTTCATTTTCCTGTTCTGCCATAGCACTCTCCATTCCGCCGTAAACCCGGCATTTTCAGATGAAACTCAGTAATTTAAGCCCGCGTATTCCGCAGACCTACGTTTTCTTTTCACCGGGATGAAATTCATCCTTGTATAATTCGTCAAGCTGTGTCTGTATGGTTCTCAGCGTACCTACCACTCTGTCGTAATCCATCCTTTTAGGCCCTACGATGCCAATCGTTCCCTTCATACCGCCGCCCAGCTCGTAGGTAGCTGTCACGACACTGCAGTCCCTCATACTCTGCACCGGGGTTTCCTCACCGATATAGACCTGGATTCCAGTGCTGTTCCCGTTGTTGAAGGTCTCCTGAAGCAGCTCTCCCAACTGTTGCTTTTCCTCAAAGGTATTAATCAGCTCACTGGCTTTCTCCTGGTCTGCCAGCTCGGGATACCGGAAGATGTTATTCGTACCGCTGGTGTAAATCTCCAGCGCTTCCTCCGCCCTGATCGCCTCCGCCACCGCATCGATGACTTCACTGACTATGTCACTGTGGATCCCGGCCTGCTCCTTCATAACCGTTATCATACCGAGATTAATCTCGTCTATGCACAGGCCCCCAAGCGTAGTGTTCAAAAGGATGTTCAGTTTCAGCAGGGTCTCATCTGACATTTCCTCGTTGACCTGGAGAATATTGTTCTTAATCACATTCCCCTCAATGACGATAACTGCCAGAATCTGGTGCACATCCACTCTGGACAGCTGGATAAATTTCAGCTTGTTCCTTTTGGTCTGAGGTGCCGAGACCAGCGTGGCGTACCGGGTGTTCTGAGCCAGGACCTTTGCCACCTGCTTCAGCAGAATCTCCATCTTGTCCTGACGCTCCACCAGCATCTCTTTCATCTCCACGACTTCCCGGGCCTTCTCCTCCATCATGGTATCCACATAGAGACGATACCCTTTATCGGAAGGAATCCTGCCGGCGGAGGTATGCGGCTGAAGAATATACCCCATTTCCTCCAGGTCTGCCATTTCGTTTCGTATGGTGGCCGAACTCAAATTCAGGTCGGTGAATTTAGAAATGGTTCTGCTGCCCACCGGTTCCCCTGTCTCCAGGTAATTGCGGATGACTGCCTGCAGGATCTTTTTCTTTCTTTCATCCAGCTCCACTTCTTCACCTTCCCTTTCCGTTATTAGCACTCATCCCGGAAGAGTGCTAACACTCGTTGCATTTAAAATATCACCTTGGGTATCTATTGTCAACTAATTTTCCCCAAAAAAGTATAAATAAATTATAAAACCGGATATGAACGCAAAAAACTCCGCATTCCCAAACGGAAACGCGAAGCCTTTTGTTGGACAGGAGTATTTTAACAGTATGAAACCGACAGTAATCTGCTGTCTCCTTAAATATAGAAATTGCCGGCAAAATCCTTGTTCATTACATAGTAAACCATATTCTCTTCCGGCTTTACATACAGTTCTATACTGGTCAGATCGCCAAGCTTCTGCTTCAGGTCGTACTTCCATACGTCCCTGGCAATCTTCACCAGATCCTCTTCGGAATAAGACTTGCCCGAAAACTGAACGCATACGGATGTCTTCAGCTCAGCTTTCTTTGCAGGAGCCTTCTTCACCGAGGGCTTTCTGCCCGGAGTCTTCTTCACGGTCTCCTTCTTCGCTTCCGGCTTCTTTGCGGTTTCCTCAGCCTTCCTGACAGGTTCTGCCGCCTTCACCTCCGCTGCCTTTTCTTCTGCCTTCACTGCCGGCTTCTCTTCCGCCTTCTGTACAATGGTTTTAACGGCTGCTTCCACAGCCTTTGCTTCCGGTTTTGTGGTTGTTTTCTTTGCTGGTGCCATGACTATCTCCCTCCTTATGGTTGATCATAACTTTTCATTCAGCAGTATATATTTACTCCCAGGATAAAGTAACGAAACGTTTATCATCGATAGTTTACTTCTTTTCATAAAAAATGTCAACCATAAACTGATTCTTACATTATTCTTTACGCCGCCAGGCCAAAATATGCAAGTACTATAATTCCCAGGACAATGCGGTACCAGCCGAATACCCTGAAATCATGTTTCTTGATATACCCCATGAGGAACCGGAGCACAAGCAGGGAAACGAAAAAGGAAACCAACGTTCCCACTGCCAGCAGGGCAAGATCCGTACCGGTAAAGTTCAACCCGAATTTCACCACCTTCAGCAGGCTGGCCCCAAACATAACCGGTATTGCCATAAAGAAAGTAAATTCCGCCGCCGTGGTCCTGGATACCCCGATCAGGATGGCGCCCAGAATCGTGGCCCCGGAACGGGAGGTTCCGGGCAGTGCTGCCGCCGCCAGCTGGCAGACACCTATGAATAAAGCCGCGTTATATGTTATGTCCGACAGGCTGTTGATTCTGGGTTTCCTTCCCTTGTTCCTGTTTTCGATAATCAGGAACAGGGCGCCTACCAGCGCCAGCATAACCGCCACTACAATGACGCGAATCGTCACCCCGGAACCGGGGAGCGTTTTTGAAAACTGTTCTTCTACTTTATCGTCAAAAAGCAGGCCATACACCACCGCCGGGATACATGCCACTGCGATTTTGACCCACATCCAGAAGGCATCCATACTGAAAGCAAAGCCCCCCGGCAGGGAAGGATCCTTCCGGCTCCTGACCAGCTTCGCCTTTGACTTTGCGGCATCCTTATGATAGAACGGCCAGATCTGGTGCCAGAACAGCACCACCACCGCCAGAATCGCCCCCAGCTGTATCACCACATCAAACATCTCAAAAAACCCCTCGCTGGTGCCCTCAAAGGGCAGCAGCTGCTCCACCAGGATCAAATGCCCCGTGCTGCTCACAGGCAGCCATTCCGTGATACCCTCTACAATACCGTATAGGATCGCCTTCAAAAAATCCAACATAATTCTGTTCCATCCCTTCCTGTCCGACCCGGCGACATCGGCCCGGCGGATATTTCTTCTTCAATCCTTTATGTGCCCGGAGGCGCAATTATACCTTTACGCCTCCAGATATGCCTGTAATTTCCCAAAGCAGCTTTCTGCATCCTCATATCCCTGCCGGTACAGGGCCTTGAGCTTCTCCGCATTCTTTTCCACCCTGCCTACATCACTTGCCTTCTCAGGCCGGATCACGAAAGCCCCTCCGGAAGCCTGCTGCCTTTGAATATATGCCAGCTGCTCATTATAATTTATATGACGCTCCGCCATAAGCTCCCATACCTTCGGATATTTGGCATAGCGAAGCTTGAACAAAGCCAGCTGGGAAGTGGGCCTGCGCACAAACCCTGCCTCCTTGGTCATGACCACCACATTTTTCCGGTTTCCGTCCATCACGGATTTCTGCAGGGGGATGGCATCGCTGATTCCCCCGTCCAGATAAAGTCCGCCGTCTATCTTCACATTTCTGGATACCAGCGGCAGAGAGGCAGATGCACGAATCTTGTCAATGTCCTTCTTCATGTCCAGAATGCGGAAGTACTCCGGCCGTCCCCGTACTATATCCGTAGCCACGCTGTATGCTTTTCCCTGATATTTATCAAATGTCTCATAATCATAGGGATGCAGATATTCCGGAATCAGATGATAGCATATATCCGCATGAAACAAATCCCCCGTGATAAGCAGGCTTCTCGAACTGCAATAATATCTGGTTTCCAGATAATCCACATTCACGTCAAACGCTCTTCCCCGCTGCTTTGACAGGAAGCTGCACATACAGCACGCCCCTGCCGACACCCCGTACACACTGGAGAATTCAATCCCCTTATCCAAAAACAGATCCAGAACCCCGGCGGTATATACCCCTTTCAGTCCTCCGCCTTCCAACACAAGCCCGGCATGATACATAATCGTTTCCTTCTTCCTTCCTATATTTCCAGTCTCTATCCCTGGCCTTTTCTTTATCTCCAGTTTCTATTTAAGGTCTTTATCTGACTTTATCTCACATGTACTCGGTCTTTACAAACCTTCGCAGCGCCTCCAGGGACCGCTCCACCTTTTCCGTATCAATGCAGTACGCCATGCGGAAATACCCCGGCGCCCCGAAGGTATCTCCCGGAACCAGGATCAGATCATAATTTAACGCTTTCTGGCAAAATACCTTGGCATCCTCTTCCATGGCCTTCGGGAAAATATAAAAGGTTCCCCCGGGCTTCACACAGGTAAATCCCAGCTCTGTCAGCTCCCTGTACAAAATATTCCTGTTTGTCTCATAAACCTTCATATCCGACGTCTTATCCAGCACCTCCGCCACCGCCAGCTGAATGATGGACGGCGGGCAGTTATGCCCGATTCCCCTTGAGATCTGCACACACATGTGGATCATCTCTTCCGCATTCCTGCAGCGGGGATTGACTGCTACATATCCGATCCGCTCTCCCGGCAGAGACAGTGATTTAGAGAAAGAATAGCACATGATAGTATTGTCATAAAATTTCGAAACACAGGGTGCCGCTTCTCCGTCAAAGACAATCTCCCGATATGGCTCGTCGGAAATCAGATAAATCTCATGACCGTACAGTTCTGCTTTTGTCGTCAGCAGCCCTGCCAGACGCTCCAGCGTATCCCGGGAGTATACCACGCCGGACGGATTGTTGGGTGTGTTCAGCAATACTGCCATCACCTTCTCCGTCAGCATCTCCTCAAACTTGTCAAAATTGATCTGAAAGCTCTCCGTATCCGGCGGCACCACCTTAAGTGACGCTCCTGTCAGATCTACATAAGGATGGTATTCCGGGAAGAACGGGGCAAAGGTCAGAATTTCATCCCCAGGCTCTGTCACCAGACGAAAAGCATGTGCCAGTGCACCTGCTGCGCCGGAAGCCATAAAAATATGCTCTTTACGGTAAGGCAGTCCGAATCGCTTCTCCAAAGACGCCGCCACAGCCTCCCTGACGGCGGTAATTCCCAGATTAGGACTATAGCCGTGAAGCTCCCCGCTCTCCCTGGTGGTCAGCAGCTCCACCATCTTATCGGTAAATTCCCGGGGAACAGGCACGGAAGGGTTGCCCAGGCTGTAGTCAAAAACATTCTCATAGCCTATTTCCTTTCCTCTTTCCGCCGCAAACTCCGCAAGCTGCCTTATAACGGATTTCCCCGACAGCATATCCCTGTACTTCTGCACTAACATTTTGTCTTTCCCGCCTTTCTCAAATCCATTCCAGCTCCCGAGATTCCGCTTTTCGGAATCTCACAATTCCTCCGCCCAGAGCAGCGCACATTTTACTGCCCGCTTCCAGCCCTTAAGCAGCTTTTCCCGTCTGCCCTCCTCCATATCGGCTTCAAAGATCCTGCCGATCTGCCAGTTTTCCCTGATTTCTTCTTTATCCTTCCAGTATCCCACCGCCAGGCCGGCCAGATAAGCCGCTCCCAGCGCCGTAGTCTCAATGCACTTCGGCCTGTGAACCGCCGTGTTCACAATATCTGCCTGAAACTGCATCAGGAAATCGTTGGCGCTTGCACCGCCGTCCACCTTCAGGCTTTTTAAGCACATTCCACTGTCCTGCTCCATGGCCTGCAGCACGTCCGAGGTCTGATAGGCAATGGATTCCAGTGCCGCACGGATAAAATGCTCCTTACTGCAGCCCCTGGTAATTCCCACCACAGTACCCCTGGCATATTGGTTCCAGTAGGGCGCACCCATTCCGGCAAAGGCCGGAACCACATAAACTCCTGCAGTATCCTCCACGGCCTCGCAGTATTCCTGCGACTGCCCTGCGCTTCTGAGCATCCGCATTCCGTCCCGCAGCCACTGCACCGCCGCACCCGCCACGAACACGCTGCCTTCCAGGGCATACTCCGGCTCCCGGGAAGTCCCGGCGGCAATGGTGGTCAGAAGTCCTGATTGAGAGGTTATAATCTTCTTCCCGGTATTCATCAGAAGGAAACATCCAGTTCCATATGTATTTTTCACCTCGCCCTGCTCGAAGCAGCACTGGCCAAACAGAGCGGCCTGCTGATCTCCTGCCGCGCCGGCAATCGGAATCTCTCCCCCCAGCACAGAAGCATCCGTATATCCGAAGACACAGCCGGAGGGCTTGACCTCGGGCAGAATACAGGCAGGTATCCCGAATCTCTCCAGAATCTCCCGGTCCCAGCAAAGCCCGTGGATGTCATACAGCATGGTTCTGGAGGCATTGGTATAGTCCGTGACGTGTACCGCCCCCCTGGTCAGATTCCAGATCAGCCAGGTATCCACCGTGCCAAAAAGCAGGTCTCCGGCCTCAGCCTTCTCCCGTGCCCCCGGCACATTCCTCAGGATCCACGCAATCTTGGAAGCGCTGAAATAAGCATCCGGAATCAGGCCGGTCCTCTCCCGGATCCTGCGGTCAAAGCCGTCTGTTTTCAATTCCTCAATCATGTCGGCAGTCCGTCTGCACTGCCATACAATGGCATTGCAGACCGGTTCTCCCGTATGTTTATCCCAGAGAATCGTAGTCTCACGCTGGTTCGTAATACCGATGGCAGCAATATCCTCATGAGTCGCCCCCACCACCGCCATACACTCGGTGGCCACCGCCAGCTGGGATGACCAGATTTCCATGGGATTATGCTCTACCCAGCCCGGCTGGGGATATATCTGCGTAAATTCTTTCTGGGACATGGAGCAGATATTCCCCAGCTTATCAAACAGGATACAGCGGGAGCTTGTCGTCCCCTGGTCCAGTGCCATTACATATTTCCCCATAAGCTTCTCCCTTCAGACCTTCTCTATGTTTTTCGTGGCAATTATATTCACACCGGTACCGCATACATTTTCCACCACCACATCCCCAATACAGACCGGCGCTTCCAGCTCAACCTCTTTTAACACCTTCACGCATTCCCCGATCTCACCCTTGGGAATGTCCGCCGCAGTCTTGACGGAAACCACGGGCAGCTCTCCGCCCTTTACCCGTACCAGGCTGGTAACAATCCGCCTCGGATCCGTCAGCTCCTTTGTCACATAATCCGCCCCCCTGGGGCAGGTATTTCCGGTGATGCTCTTTATTTCCTTTCCTTCCGCTTCCACGGTTACATTGCAGCCCAGAGGGCATCCTATACAGACAAATTCCTTTCTTTCCATTTTCCCTCCCATGATTCCTTCCCACTCCCACAGCACCGGCACATCCTGTACCGCTTTAGATGCTCCGGGTCTTTGTGAAACCGCGCCTTTTATGCCTGGCGGACGGAGAATGTTATTTCCTGCAGTCCTTCAAACTGCTCCAGCTCCGATTTTTTCAAAATGACCTGCTCCATCTCTCCGGGGGCCAGTGCCTTTTTCTTCCTGCTGCTCACCACTTTCCCGTTAAAGGAAACCTCTATCGCAGCATCCTTATACACACTTCCCACCCGGAAACGCACCACCTGAGTCTCCCCCATCCTGTGGGGATCCAGAGATGCGGGAACCGTATAGCGGACACCGCTCACCGCCCGAATGGGAATCTCTCTCCCGGCCTTTTCCAGCCTGCCCTGCAGATACGCCGCCGCACACCTTCCCGCCTGGGCCGATTCCTCTGACACATAATCTACCAGATCATGCACATGCAGCACATTACCGCAGGCAAAGACGCCTTGCCTGTCCGTCTCCAGGCTCTCATTGACCTTTGGCCCGTTGGTGGCCGGATTCATCTCCACCCCCAGATTCCCAGACAGCTCGTTCTCGGGAATCAGGCCACAGGACAGCAGCAGCGTATCACAGGTAACCTCTTCCTCGGTTCCGGGGATCGGCCTGGAGCTTTCGTCCACCTGTGCCACCACTACGGCCTCCACCCGTTCCTTTCCCTTGATGTCCACCACCGTATGGCTGAGCTTTAACGGAATGTCGAAATCGTCCAGACATTGCACGATATTTCTCTTTAAGCCCCCGGAGTAGGGCATCAGCTCCGCTACCAGCTTCACTTTTGCTCCCTCCAGTGTCATGCGCCGGGCCATAATCAGTCCGATGTCGCCGGAACCCAATATCACAATTTCCCTGCCGGGCATCCTGCCCTCCATATTCACATAGCGCTGTGCCGTTCCGGCAGAATAGATACCGGCCGGACGATAGCCCGGAATATTCAGGGCCCCTCTGGAGCGTTCCCTGCAGCCCATGGCCAGAATCACTGCTTTGGCTTCAATGGTGTACAGACCTTCCTGCCGGTTCATTACCGTCACCAGCTTGCTGCCTGCCTGGGCACCGGCCTTGCTTCCGCCTCCGGCCACAGTGTTTCCGCCGGCAGGCAGAGTATCTTCCCTGCACTCGTCCCCGGCGGGTTTATTCCGGCACTTGCGTCAGGTCTATCACCATAGTGTTCAGTTTACAGGGAATCTCCAGCTCCAGAACCTTCTCAATATACCTTTCCGCATACTCCGGCCCTGTCAGCTCCTCTTGAAAGGTGTGCAGTCCAAAACCGTTATGAATACACTGATTCAGGATTCCTCCCAGCCTTGCATCCCTCTCAATGATTACCAGATCCTCCACACCGTTTTCCTTTGCCGCCACTGCAGCCGCCAGCCCCGCGGGCCCCCCGCCGATAATAACCAGATCCTTCTTCATTTGATCCTCCGTTCTATTTCCCTGCCTCTTTATTCCTGTTGCGCCTCGTCCCGTTGCTCTTCCTTCCGCTGCGCTCTGCCTCCGCTGCCTTCTATTCCCGATGCCCTTCATTCTCTTTAATTCTTCCCGTCAGGAACTCGCTTCCCTTGTCGTTTTTGCCGATTTCCGACATATCCTTACCCAATTCTCTGGCCAGGATCTCCACCGTTCTGGGCGAACAGAAACCTGCCTGGCAGCGGCCCATGCCGGCCCTGGTACGCCGCTTTATGCCATCCAGCGTTGTAGCCCCCAGCGGCCTGTGAATGGCATCCATAATCTCGCCCTCCGTCACCAGCTCACATCGGCATACTACATCGGCATACAGGGGATTTTCCTGTATCAGCTTCTGCCGCTCCTCTTCATTGGCCAGCGCCATATTGGGTATCCCCTTCCTGACAGCTGTAAAATCCTTTTTCATGGCGGCCGGAAGATATTCCAGCACCTGGGCGGCAAGATATTTCCCCAGGGCAGGGGCACAGGTGAGCCCCGGAGACTCTATACCCGCCGCATCAAAGAAGCCGGGGGCGCCTTCTGCCTGTCCCACCACAAAATCCTCCTGCTCCGTCACCGCGTGGGCGCGCAGCCCTGCAAAGGAAGTAATCACCTGCCTGGCAGGAAGCTCCTCCACGCTTAAGGATGCCCGCTTCATCAGGTCCTCCATCCCCTCCCTGGTAGTGTTCACTCCCTCGTAATCTTCTATATCTACCGCCGTCGGCCCCACCAGCAGATTCCCGTGCACCGTAGGCGTCACAAGCACACCCTTGCCGTATTTGGTGGGAAGCTGAAAAATTGTCCTGGTTACCCAATTCCCCACCTTTTTATCCATCAGGCAATATTCACCCTTTCTGGGAATGATCCGAAGCCTGCTTTCGCTGACCATATTATGAAAGCGGTCCGCATAGACCCCCGCCGCATTGATGACCACTCTGCTCTCCAATGTCCCCTGGCCAGTGGTAATACGATACCCCCCGGATATTTTCTCAAGCTTCTGTACTTCGGTATTCAGCCGGAACTCCACTCCGTTGACCGCCGCGTTCTCCGCCAGGGCTATGGTGAGCAGGAAAGGACAGACAATACCGCCTGTGGGCGCATACAGTGCCGCCACCGCATCCTCCGAGATGTTAGGTTCCAGGCTTTTGAGTTCCTCCTTCTCAATGATCCTGAGCTCCTTCACCCCGTTTTTCAGCCCCTGCTCCAGAAGCTTCTGAAGCTTATTCCGGTCCCCCTCGTCAAAGCACAGCACCAGAGAGCCGTTTCGCTTAAAAGGAAAGTCCAGCTCTTTGGAAAGTGCATCCATCATCTCGCTCCCTTCCACGTTAAGCTTCGCCTTCAGAGTACCCGGGACGGCGTCAAAACCGGCATGGGCAATGCCGCTGTTAGCTTTGGAGGTTCCTTCGCATACATCGGAGGCCCGCTCCAGCACGGTTACCTTCCAGTCGTAGCGCGCCAGCTCCCGTGCAATGGCACACCCCGTGACTCCTGCTCCGATTACAATAATGTCAGTCATATCTGTTCTTCCTTTCCTGCATATTGAAAAAAGAGCCAAGCAAATAAATGCCATCCCCATGACATTCCCACTGCTCAACTCCCTGCCTCAAACCCTCACTGCAACCATATAGGTGGAACTTTTTCCATTATAAACTAAAAGGGCGCAAACCGCAAGAACTATTGCGGCTTGCAGCAAAAAAGGAACCAGATTGTTTCCGCCGATTCCTTTTTTGCTATTTTCAGCCTTCTCCTGCCTTATCTGCCATAGAAGATCTGGGCTACAGGCGAATCCGGCGAAAGAATGACTGTCTTATTTCCGCCCCGCATGGAAAGCTTTAATGCGTCCAGGCTTCTGACAAAGGAGTAAAACTCCTGCTTGGATTCATCATTGTACGCCTCCGCCAATATTCTCATATATTCTGCTTCTCCCTCGGCTACCAGGATTTCCGCTTCCTTTTCCGCCTCGGAGAGCATCACCGTCACCTCCATGTCAGTGGTATTGCGGATGATCTGGGCCTCGGAACTGCCCTCTGCGGTGTAGGTGGCAGCAATATTGTCCCGCTCGGAAATCATGCGCTCGTATACCGCAGCCTTATTGTCGCCGGGAAGATCCAGCTTCTTGGTCTCATAGGAAAGTATTTCTATCCCGTACTGCTCCAGGGATGTGCCGATATTGTTCAGAATTGCTTCCGAAAGCGCCCCCTTACGCCCGGAAATCACATCGTCCTGGGTGGTACTGCTTATGATATTCTTCGTGGAGTTGTATACAATGGCATCCAGACGCCCCTCGGCACCGGTAATGGAGCCGTTCAATGTCTGGGCAAATTTCACCGGATCCACAATCTTCCACAGAATATAGCTGTCACAGATCATCGTCTTCTTATCGCTGGTAATGACGTCTGAAGGAGAAAGGTCATACAGCAGAGTCTGCCGGGGCAGGGTATCCACCGATTGGATAAAGGGGATCTTAAAACTGATTCCGGCATTGGATACCACATGGTCGATCTTTCCAAACTGGCGGACCAGACTGTATTCATTTTCATGTGTAACGACGATACTGGACGCAGCGGTTATCAGTATGATAAAAATGGCAATCACCAGAATTACTTTCTTTGCAGTCTTCATAATCTTCAGCCTCCTTACTTGTTTTCCGTGCCGTCAACAGACCGGCCGTCCCCAGATGAGCTTCCGGAATCGGTATTTCCGCCGCTTCTGCTGCTTTCTCCGCTGCCTGTACTGCCCTGGGTATCCCCGGTAAAGGACTCCAGAGGATAGATCGTCTGCACGTCGCCGCCCTCACTCTGGATAATCACCTTCAGGTCGGGAAGCACATTCTCCATAGCCTCAAAAAACATACGCTGCCTGGTCACTGCAGGATTTTTGACATATTCCGCATACATGGCATTGAAACGCGCCACCTGGGCAGTCGCTTCGTTGATACGTTCGGTTTTCCGGGCCTCTGCATCCTTTAAAATACCGTCCGCCTTTGCCTGTGCGGATGGAAGCTGCTCGTTACGGTACTTGTTGGCATTATTCAGGGCCGTTTCCTTCCCCTGCTTCGCGGTCTCCACTGCCTTAAATGCTTCCATGACCTCCGCGGTGGGCGGCTCCGAATCCTGAATGGTGATATTCACCAGCTGCACGCCGATGTCCTGCATTTCCAGCCGCTCAATAATCATTTCCTTGATGGCAGCCTGGATCTCATTCTTTCCCGTAGTCAATACATCATCCACGGAATAACTGCCGATCACGGTACGAATACAACTCTGGCTGATATTGCGCAGGATTCCCAGAGGATTCTGGGACGCATAAAGCGCTTTTACCGGATCGCTGTACCGGTACTCCACGTAAAAATCCACATCAATGAAATTAAAATCCGAGGTAATCATCAGGGATTCGTCCGTCACCACCGTATTGTCTGCATTATTGTAGCCGATGGAAAAGCCCTGGATGGTTGTATTGATCTTCCTCACCTGCTGGATAAAGGGGATTTTGAAATGCAGGCCCGGCTCCGTCACCGCGGAAGCCTTCCCCAGCGTTATCAGCACCGCCTGTTCCTGCTCCTTGATCTCATAGGTGGAGTTAAACAAAAGGATGGCTGCCACCAGGGCCGCTATTACGATGCCGGCTATCTTCCCTCCCGATACTTTTCCGGAAGGCTTTGCCTGTCCCCCGTCCATTGTTGTAAATCCGTTTTTCCTGTTGCGAAAAGAATCACCGTTCATTTAACCCTCTTTTCTGCGCCGTCTCACACAAGCCGCCATATAGAATTTAAAGTTAATCGCTTCTGAAACTATTTACATCTTACTAAAAATATGGTAAAAAGACAAGGTAAAGTAAGGCACGTTAAAGACTTTAATGTGCGTCAGGAGAAACCTATGATACAACCGATATGGGGACAGAAGTATGCCCGGGATCTTGCGGCTGTCTACAACAGCGCCAATACCCTTTTCCCGGAAGAACAGCGCTGTGATGCGGACGAAACCGTGTTTTACAGACAATTACAGGAAGATCGGAATTTTGCTTATTTCCGGGAAAATACGATATGTGGATTCATGTCCTGGCGCAAATCCGCAGAATACGCCGAGCTGACTTCTCTCTATGTCAGAAGAGAATATCAGAAGACGGGGGTGGGCGGGCTGCTGCTGGCTCACTTCGAAGAGCAGGCGGCCGGCTCTTCCTGCCTGATCGTCAAGGTACTCAGGCAGGCTCACTGGGCGCTTGCCTTTTATGAAAAGCATGGCTACCAGCCCTTAACCGCGGAAACGCGCCGCCTTATGGAAAGCCGGGGCATCACGGAAAAGGGCTGGGAAAAAATCCTGTGCAGGACCTTTGCCTATCCGGAGAAATCACCTTCCGGTCCTTCTCTTCCCTAATCAGCCGTCCTGCAGCAGTATTTCATCAATCCGTTCCCGCTCTTGGGTCGTAAAGGACATATTTTTCAGCATTCCGATATTGTCCAGAATCTGGGACGGCCTTGAGGCGCCGATCAGCACACTGGTCACATCCCCGTCCCTGAGAATCCAGGCCAGGGCCATCTGGGCAAGGGACTGGCCCCTTCCTGCCGCCAGCTCGTTTAAAGCCCTGATCTTTGCCAGCTTTTCCTCGGTGATGGCACTTTCCTGCAGAAATCGTCCGTCCCTGCGGACCCTGCTGTCCTCCGGAATGCCATGCAGATAGCGGTCCGTCAGCAGCCCCTGCTCCAGCGGACAGAATGTGATGACGCCAATGCCGTTCCTGGCCGCATAGTCCTTCAATCCGTCCTTCTCAATAGTGCGGTCAAACAGAGAATAACGCCTCTGATTGATGATAAAGGGCGTCCCCATCTGTTGAAACAGCCTGGCAATGGCAGCGG
>CAJTKW010000041.1:0-24920 GCA_910577035.1 uncultured Acetatifactor sp.
ATTTTTCGGGACATTTTCAAAAATGCTTGACAGTGCTTTTTTATTTCGCTTTATTCTTTGAAACTGTTTTTACTTTTGTAAAAAGATTCTTGCCGGATTCTATGACATTTTCGGTGTCAGGTACCATCTTTTCACCATACAGATCCTGATACAGCCCGGTCTCCGTTACGAAAAAACCTGTTTTCCCCGCCGCAGCCAGTATAACTCCCGGCCTGCCCTGTACAGCCCCAGTTTCTCCAGAAGATGCTCCATGACCCGGATACCCTCCCGTTCGAGAGTTCTCTCCGGGTTAAGCTCCGCCTCCCGGCCTTCACCCGGCTCAGTCATCTTTTCCAAACCGGAAGACTCCTCCTGATATTTCTCCGGTTCGAAGCCATCCCGCCGCAGATGAAGGTAAGGAGTCCGGCCCTGCTCCAGAATACGATTGATATTGTAGGACAGCAGCGCTTCCCCTATACCCTGCCTGCGATATTCTTCCTCCACGTATAGCAGCCCCATGCCGCCTCCTCTGTGTATTCCAACAAAGCCGATCTGCCTGCCCTCCGCAAAGGCGCCGTACATTGCTCCGGCACGAATGCGCTCCTGCAGATACTTCTCCGTTTCCCGGCAGCAGCCTTTTCCACTGCTGACATAATCCAGATCCCCGACAGTCAGTCTGCGGATGTCCCTGTATCGAACCGGCAGCGTCTGTCTCGGAGTGTAAAGATACTGGCTGAATTTCCCGCAGGGTCTGAACCCTCTTTCCAAAAGCTTTTCCGCCAGCCTCCCTTCCGGGACTGCCATCCACTCTGCTTCCTCCGGCACCGCGGACAGCAACACCTCCGGCCTCACGCCGGTCTTTCCTCCTCCGGGCTCCTCAGACAACAATACCTCCGGCTTCACTCCGGTCTTTCCTCCCCCGGGCTCCTCAGACGACAACACCTCCGGCCTCACGCCGGTCTTTCCTCCTCCGGGCTCATGGGACAGCATACAGACCCTTGCCTCCCAATCACAGACAAGAATCCCTCCGTCCCTTCGATACAGGATTTCTCCCCGGCCCGCAGCAAGGCTCTCCATAATGTGGATCTGGTTTCTCTTATCCTTTGCCATGCTTTGAATCAGTGCCTGCTTCTCCTGATACTTTTTATATAGATCAGGACGCACTGCCGCAGTCCGTTCCTCTGCCCGCTCCAGTCTCCAACGCTCCACTTTCCTGTGATCGCCGGACAGGAGAACCTCCGGCACCTTCTTTCCGTGCCATGTCTCAGGCCGGGAATACTGAGGGTATTCCAGCAGATCCCCATGAAAGCTCTCTGCCTCCGCAGAAACCTCATTTCCCAGGACTCCGGGCACCAGCCTTCCCACCGCATCCACGATCACCATGGCTGCCAGCTCCCCGCCGGTGAGTACATAGTCTCCAATGGAAATGTAGTCTGTCACCACTTCCTCCAGAACCCGCTCGTCAATGCCCTCATAATGCCCACAGAGGATAACAAGCTCCTCTTCTTCGGCAAGCTCCCTGGCCTTTCTCTGGGTGAAGGGCTCCCCCTGGGGCGTGACATAAATGGTTCTCGGACGTCTGGTCCTGCCCTCCGGCACATCGGACGTGCCGCTGTCAGCAGTATCCTTTCCCATTCCGGCGGCATTTTCCCCGGCCACAGCCTCTTTGCCCATGGTAATATCTTTCCTGGAAATATCCTCCCTGGCAATGTTTTCCCCGGCAGCTTCATCCCCATTCCCGCAGACGGATTTCCAGGCATCAAAAACAGGCTGCGCCTGCATTAACATGCCTGCGCCGCCGCCATATGGGTAATCGTCCACTCTGCCATGCTTCTCCAATGTAAAATCCCTGATATTAACCGGATTCAGCCGGATCAGTCCCTTTTCCACAGCCCGGCCTATAATACTTGTCTCCAGCCCCTGCCTTACCATCTCCGGAAAAAGTGTTACTATATGGAATTTCATGCTGCCCTCCATGATTCCCTTCGCGGAATCTCACAATCCCAAGGCCAAAAGGTAAGCCTGCAGAGAATGCCGTACAAGGCGAACCGCTTCGCCTGGGCATTCTCTGATGTGAAAAAAGTCAATGACAGTATCATACCATATTCCCGGAAATAGTCAATTATCAGTTCCCCTTTCCTGCTATGATGATGGTTGCGCCGTCAGGATCGTCCAATACTTTTGCAATGGCAAAACCTGCCTCCTGGAGCAATTTGCTTTCATGTTCCAGAGTCAGCGGAATATCAAAATGTACAAAGCAATTGTCAGGTATGCCGAACTTCTTTCTCTTTTTCAGATATTCGTCCCGTAGCAGCTCTTCCTCCTCGTCGCAGCAGGCGATATAATCTGCCAAAATGAAAACCCCTCCATCCTTCAGGCCATTCCAGAGCTTTTGATACAATTCCCCTTTTCGCTCCGGCAGGAAATGGTGCAGGCTTTCAAAGGAAACAGCGGCATCCCATTTACCCCAGCCAAAATCATATTGAAAATAATCCAGGCATACCGTGGTCAGCCTCTTATCGGAGTGCTTTTCCCTCAGCTTATCCAACATACCTTCGCATAAATCAATACCCGTCACTTCTATATCCGGATTCCTTTTCCAGATCTGGTCCAGCTCCAGACCGGTTCCGCAGCCCAGATCCAGAATTCTCCGGCATTCCGCCGGCAGGCTTTCGGCAAACACCTGATAGGACTTTTCCCAGATCGACATATGTTCCTCATAATCAGCCAGTCGCTTTGTAAAAAAGTCAGACATCTCCTCCAAGGGAGTATCTGCTATATCCTGAAGCCACTGTTTTAATTCCTGCATATAAGTTTCCCTGGATTTCATGGTATTTCTCCTCCTTCATATGGCAGTGCCGCCGCAGCCGGCACAAATAATGAGTAGTTCTTTCGGAAACAAGCATACCACATTTTATCTGCCAATCCTACCTCGCCCTTTTTTCCAAAAATGAATGAGCCGGTTCCAAAATCCACTGATTCCGGCCCGGCCCATTTTTCAGTTACCTGTCTGTTTTCTCAGGATACGCTGTATGCTTTTCTCCGACAAATAGTATTTGCAGGCCAATTCCGATGTCCTGCTTCCCGCAAGATACTCCCCGTAGATTTCCCGGTCACGCTTCAAAAGCTCCTGCTTAGTCTGTGTGCCCGTGCCCCATGCCTGCCGCCGGGACGGTTTACGGGGGATGTAAATACTTTCTCCGTCAACATACTGCTGTATCAGCTCTACTACCTCAATCGGCAGAATTTCTTCTGCTCTGATATAGCCCATATCTGCCTCCTAAAATTTCCCGCCTGCGCATTGCGGCGTACAGGCGGATATTATAATTTTCAGGATTCGCGTTGGCTATAACAATCTTTTATTCTTGCAATAGCCGGCGCTATGCAGCTATAACATATCTTTTCATAAAATTCTCCTTTCTGTAACCTCCCTGCAGGTGCCGTACCCCGGTAATACCGTCCATGACAGCACCGTCCCTTTGCGGTATTGCATCCCTATATTGCCGTCTACAGGTCCAGCAGCCCTTCCAGAATATGAATTCTGATATATCCTGCCTCTATGTCCACTTCCAGGACACATTGCCTGATTGCCGGAAGAAGCAGCTTCCTGCCGTCGTCCAGTTCAATGTCATACACATCGTTGGCCCCGGTCTCTATCACATCCTGTAAACGGCCTATCTTTCCTCCGTCCTCGTCCCGTACCTCCAGCCCGATCAGGTCCGCCACAAAGTACTCGTCCTTTGCCAGCCTGACCGCATTTTTTCTGGTGACGAGGAGGGATGCCCGGCGGTATTTCTCCACATCGTTGATGTTGTCCATCCCCTTGAATTTCAGGATGACAAACTGCTTAAAGAATTTGACGCCCTCCACCTCCAGCACCAGACGCTCCTTTCCCGTGTCCAGAATAACCTCCTGCAGGCGCTTGAACCGCCTGGGATCATCCGTTGTGGGAAATACCTTTACTTCTCCCCTGATTCCATGGGTAGAGGTAATCACCCCCACCTGAAAAAAATCTTCCATTCCCTTTCCCCCGAAAAAAACACAGCCACGCATCCTTCTCTGGACAGGGCTGCCCGGCACGCTCAAGGTTCTCAGTCGTCCGGCTTACCGCAGGCAGCAATAGGAACAAAACATACCACCTATAGCAGCAAACGAGGAGGAACCAGACCTGTTCCTCCCCTTTTTACAGCTTACACAATTTCAACATCCACTCTTTTGTTATCTTTGGATGATGCAGCCTTTACCACAGAACGAATCGCTTTTGCGATCCTGCCCTGCTTGCCGATAACCTTACCCATATCGGATGCAGCTACATGAAGTTCGATAACTGTATTTCTGCCTTCGCTCTTCTCGGTCACAACAACCTCATCCGGATTGTCTACAAGCGCTTTTGCTACTACTTCAACTAATTCCTTCATAAGCCACCTCCAAAGAATCAAAATTTATTTTTCGATGCCGGCCACCTTAAACAGCTTAGCTACCTGCTCAGTAGGCTGAGCGCCTGTAGCCAGCCACTTCTTAGCCAGCTCCTCATTTACCTTGAAGGTGCTGGGATTGGTGCTGGGATCGTAGGTGCCGATCTCCTCAATAAATCTTCCGTCTCTGGGGGAACGAGAATCAGCCACAACGATTCTATAATAAGGAGCCTTCTTCTGTCCCATTCTTCTTAACCTGATCTTTACTGCCATTGCTTTTTCCTCCATTGATAACATTTAATATGTTTTTTTGGACTTTCGCCCTGTATATGAACAGGTTTCCCGCCAACCGGCGTTCTCCCGTATTCATCTCTAAAACGGGAAGCCGCCTTTTCTGCCGGGAAATCCCCCGAACATTCCCCTTCCGTGCTTTCCCCCGCCGCCAAACTGCTTCATTACCTTCTGGCTCTGTTCAAACTGCTTGATAAAACGGTTGACCACCGCCACATCCACTCCGGCCCCCCTGGCAATCCGATATTTCCTCCGGGGGTTCAACAGCTTGGGGTTGCGCCTTTCCTCCTTTGTCATGGAAAGGACAATGGCCTCTGACTGTTTCAGCTGTCTGTCAGACGCTTCCGAGTCAATATCCGTACTCTTTATGCCCATCCCCGGCAGCATTCCCAGAATGCTGGACAGGCCGCCCATATTCCGCATTTGCTTCAGGCTTTCCAGGTAGTCCTCAAAATCAAACTTCCCCTTCTTCATCCTGCCTGCCATCTCGCGGCTTTTTTCTTCATCTATGTCTATGTTCTCCTGGGCTTTTTCAATCAGGGACAGCACATCCCCCATGCCCAGAATCCTGTTTGCCATACGGTCCGGATAGAACTGCTCCAGATCGGAAAGCTTCTCGCCCATGCTGACATACAGGATAGGCTTTCCGGTAACCGCTTTAATGGAAAGCGCAGCGCCGCCCCTGGTGTCACCGTCCATCTTGGAGAGAACCACCCCGTCTATGCCCACCTTCTCATCAAACTCTTTTGCCACATTCACGGCATCCTGGCCGGTCATGGCATCTACCACCAGCAGCGTCTGGTGCACTGCGACGCCGGCCTTGATCTCCTGCAGCTCCGCCATCATATCCTCGTCAATGTGGAGACGGCCCGCAGTATCCAGGATTACAACATTGTGTCCGTTCTTCTCCGCATGGGCTATGGCTGCCCTGGCGATTTCCACAGGCTTGTGGTCCGTTCCCATTTCAAACACGTCCACTTCCTGTTTCCTGCCGTTGATCTGCAATTGTTCAATGGCTGCCGGCCTGTATATATCGCAGGCAGCCAGCAGGGATTTCTTCCCCCTGGTTTTCAGCTTCCCGGCGATCTTTGCCACCGCCGTAGTCTTTCCTGCACCCTGAAGGCCGGCCATCATAATCACGGTGACAGCCTTCCCCGGCTGCATGGCAATCTCCGTGGTATCGCTTCCCATAAGGGCTATCAGCTCTTCGTTTACGATCTTGATTACCATCTGCCCGGGATTTAAGCCATTCATGACGTCCTGCCCGATGGCACGTTCCTCCACAGCCTTGATGAACTGCTTCACCACCCTGAAATTGACATCGGCTTCCAGCAGCGCCATTTTCACTTCCTTCAGCGCCGCCCTGACGTCCTCTTCCGTAAGCCTGCCCTTGCTGCGCAGATTCCTGAATACTCTTTGAAGTTTATCCGTTAAGCTCTCAAATGCCACCTGCGACTCCTTATACCCGTCTGAATTTACCGCCCCTAAAGCTCCTCCTGCAATTCCCTGGATAACATGCCTATGCGCTCCAGCCTGTCCTGAAGCTCCCCTGCAGATTCCCCTTCCCCGGGCACCCCGGATAATTCCTGAATCTCGCGGACTGTCTCCTTCGCCTTTGCAAAACGTTCCACCAGATGAAGCTTATTCTCATACTCTCTTAGGATTTTATTGCAGCGCCTGATCAGATCGTGAACTCCCTGCCTGCTGATGCCGCACTCTTCAGCGATCTCCCCCAGAGACAGGTCGTTATACACTGCTTCCGTATATACCAGACGCTGATGCTCCGTCAGCAGCTCGCCGTAAAAATCAAACAGCATCGTCTGTTCATAAATCTTATCCATTTGCCTGACTGCCTCTGATTTCCTTATGACTCTGCCTATCTTACTATATCCCGGCCCGGGTGTCAAGTATTTTTTCTTTACAGCTTCTCGCTGTATATGCTCTTATACCCCTCGCCAAATATCTCCGTGGCACTGGTGACGATGATAAATGCTCCGGGATCCTCCTCCCGCACAATGGTTTCCGCCTGAGGAGAAATCTGCTTCTTCATCACGCACATAATGACCTTCTTATCCTTACCGCTGTATGCACCTTCCCCTGAAATATAGGTCACACCGATGTCCAGATCCTCCAGCAGCCGCCCGGTGATGGCCTCATGCCGGTCGCTGATGATAAAGATCAGCTTCGCACCGTCCCGCCCATACAGCACCACATCCAGCAGGACGGAATTGATTACTACCACCAGCCCTGCATACAGCGCCACATTCAGGTTCTGAAACACAAACGCGGACACGGCCACAATCGACGCATCCGTAATCATAAACAATGCCCCGGTCTTAAGATGTGGGAATTTCAGCCGCAGCAGCTTGATAAGTATATCCGTTCCCCCGGTGGTGGCGCCTGCCTTAAATACAAGGCCGATTCCCATCGCCATCAGTGCACCGCCGGCAACCGCCGCCAGAAAGGGATCCGTGGTCACCGGCCCAAAGGGCGACAGCAGATTGATAAAGCCTGACGTCAGCGCGGTACAATACATGGTGGAAAGGATAAAACGCAGACCGAATTTCCAGGTTCCCACCGCAATAATGGGAATATTAATCACCAGCACCCAGGTACCGGTCTCCAGCCCGGTGAGCCGATTCAGAATAATGGCGATACCCGTAACGCCTCCCGGTGCCAGCGCATTGGGATCCAGAAACAGGCTGACCGCCACTGAATACAGAAACGCCGCTGCCGTGATTTCAAGATAATCCATCACCCGGCGTTTCCACGTCTTTTTCTCCTCAAACTTAATCTCCGCCACTTGCTGCCTGGTCATTGCCATATTACGCTTGCTCCTCCATGCCGCTTAGATTACTGTAGGCGACAGCTTCGGCTGGTATCCTTCTTTTTCCAGGGCTTCGATGATCCGGTTCTTATGATCCGTCCCGAAAGCCTCCATGGTGATACGAAGCTCCACTGCCGCGTTCCTGTTGATGGAAACAAATTGATTATGCTCCAGCTTGATCACATTGCCGTCCATGCCGGCAATTATTCCGGAAATCCTGCACAGCTCGCCGGGCTTGTCGGGAAGCAGCACGGATACCGTAAATATCCGATCCCGCATAATCAGCCCCTGCTGTACCACGGAGGACATGGTAATCACGTCCATGTTGCCGCCGCTTAAAATGGAAACCACCTTCTTATCCTTTGCCTCCAGGTGCTTTAAGGCAGCCACCGTCAGCAGGCCGGAATTCTCCACCACCATCTTATGATTTTCCACCATATCCAGAAATGCCACTACCAGCTCCCTGTCCTCCACCGTAATAATGTCGTCCAGATTTTCCCTGATATAGGGGAACAGTTTGCTGCCCGGGGTCTTGACTGCAGTACCGTCAGCGATGGTATTCACCGTGGGCAGTGTGGTCACCTTGTCCGCCGCCAGGGAAGCCTGCATACAGTTGGCTCCTGCGGGTTCCACGCCGATGACCTTGATCTTGGGGTTTAAAAGCTTAGCCAGCACGGACACGCCGGTAGCCAGCCCGCCGCCGCCAATGGGCACAAGGATATAATCCACCAGGGGAAGCTCTTTTACGATTTCCATGGCAATGGTCCCCTGCCCGGTAGCGACCGCCAGATCATCAAAAGGATGTATAAAGGTATACCCATGCTCCTCCGCCAGCTCATAGGCTTTTGCACAGGCCTCATCATACACATCACCGTGAAGCACCACCTCCGCGCCATAGCCCTTGGTGCGGTTCACCTTCATCAGGGGCGTCGTTGTGGGCATGACAATGGTAGCCTTTGCACCATAGCACTTGGCCGCGTAAGCCACGCCCTGGGCATGATTCCCCGCCGAGGCGGTAATCAATCCCTTTGCCCTCTCCTCCGGGGACAGCGTACTCATCTTATAATATGCCCCCCGCAGCTTATAAGCTCCCGTATACTGCATGTTTTCCGGCTTCAGGTATACTTTGCTGCCTGTCTGTTCACTTAAAAACTCGCTGAAAATCAGCTTTGTCTCCAGTGTCACCTGCTTTACGATCTCTGCAGCCTCCTCGAATCTCTCCAGCGTCAGCATCTGTTCTTCCATCTTCATCCTCCTATCGCCTCAAGGCTTATTCTCACACTATGGCTTTCCTCGTATACTACATTTTGTATGTTTTTACAACCAAAATTTGTCAGTCATTACCGTCTTCCTCCCCGTTCACGTCGAACAGGGCATTTACAAATTCGTCCGCATCAAACCTCTGCAGATCTTCTATGCCTTCCCCCACTCCGATATATTTGACCGGAATATTCAGCTCTGACTGGATGGCCACCGCAATGCCGCCCTTTGCCGTCCCGTCCATCTTTGTCAGGATGATGCCTGTGAGTTCCGCCACCTCACCGAATTCCCTGGCCTGCACCAGCGCATTCTGGCCTGTCGTGCCGTCCAGCACAATCAGATTCTCCCTGTGGGCATCCGGAAACTCCCTGTCAATAATCCGATTCATCTTCCTCAGCTCTTCCATCAGATTCTTTTTATTATGGAGCCTCCCTGCGGTATCAATCAGAAGCACATCCACCCCTCTTGCCTTTGCCGCCGTCACGGCATCGTATACGACACTGGCAGGGTCTGCGCCTTCGCTGCCCCCCACCATGGGAACCTCCGCACGTCTGGCCCACTCGGCAAGCTGGTCTCCCGCTGCCGCCCGAAAGGTATCCGCAGCTGCAATCAGCACTTTTCTGCCGCTTTCCTTCAGTCTGCCCGCCAGCTTGCCCACGGAGGTAGTCTTGCCCACACCGTTCACGCCGATCACCATAATCACGGATTTCTCCTGCTCGAAATCATAAGCCGCCGTGTCTACCTGCATCTGCTCCCTGATATTCTCGATCAGCAGCTGCCGGCATCCGGCCGGTTCTTTGACATGTTTTTCCTTCACTTCCTGCTTCAGCCGCTCCAGAATATTACCGGTGGCATTGACTCCGATGTCTCCCATAATCAGGACCTCTTCCAGCTCCTCATAAAAATCGTCGTCTATGGACGAGAAGCCGCTGAATACCGAATCAATCCCCCTGACAATATTATCCCTGGTCTTGGTCAGCCCCTGCTTCAGCCGGGCAAAAAAGCCTTTTTTTTCTTCCTGCTTCTCTTCTACATTCTCTTCGCTCATATTCCCCTCCATGATTCCGCTCCGCGGAATCTCACATTTGCGCGGAGAATGCCCACGCAAAGCAAACAAAATCGCTTGGGCATTCTCCGGTGTGAGATTTAGAATCTCTTGGCAAAGCAGTCCTACTCTTCTCACACTGTCAGGTCAGGTCTTTCTCGATCAGATTGACACTGACCAGCGTGGATACACCCTTTTCCTGCATGGTAATGCCGTAAAGCCGGTCCACCTGCTCCATGGTTCCTCTTCTGTGGGTTATCACGATGAACTGGGTATTCTTCGTCAGCTTATGCAGATACCTGGCAAAGCGGCCCACATTGGAATCGTCCAGCGCCGCCTCAATCTCGTCCAGCAGGCAAAAAGGGGACGGCTTGAGATTCTGGATGGCAAACAGCAGGGAAATGGCAGTCAAAGCCTTCTCTCCGCCGGACAGCTGCATCATATTCTGCAGCTTCTTTCCGGGGGGCTGGGCAATGATCCGTATGCCTGCCTCCAGTATATCTTCTTCCTCCAGCAGTTCAAGCGTACCCTTGCCGCCGCCAAACAGCTCCTTAAATACCTTGTCAAATTCCCTGTTGATCTCGGAAAACTTTTCGGTGAACTGCTTTCTCATGGCACTGTCCAGCTCCTCGATAATGCCCTCCAGGGTTTTCTCCGCCTCCACCAGGTCGTCGTGCTGGGTCTGCATAAAGGTAAAGCGGTCCATCAGATTCTTATAATCCTCGATGGCATTCACATTCACGTCTCCCAGCTTCTTAATCTGATCCCGCAGGGAGGTAATCTGCTTTTTCATGGAGGACAGGTCTGTCAGGCTCTCGTCCCGGATTGCGGAGGCATCGCTTAAGGTGATCTCATATTCATCCCACATATAGCTGATCTGAGATTCCAGATTTTCCTCCAGCCTCTCCTTCTGGGCCGCCAGGCGATAGACCTCCTTATCCAGGGACGTCATCCTTTCCGACATTTCTTCCCTGCTCTGGAAGAAATTTTTCTGCCTTGCGGACAGTTCCTCCTTATGGGCCATACTCTCCTTCAGCCTGTCCTCGGATTCGTTCTGGGCGTCAAAGGAAGCCGCAATGGTCTTTTCTATTTCCAGGATATTCTGCTTCCTGCGCTCGGTCTCCTGTCGGTTCTCTTCCAGTGCCTCCAGGATTTCTTTCAGCTCGGCCCGGGAGCGGGCTATTTCCTCGTCGATACGGTCGACGTTAGTCTGCTTGAAGCCCAGGGTCTGCCGCATCTTTTCCACCTTCATCTCCCACTCGGATACAAGGGCTGCCGCCTCTGTCTCCAGCTTCCGCTGCTCCTCCAGCTCCTGCTGGAATTGTGTAATCTGCTCCTGGGTACTCTTCTCCAGGGCCTCGCTCCGGGACAGCTCCTCCTGGATGGACTCCTTATCGTTTCTGATCTCGAAAATCCTGTCCTCGATCTCCTGTTCCTCCAGCTTCAGGGAGGCCTTTGTTTCCTCTTCCTCTTCCATCCGCTCTTTTGACTGGCTGATATTCAGCCTGACGGTATTCTGCTCTATGGACTTCTTCTGCATGTCTGCCTTTAAGGTCTCCAGCTCCATGCGCAGCCTGTTCCTGTCTGCCTTGGTCTCGTCGATCTCCCTGTTGATGCCATCCACCGCCGCAAGCAGCTTTTTCACACTCTTTTGCAGCTCTTCCATCTCCCGGCGCCTTCCCAGAAGGTTACTGTTATTCTTAAAGGCTCCGCCGCTGATGGCGCCGCCGGGCACCAGCAGCTCTCCCTCCAGCGTAACCATACGGATACCGTACTCATACTTTCTGGCTATTTTCACCGCATTGTCCACATGGTCCACCACCACGATACGTCCCAGCATAGCCCGGGCCACATTACGGTATCGTCCCTGGGTCTGTACCAGCTCATCCGCCATGCCGATCACGCCCTTTTCGGAGAGGGCGTCCGGATTCTTGAATTCCTGAGGCTTGGTAATACTGGTAAGGGGAAGGAAGGTGGCACGTCCCAGCCTGTTTTCCTTTAAAAAGCGGATCATCTTCTTCGCCGTTTCCTCATCATCGGTGACGATATTCTGGATGTTCCCCCCCAGCGCCGTCTCAATGGCGGTCTCATACTTCTTCTCTACCTTGATGATGTCCGCCACTACTCCGATAATGCCGGGCGTTTTCTCTTTCTGCTCCATGACCTTTTTGACGCTGCCGCCGTATCCTTCATAGCGCTCGGTCAGATTGGACAATGCCTCCAGCCTGGACTTCTCCATATGGTATGCGCTCTGGGTCTCCCGAAGCCTGGCGTCCCTGGCCGCCAGCTCCTTGCGCATGTCTCCCAGCGCCTGCTCCGCAGCCGCTTCCCGCTCTGTCATCTCTCTCAGCGCATCTGTGATCGCTTCAAACTCCGCCTCCAGCTTTTTTAAGCTTTCCTCTCTTGCCGCCTCGTCGGATTTTGCCCGCAGCAGCCTGGAATTCAACTCCGCCCTGCGGATATTGACCTGCTCCATCATGGTGTCAAAGCGGCCCATTTTGGATTTAATGGTTGCCCTCTGGTTCAGCTCGCCGATAATGGTATTCTTCCCTGCCTCAATGGCATTGTTCAAGTCCGCAATCTTTCCCTGGATCTTCTCCAGCTTGTCCTTCTCCGCCTCCGCAGTGGCCGTAATCTCCTGCACCTGGGCGTCCGTATCCACCTTCTCGGCAAGGATACCCTCCTTGTCCTTCTCCTTGCCGCTGATTTCCTCCTCCAGCGCAGTACGGCGGTTTGTCAGATGGGTCTCACTGCCCTTTGCCGAGTTGATCTGCTCCTTTAAGACATTCTTCTCACCCTCCAGCTTTCCCCGCATCAGCCCCGTATCGGTGAGGCTGCTCCTGGCCTGCTCAATGGTTTCCTCCAGGCTCTCGATCTCTGACTGGATACGTTCATATTCTTCCCTGATTCCTTCGTATTTCCCGGTGATCTCGGCAAGATCCCCGCTGGCAAGGCTGTGCTTTTCCTCCACCTGCTGCAGCTGTTCCTTTAACCGCCCGTTCTCCAGCAGAAACACGTTTACATCCAGAGTCTTCAGCTCTTCCTTTCTGCGCAGATAGATTTTCGCCACCTCCGACTGCCGTTCCAGAGGCTCCACCTGCTTCTCCAGCTCCGAGAGTATGTCGTTGACACGCACAAGGTTCTGCTTTTCGTTTTCCAGCTTGGCCTGGGCTGCCGCCTTACGGCGCTTGAATTTGACGATGCCCGCCGCCTCGTCAAAAAGCTCCCTGCGCTCCTCCGGCCTGCCGCTTAAAATCTTGTCGATCTGTCCCTGGCCGATGATGGAATAACCCTCCTTGCCGATACCGGTATCATAAAACAGTTCGTTTACGTCCTTCAGCCGGCAGGGGCTTCCGTTGATCAGATATTCACTTTCTCCGGAACGGTAAATACGCCTTGCCACCGTGACCTCGTCAAAATCAATTGCCAGCTGATGGTCACTGTTGTCAAGGGTAATGGCTACATAAGCATAGCTCAACGGCTTCCTGTTTTCCGTCCCTGAGAAAATGACATCCTGCATGCTGGCGCCCCGGAGCTGCTTGACCCGCTGCTCTCCCAGCACCCAGCGTACCGCATCGGCCACGTTGCTCTTGCCGCTGCCGTTAGGCCCCACGATACCGGTAATGCCGTTATGAAACTGAAACACGATCTTATTGGCAAATGACTTAAAGCCCTGTACCTCAATACTTTTTAAATACATAACCCCTGTCCCTCAAAAGCAGCAGCGCTCTGTACGCCGCCTGCTGTTCCGCCGCCTTTTTTGTCCTTCCCGAGCCCTCTCCCAGAACCTCGTCCTCCATATGCACGGAAACCCGGAAGGTCTTGTTATGCTCCGGCCCGCTTTCCTCAAGAAGCTCATAGCCAAACTGCTTTTTCAGCGTCCCCTGGATCAGCTCCTGCAGGTTGCTTTTGCTGTCATAAAAGAGCTGCTTGTCCTCCAGGTCAGAAAGAATGAAACGATTGATAAATGTCCTTGCCGCATCCATTCCCCCGTCAAGATAGATGGCTCCCGTAACCGCTTCCATCACATCGGAAATAATGCTGTCCCGCTCCCGGCCGCCGGTATTGTCCTCACCCCTGCCCAGCAGTATGAATTTACCCAGCTCCAGGTCCCTTGCACAGAACGCAAGAGACGGTTCACAGACCATGGATGCCCGCAGCTTAGTCAGCTCTCCCTCGGGCACCTCAGGATATTCGTGAAACAGGAATTCGCTGGATACCAGTTCCAGCACGGCGTCCCCCAGAAATTCCAGCCTCTCATAATCTCCCGTTCTGTTTATTTTCTGTTCATTGGTAAAGGAGCTGTGGGTCAGTGCCCTCTTTAACAGGGAAATATCCCGAAATCGATACCCTATCCGTTCTTCCAGATTTTTTACTGTATAACCTTCCAACATTTTTCCCTGCCCTTTCAATACAAAGAGCAGTCCGCTGAAACGTACTGCTCTTATTCATAACAACAGGATTTCCGCGAAACCCGGATCCCATTGTTGAAATCAATATAGTGACGGGCTCCTGTGTTTCACAGGCCGCCTGAAACCAGGGCTTCAGTTCAGGGCACCCTTAATCAGTTCCACTGCTTCCTCAACGGTTTTGATTTTCTCGGCCTGGTCTGCAGGTATCTCAATGTCAAAGGTCTCCTCAATCCCCATAACGATCTGAAATACATCCAGAGAGTCCGCTCCAAGGTCATCCAGGAAAGTCGTTTCCATGGTGATCTCGTCTGGATCCACATTCAGAACTTCCGCAATGATTTTTTTCAGCTTTTCAAATTCCATCTTATTTTCCCTCTTTCCTTTAATCTTCCAGAACGATCTGTTCCTTTATTTTTTCATTGATGTTCTGTTCTTTAAATGCAATACACTGCAGGATAGAATGACGCACCTCAATCGCCTTGCTGCTGCCGTGGGTCTTTACCACCAGGCCGTTTAATCCCAGCAGGGGCGCACCGCCGTATTCCTCCGTGCTGAAAGCCTTCAGAGTCTGCTTCAACGCCGGCTTCACAAGAAGCGCGCCGATCTTGCTGCGCAGGCTGCTCATCATACCCGCCTTGATCTTCTTCACCAGCACACCGCTGACGCCTTCCAGCATCTTTAACACGATGTTTCCCGCAAAGGCTTCGCAGACAAGTACATCCGCCACGCCCTCCGGAATGTCCCTGGCCTCCACATTCCCCACGAAGTTGATCTCGGGACAATTTTGAAGCAGGGGATAGGTCTCCTTTGTCAGTGCGTTTCCCTTCTCTTCCTCTACCCCGATATTGACCAGGCCCACTTTAGGATTTCTGACACCCAGGACACTCTCCATATAAATACTGCCCATCTTCGCAAACTGCAGCAGCTGGGAAGGCCTGGCATCCACATTGGCCCCGCAGTCCAGCAGAAGGCTGACACCCCCCGCATTGGGTATAATGGGCGCAAGGGGAGGCCGCTCCACACCCCTGATCCGTCCTACTATGACCTGTCCGCCCACCAGCACGGCTCCCGTGCTTCCCGCGGATACAAACGCGTCGCATTTTCCTTCCTTCACCAGATACAATGCCTTTACAATAGAAGAATTCTTCTTTGTGCGAATCGCCATCACCGGCGGTTCCCCGGTATCGATGATCTCCTCCGCGTGTACCACTTCAAGCTGTTCTTCATTATATGTATATTTCTTCAGCTCTTCCCTGATAACCGGTTCCTTGCCCACCAGGAACACTCTTACACGCTTATCCTCATTGATGGCTTCCACCGCGCCTTTGACGATTTCAAGCGGAGCATTATCCCCGCCCATGGCGTCTACCGCCACATTTACCATTTCTGCCATTGCCATCCTCCTTTTCCAAGAAGATTTCGCACCATAACTTACTATAATAGATCGCAAAACAAAAAGCAAGTGGAAAATCACACTTTCCCACTTGCCTTTCCACCTGTTTACAGCGCTTTTTTCTTCCACCTTCCAAGCCGGTAAAAGATAAAAGTAATCAACGCCCCCAGCACCCATGCGCACAACAGCGAAATCCACAGGCTCTCGTAACGTCCCTGGGGAAGCTCCGGTGTTTTGGTCTTCTCCACAAGGGCGTATACCAGCGGAACCCGGATGGCCACCGTAGTCAACAGGGAAATCCACATGGGTGTTACCGTATCCCCGGCCCCCCGCATCACCCCTGACAGGCTTTGGGTCACCGCCATGGCGATATAGCCCAGGGCCAGAATTCTCATCATATTGGCACTCAGCTGCGCAAGCTCCTTCGTATTCGTAAAGATCCCCATCAGGTACGGCCCGAACAGCAGGATCAGGCCGGTAATCACCGCCGACGTACCCACCGCGATCAGCGTGCCCTCTTTGGCGCCCTGTTTCACCCGGTCCATCTGCCTGGCTCCCACATTCTGCCCGGCGTATGTGGTCATTGCCGTACCAAAGGAGAAATTGGGCATCATGGCGAAGCCGTCCACCCTCATGATGATAACGTTTGCCGCAATAATCATCTCTCCGAAGCTGTTGGTCAGAGACTGTACCACCACCATGGCCAGGGAAAATATCGCCTGGGTGATACCGGAGGGCAGTCCCAGCCTGATTACCGTCAGCATGGTTACTTTATCCGGCTTGAGGTACTGCGCCTTCAAATCAAAGAATTCCGTCATTTTCCGCAGCTTGACCACACACAATACGGCGGAAATCAACTGGGCAATCACCGTAGCCAGCGCCACTCCGGATACGCCCATATGTAATCCTGCCACAAACCAGAGATCCAGCACGATATTAATCACCGTGGCGATCAGCAGATACACCAGGGCGGAAAGGGAATCTCCCAGCCCCCGCAGGATCCCGCATAAAATATTGTAATAAGCCAGTCCGATAATTCCCCACAGCAGAATCATCAGGTACGAAGTACACCAGTCGATAATGCTTTCCGGAGTATCCAGAAGCTCCAGTACCGGCCGGATCGCAAAGGTGCCGGCAACCATCAGCAAAAGGGACGCTATGGCGGTCAATGTAATGGTACTGCCGATCGTCCTGGAAAGGTTTTCCCTGTCCCTGGAGCCGTAATACTGAGAAACCATGATGCCGGCGCCCATGGAAATACCCACAAACAGCACCAGCAGCAGGTTGAAAATAGGGCTCGCGCTTCCCACTGCCGCCAGGGCATTGTCCCCCTCATACTTTCCCACCACAATGCTGTCTACCGTATTGTACATCTGCTGGGCAATATTGCCGATCAGCATGGGGATCGTAAATACCACGATCCTCTCCCAGGGCCTTCCCTGGGTCATATCCACCTGCCCGAACAGGCTCTTTATCTTTTCCAACATACCCTGACTCCCGATAAGATAAGTAAGACAAAAAAAGCTGCCGGCACCTTCGACGCCGACAGCCTTCTCTGATTCGTCAATCAACCTCTACAACCTGCTTCTTGTTATAAGAACCGCAGGCCTTGCAGACCCTGTGAGGCACTGTCAATGCGCCGCACTTGCTGCACTTTACCAGAGTAGGAGCGCTCATCTTCCAGTTTGCTCTTCTCTTGTCTCTTCTGCTTTTAGAAGATTTATTCTTGGGACAAATAGACATCGTTACACCTCCTTATTCGCATTGAAAATATCTTGAATCACGGCCATTCGCGGGTCAGGGACAAAAGTATCACATCCGCATTCCCTCTCATTCAGATTCTGTCCGCACACGGGACAAAGCCCCTTGCAGTCTTCCCTGCACAGAATCTTTGCAGGCCAGTTTCCAATGATCTCATTGAACACAAAAGTTTCCGTATTCAGCTGGTAACCTTCCATAAAGCTCAGATCGTCCACAGCCTCCCTGTCCTCCGCCTCCGGAGAGAGCACCACCCTCTCAAACGGAAGGTCAAGGGCCGTAATTACCTCCGACAGACATCTGTCACAGCTTGTCTGAAGCTTCAGGCTCACATTTCCCTCCACCTTAACCTTGCCGGCTTCCATGTTGGAAAATGTAAACGACACCGGGGACTTTTCCCTGATTTCAAAGCATGCCGCCCCGCTTTGAAAACACGTCATTTCAAGCGGCACCTCCATGCTGATCCGTCTGCCCTCGGATGTGAATACATCGGATAAATTCACTAACATAGCGACTCCTGTAAGTTAATCGGAAACAGCTCACTAATACGGATCGTCTTCACACACTGATTCATTATACATAGGGGCGCCCGAGTTGTCAACAGCTTTTTTCGCATATCCCTTTAATCTTTCGTTCATCCGCTTTGCATCTTTTGCCGACTTGCTCCAGGAAATCCCGGAAACGATTGCGAAAATAACGGCAATGGTAACCAGCATGGCGACAACGCTCAGCGCATCCTCTGCACTGTACCAGTCAAACATCCGTCCGGAGACCAGCACGATCACATTGACCAGCACGTAATGGATTACCGTCCTCACCGCAATCTCCGCCTTTCCCATAGACCGGTCCCAGGGATAGATCAGGGATGGCACCGTAAGCACCGCTGCTACCGCCACGATCTGCCAGAGCGTCGTAGACAGTATTCTTTCCGTAGGATTGATTACGGTAGTAAAAAGCGCCACCGCAATTACCATACAGGATGTTATCATACTGAAAATATGAAAGAGAAACTCTATTTTTCGTCTGCACATTGTGTTTCCTCCTAAAGCCCCAGCTTTTTCTTCAGGCCTGGTACATACTGCCTGGATACGATCAGCTTTTCCCCGTTCTCCATACAGGCCTCAAAGCGCCCGTTAAATGCCGGACAGATATTCTTTACCTTCGACAGATTAATGATTGTAGATTTGGAAGCCCTGAAGAAATCCGTGTTCTCCAACTGCTTTTCCAACTCGTACAGCTTGCTTCTGGTATCGAAAACCTCTTTTTCCATATAGGCAAACACTTTGTTATCCACCGCTTCAAAATAATAAATATCCGAGGGCTGTACCTGAAAGATCCGCTCCCCCCTGGATACCGTCAGCTTCTCCCTCCCTGCCCGCAGGGAATAAATCATCTTCAGCAGGGATTCGTCCAGCGCCCTGCAGCGTATGATGATTTCCTCCTCCGCTTCCGGCGGACAGTCCTGTATCGTTATCTTCATTACTATCTCCTCACCTGTAAAGAATGCCCCCGGGCCGTTTACAGCATATTGTTCAGGTACTCTTCATGGGCCGGGCTTCAGCGGTCCCGCAGTTTCCGATTCCTGTTCACCAGTGCCGCTGCCACTATGGCTATTATAGCATAAACCAGCAGAAATGCCACCTGTTCCGGGGTGGTAATCTCCTTTTCGCCCCAAAACAGCGTGATCCCCATCTCCCCGCGGAATCCGTCACTCACCGCCTCCGGCAGCCCCGCAAAGGTCTCCCGTACCGCCTCCCCGGTGCAGGCCTCCCGCAGCATGGCGGTACACGGCAGCACCGGCAGGCATTTTAATACATTCTGCAGCCCCTCCGAAAGAGATCCCAGGGACAGATAGATCCCCCCCAGGAAGCCCACCAGCGTCCCGATGACCGTAAGCAGACCGCTCCAGGCACTTTCACTGTGCACGAAAAGCGCCAGCAGGTAGCCCAGGGCGGAGAAGGTAAAGGTACTTACCGCAATCAGGCCGGCCAGACGCAGCAGGGTACCCGCCGCCAGGAGTCCGTTGCCGCCAATTAAAAAGTAGACCTCCCCCGCCGCCAGCGTCAGCATACACATGCCGGTGCCCACCAGCCACGCGGAAATGATGTAACCCAGAGACAGCTTAATCCTGCTCACCGGCGTCACATAGAATGCCATACTCCGCTTCCTGGTCTCGTCCTGTACCATACTTCCCAGCACCGTCAGCGTCACCGTCACGGAATTCACCGCCAGAATCCCTGCCAGCACCCAGAGCTGTATCAGGTAGCCGGCGTTTTGCCTATCCAGAGCCCCATCCCGCTCCCCGCCCAGCTCCGCCAGAACCTTCACCAGGTCATCGCCGTGCATTTTTCCCAGAAAGACTACCATCAGCATCAGCACAATCAGCATGGACAGCACCGAGAAGAACACCGCCGCCCTGTCTCTTAAAAATACCCTGCTGTTTCTTTTCACCAAATAGATTACTGTTCTCATTCTTATACCCCCATGTCCGCCACATTCAGTCTTTTACCCGTTACATTTAAGAATACATCATCCATGGAGCCCTGAACCAGCTCAAAGCCGGAGATACAATCCGCCAGCCTGTCTAAAAGCGGCAGCGCCGCCATGCTGTCCTTCAAATTCACAGTCAGCGGACCATCCTCCCGGTGAAGCCCGCCGTCTGCCCCACAAAGTCCGCCGGATTGCGAACCGGCAGCGGGCGTTTCCTCCCACATGCCCTTTCCCGCAAGCATTTCCCCCAGCCCTTCCGCTGACAGACCGTCTCCCGCCAATGCCTTTCCCGCAAGCATTTCCCCCAGCACCTTCTTTGTCTGCTGGTATTCTCCCGGCTTGGGCCAGAGCCGCAGCTTATCCCGGGCGTACTTCTCCTTCAGCTCAAAAGGCGTGCCGAATTCCCTGATTTTCCCGTTATCGAGAATGACAATATGTCCTGCCCTGGCCGCCTCCTCCATATAGTGGGTAGTGAGAAAAATCGTCATGCCGGCCTCCTGCCGCAGTGACTCCAGGCTTTCCCATACCAGCTTTCTGGTAGCCGGGTCCAGCCCCGTTGTAGGTTCGTCCAGGAATAAAATCCTGGGGGTATGTATCAATGCCGCCCCCAACTCGCACAGACGCTTCTGCCCCCCCGAAAGCTTTGCGTAACGTCTGTTATAAATTTTCTCCAGGAACAATCTGCGGCAGACTCCCTCCACTCTCTCACGGAGCTCCTTTTCCGTGTACCCGTACAGCGATCCCCGCACAAGCAGGTTCTCCTTCACCGTCAGTTTTCCGTCCAGACAATTGTGCTGCCATACCACCCCGATACTTTTCCTGATGTTCTCATCCTCTTTGCCCAAACGGTATCCGCAGATGCGGACCTCTCCCGCCGTGGGCATAAAGAGGGTACAAAGCATATTGACGGTAGTGGACTTTCCCGCCCCGTTGACCCCTAAGAATCCGAACAGCTCTCCCGGCTCCACCGCAAAGCTTACATCATCTACCGCCTTCACCTCTTTAAAATACTTTTTCAGACCCTTAACTTCTATCATGCTTTCCATGTATGTTCCTCCTGCCTGTCATAGGTATTCCCCCGCTTGCTCCTGTTTCCCTTCTTCCTCTGCTCCTGCAGCCTCCCGGACACTGCCGGTCAAGTGACCGCCTTCCCTGCCAGCATATCGCAGCCACTGATTTCACGCAATAAATCTAAGCCAAGATGCGGTTTCAGGCAGGTAAGATGCAGCGCAAATTTATTTTCTTTATTTTTCCCTTTTCAAGGGTTATAATGCTAAGGGAAAGCTCACCTGTGGCATATTGCCCTGAAACAACATCAAAACACAATCACAGATGAAAGGACGGGTTACTATGAAATATTTGATAGATTTTATGGCGTTGGCTTTCTTATATATTTATTTCTTTTTCAGGAAGTGGAAAAGCAAAGGCAAAGATGTATTGCTTGTCAATACACTGATGTATATCTATCTTTCTTTTGTGCTTTATTTCACTTTGATGCCAATCATATTAAAACTGCCGTTTATTCTGAATCATCCCTACACTCCTATGAATATGGTGCCGTTTGTAGATGTTTTAGCGGGAAAAGGGGACTTTGTACGGCAGGTGGCATTGAATGTTATTATGACCATACCCTTTGGCTTTCTGTTTCCATTGACCCGGAATAGAACCGCTAAATTCAGCAGAACGGTCCTCTTCTGTTTTTTGATGAGTCTGGGGATTGAATTGCTGCAGCCCCTCATCGACGGTTTCCGGTCTTCGGATATTACGGATTTAATCACGAATGTGATTGGCGGAATACTTGGATATGGTCTTTATGTTTTGTTCAGGCCGGTCACATTTTGGATTTTAGATCATCTGCAAAAGAAAATCTGAATACGGAATTCCGGTTTATCGGAATCCTATCATTTCCGGGTGAGGGCGGCCTTCCCCGCAGTCTGCCGGAAAGCCCCTTGACCATACCGAGGAGGCTTTGTTATAATAGAGCCATAAATCAACCATCTCAACAGACAGGAGGGTATCAAATGGGCTTTTTACAAGGTAAAACAGCGATCATCACAGGCGGAGGCAGGGCTGTCCTCTCAGACGGTTCCTGCGGTTCCATCGGCTACGGTATTGCCACCGCCTATGCAAAGGAGGGCGCAAATCTGGTCCTCACCGGGCGCAATACAAAGAAGCTGGACGACGCAAAGGAGGAGCTGGAGCGCCTTTACGGTATTCGGGTACTGACCTCAGCGGCGGATGTTTCCGCAGGCTCCGACAACGAAGCCGTGGTAAACGAGGTTGTAAGCAAGACAATGGAGGCCTTCGGCAGGATCGATGTATTAATCAATAATGCTCAGGCTTCCGCCTCCGGCGTAACCCTGGCCGACCACACCACGGAACAGTTTGACCTGGCTCTCTATTCCGGCCTGTATGCCGCATTCTATTATATGAAGGCATGTTACCCTCATTTAAAGGAGACTAAGGGCACCGTGATAAACTTTGCTTCCGGCGCAGGCCTTTTCGGCAATTTCGGCCAGTGTGCCTATGCCGCTGCCAAGGAAGGCATCCGGGGACTCTCCAGGGTGGCTGCTACCGAATGGGGCAAGGACGGCATTAATGTAAACGTCATCTGTCCTCTGGCATGGACGGCACAGCTGGAACAGTTTGAAAAGGCATACCCCGACGCCTTCAAGGCAAACGTGCATATGCCTCCCATGGGCCACTACGGCGATGTGGAAAAGGAAATCGGCCGGGTCTGCGTACAGCTGGCTTCTCCCGATTTCAAGTACCTCTCCGGCGAGACCCTCACCCTGGAGGGCGGCATGGGCTTGAGACCGTAAGCAGATTCCATGGTGTTTTCTATCAAAAGAAGCGGCATACCCCCATTTTCAGGTGTTATGCCGCTTCTTTTCTGTAACCTCTGCTTTCTGCTGCATGTGTCCCCTTAAGACAGGCAGTTTCCGGTCGAATTGTTATCAAAAAACTCCTTCAAAAAGGGTAACATGCTTTCCCTCTCTCCCTGCCGAACAATTTGGCCTTCCTCCATGACGATGATTTCATCATAAAGCTCCAACGCTTCCTCCCGAATGTCATGGGTAACGGACAGGATCGTCAAATCATCACATCCCGACAAATAATCGGAAATCTGCTTTTTATTCTGTTCGTCCAGGGCCGAAAACATCTCATCGCAGAACAATACGTCGCACTCCCTGTTCAGCGCCCGGAGAAGGGCTATCTTGTTCTTCTCTCCTCCGCTGATATTGGCTCCGTCCTCTCCGAAGTTCTCCCGCATCAACGCTCCCGCATCCAGAGCCTCCACATAATTGTCCAATCTGTCAGACCGATAGCTGCCAAACAGAGTAATATTTTCCTTGGCGCCGGCGTTAAAAATTACGGCATTCTGATTGATCTCCGCAATCATCTCCGTCAGTTCACACTGTTCCTGAGGTACGCCGTCATAGGCAATGGTTCCCTCATAACCACCATAATATCCCAATAAAAGCTTCAGGAATGTAGTTTTCCCTGCCCCGCTCTTTCCCACCACTGCATATTTCCGACCCTTCTTCAGGGTCAGGTCAATACCCTTTAAGGCAAAGTCTTCCCTCGTAAAATTTAAATTTCTGACAACGATGCTGTCCTCCAGCCGGTTCTTTGTCTTTCCTGCCGTCTCTGGAAGCTTCAGGACGCCTTCGATCTTTTCTTTTATCTCCCCCGCAGAACGGATACCGATAATCTGGTACATAATGTCCTGCACAGGCAAGGCAATCAAATCTACAAAAGCAAGCAAACCAACAAAACTCCCTACCGTCAGCATGTCAAGCCGGATTAGAACCAAACCGCATACAAACGCAGCAATATTGATGATATAGAGCGACAGTCCGGCAAACACCTCCACAAAGGAGCTGAATCTATTATATCGGTATGTAGCGGCCTCCCGCTTCCTGCAGGCCTCCTCATGGCGTTCTGTAAAGGCTCTTCTTGTAATAGGATTCACCAGAATAAAGCCTTCAAATATTTCCTTCATTTTGCCAATATAACGGGCGTTTTCTCCCACCTGCTCATTTCGGAGAGTGCCCAGGCGCTTCCCGCCAATATTAGGAATCGCCACCGTAGCCAGGCAGACCACAAAAATCACGGCTGCCAGGACAGGGTTCAGACAGAACATGAACACCAGATACACAACCACACGAATAATACTGTTAAAAAAGTCAAATACACACATAAAATAGTCCTGATACAGAACCGGAATATCCTCAGTAAGCACGGACATATAATAAGCGCTGTCCTCCTCATGGAATTTCTCCTGGGACAGGGACAAAAACTTGTCAACTATGGCGCATTTAAGCTGGCACATCATCTGTTCCTTAAGCCTGACATCCGCCAACTTGCTCAGATATTCAAATACCAGAATCCCCGCCACTGCCCCGATATAATAAAAGGCAAAGCGGACTGCCGTCCCCTTTAAAAACACACCGATCTGCTCCACCAATCGCGCTGTTATATACGGCAGCAACGCCGCAAACAACGCTGACCCTGCAGCGAAAAGATTCACAAGAAATATTCTTCCCTTATTTCGATAAATAAATCTGTTCATTTTCCTAATTCCTCCAGTAATGGGCAAACATGATTTTCCATTGTTTGCAATTATATAGTATTCTTATATGTTGTCAATTGATAGATTGCATAAAATATAACATCACTTTTGGTTGTTTTATTAAATATCTCGATGTTTTCAGCTCCCGCTCCTAAGTCTGAATCCAGGAATACGCCCGCCAACTCCACAGCCGGCATCTCAATGGCTCTCCGGTTAAACCCATGGCAGTCTGCAGAGACCGGTCTCAGTTATAAAATAATGCCCGTTTTGTTTCCCGACGGTTGACTTTTCTTACGGGGAATATCGAATCTCTCCATTTACAGCCATCCCGTAATATAGTTTAATGAAATAGAGCTGCATCACAAAAGATATTTTAACGGTATGGTTATACTATCCTTATGGAGGAGAAAAATGGATCAAATGAATTTTTCTAAAAATCTGGCGCGCCTGCGGCGGGAGCGCCACGTTACCCAG
>CAJTKW010000041.1:24987-35675 GCA_910577035.1 uncultured Acetatifactor sp.
GGCCGCCTTTCTCGGTGTGACCAAGGCCTCTGTCTCAAAATGGGAAAATGCCCAGAGCCTGCCGGATATTCTGTTGCTTCCCCAACTGGCAGCGTTTTTCGGCGTATCGGTTGACGCGCTCATGGGCTATGAGTCACAGCTTTCCCGGGAGCAGATCCGCCGCATTTATCAGGAGCTTACCCAAAAGTTTTCAAGCCGTCCCTTTCAAGAAGTCACCTGGGAAACGGAAGCACTGGCCCGGCGCTATTACTCCTGTTATCCTCTGCTACTCCAACTCTGCGTCCTGTACTTAAATCACTTCATGCTTCCGGAAAAGCCGGAGGACCGGCAGAGGATGGTGTCTGCCGCCCTTTCCTGGTGCGACAGGATTTCCGATAACTGTACGGATGCCGGTATCAGCGCAGACGCCGCCGTACTCCGGGCCATTCTGAAAATGCAGCAGGGAGACGCCAGAGAAGCCGTGAGAATTCTGGAACCCCTGATGGCCGATCCCTGTCGCTTATCCTCTCAGGGCAATCAGGTACTGATCCAGGCCTGTCAGCTGTCCGGAGATTTGCCGCGGGCCCGCAGCTATACTCAGATCACTCAATATCAGACGCTGCTGCAGCTTATGGAAATCGGCATCACGGAGCTTGCCTTATGTGAGGATCCTGCACGTTGTCTGGAAACAATCCGAAGAGTAACTATCGTTATAGAATCTTTTCATTTGGATGAACTGCATCCAAACAATGCCGCCCGCTTTCATTATGAAACAGCTGTATTTTATGCGCAGAATGATCTGCTTCCGGATGCGCTTAAGGCCCTGACAGAATTTGAAAAATGTATCTCCCGGCTTCTCAAAGCTCCTTACCTGCACGGCGACGATTATTTTGATCTGCTGGACGAGTGGATCGAACAACTGCCTCTGGGAAACGCCGCTCCCCGGGACCTGTGCTTCCTGCAGCAGAATATTACTACCGCCTTCTCCCATCCTGCCTTCGGGAAGCTGAAGGACGATGTAACCTTCCGGCAGATACAGAAACGACTGACTGCCAAAACCTGAAAAAAGCTATGCCGCCGGATACAAGGCGGCAGAATGGAGACGCTTATGCCTGACATCAAAGAATTACTGCCTTTTATAATACCGCTTGTTATTATTCAGTTTGCACTGCTGGGCTTTACCCTTCACCACATACTGACCCACAAAACCTATCAGCGCGGAAACCGCACCCTGTGGCTGCTTATCAGCATTATCGGCATGGAATTCATCGGACCGATCCTGTATTTCGCGCTGGGAAAGGATGACTGACATGCTGACTTTGTCAAATGTTTCAAAACGCTTTGGTGAAAAGCAAGTGTTACATAACTTATGTTTTTCTGTACCGGAGCATACGATCTACGGGTTTGTCGGCCAAAACGGCGCCGGTAAAACCACCTCCATGAAGCTGATTCTGGGCCTGATTCCCGCGGACAGCGGTGAGATAACCGTAAACAATACGACCGTTATGTTTGGCAGCAGTCCCGCCAATCAATATATTGGCTATCTTCCCGATGTCCCGGAGTTTTATTCCTATATGACCCCGGAAGAATATCTGCATTTCTGCGGTGAGCTGTGCGGGATGTCCCGAAAGGACATGATTCTGCGCTCTGAGGAATTATTGGAGCTGGTGGGACTGAAAACCGAAACCCGCCGTATCAAAGGCTTCTCCCGGGGAATGAAGCAGCGCCTCGGCATTGCGGCAGCACTGTTCCATCGTCCCAAGCTCCTGATCTGCGACGAGCCCACTTCGGCGCTGGATCCAGTGGGAAGGCGGGAAATTCTTGACATTCTTGCCGCCGCAAGGGAACAGACCACCATACTCTTCTCTTCCCACATTCTGTCCGATGTGGAGCGCCTCTGTGACAAGGTAGCCTTCCTGCACCAGGGCCGGATTGTGGCCGACGGTGCACCGGAAGACCTGCGCCAAGGCTTTACCGGCGGGACCGCCCCTACGGATATTGAGCTTGAGCGTCCGGAAGAGACCCGGCTGCTGCTTGCTGAGTTTCCTGCCTTAAGGCCTGCGGAGACTTCTCCGCTAATGCCTGGGAAAACGTCCTCCCCAAAGCCTGAGGAAACATCTTCTCTGAAATCGGAGAATCCCGCATGCGTTCTGGAAAACTCCGAAATGCTGCCGGAAATCATGGGCTTTATCGCCGCCCGGAAGCTGACTGTCCGGCGCATTGAGCGGCGTGAGATGTCCCTGGAAGATATATTTGCAAAAATAAGCGATATGCAGCATCTCTAAGCCGGGAAAACACCCGGCCTGAGAAAATGAAAGGAAGGAAGAAAAGCATGAATGCGTTTATAAAAAAGGAATTTCTGGAATGGCTGCGCACGGGCCGAATGATGATTCTGGGAAGCATCTTCATTTTGTTCGGAATCATGGCGCCGGCCTTTGCAAAGCTGACGCCATGGCTGATGGAAGTGATGGCGCAGCAACTGGAGAAAACCGGATTGACGGTATCCGCAGTCAATGTGGATGCGCTCACCTCCTGGGAACAGTTCTTCAAGAATCTTCCCCTGGTACTGGTCGCTTATACGCTGCTGTGCGGTGGGATCTTCACCGACGAATACCGCCGGGGAACACTGATTCCGGTTGTCACCAGAGGACTTCCCCAGCGCCGGGCGGCAATTGCAAAATTCCGCGTGATGGCACTCATGTGGACCGGCGGATACTTCCTCTGTTTTGGCATCACCTATGTATATACGGCTGCCTTCTGGGATAATTCGGCGGCGACAAACCTTATGCCGGCGGTACTGTGCGCCTGGCTCTTCGGAATCCTGGTCACCGCGCTGATTCCCTTCTTTTCCGCCCTGTCCTCCAGCTCCTCCGGCGTCCTCCTGGGGACGGGAGGCTCCGTCGCCGTCATGTACTTCCTTTCCATACTGCCACAATTGACAAAGTACCTTCCCACCCGACTTTTAAGCGGCATGCGCCTTCTCACCAGGGAAAGCACACTCCGCAGTCTGTACCCGGCCATAACCGTGTCCCTGGTGCTGGTGGCAGCCTGTGTGACCCTTTCGTCCCTGCTCTTTCACCGCCGGCAGATGTAAGCAGGCTTACACTCCTCTCCTCCAGATGACTGATCCGGTAAACAATCCTTATAACCCGCATGCCGCCACGGCGTCCTTCATGCACTTCACATACCTGTATATTTCCGGCCCCGCCTGCTCCCCGTACCTGGCAATCAGCTTTACGATGGCGCTCCCCACAATGGCCCCGTCGGACACCGCTGCCATTTTCTTCGCCTGCTCCGGGGTGCTGATGCCAAAGCCGATGGCGCAGGGTACATCCGTCGCCCGGCGGATGCTTTCCACAATGGCTCCAAGATCCGTACTGATCTCACTGCGCACTCCGGTGACCCCCAGGGAAGACACTACATAGAGAAAGCCCTTCGCCTCGGAAGCAATCGCCCGGATTCTGTCCTCGGAAGTGGGTGCAATCATGGAAATCACAGCCACGTTATGGGCGTTTGCAGGCCCCTCCATCTCCTGCTTTTCCTCATAGGGCATATCCGGAATAATCACGGCATCCACGCCAAGCCGTTCACACTTTGTAAAGAATCTCTCGTATCCGTAATGGAACACCGGATTGGCATAGGTCATAAATGCCAAAGGAATCCGGGATTTTTCCCTGACCCTCCCCACGATTTCAAAGACACCGTCCGTAGTCATGCCGTTTTTCAAAGCCCGGATATTGGCATCCTGGATCACGACGCCTTCCGCCGTGGGATCGGAAAACGGAATGCCGATTTCCACCAGGTCTGCTCCTGCCCGCTCCATCTCCAGAATATATTCCACCGTACAGTCGGCCGAAGGATCCCCCGCAGTCAGAAAACAAATAAAAGCCTTTTTATTAGGGGTATCAAACACCCTGCTTAATTGATTATCCAACATACTCCCGCCACTCCTTTGCTTAGTCATGAATTTCCACCCCCCGGTATCTGGCAATAGCCGCCACATCCTTATCTCCCCTGCCTGACAGGCAGATGATAATGCTCTGATCCGGGCTGTAATTCTTCGCAATCTTCCGCACATGGGCCACTGCATGGGCGCTCTCCACGGCGCAGATAATTCCTTCCGTCCTGGCAATATACTCGAAAGCGTCCACCGCCTCATCATCGGTAACGGGAACATAGTCTGCCCTGCCAATATCATGGAGATAAGCGTGCTCCGGCCCGATCCCGGGGTAATCCAGCCCGGCGGATATGGAATACACCGGTGCGATCTGCCCATACTCATCCTGGCAGAAATAGGATTTCATACCGTGGAAAATTCCCGGGGTACCCGTGGCAATGGTGGCGGCAGTCAGTGCCGTATCCACGCCCTTTCCCGCCGCTTCACAGCCGATCAGCTCCACATCCTTATCCCCGATAAAATTCCAGAACATCCCCATGGAATTGCTTCCGCCTCCCACGCAGGCCACCACCGCCGCCGGAAGCCTTCCCTCCTTTTCCAGAATCTGCTGCCTGGCCTCGCGGCTGATCACACTCTGGAAATCCCGTACAATCATGGGAAAGGGATGAGGCCCCATTACGGATCCAAGAACATAAAGGGTATCGTCTACCCGGTTCGTCCACTCTCTCATACAGGCATTCACCGCATCCTTTAAGGTCTGGGTACCCGTAGTAACGGGATGGACCCTGGCCCCCAGCAGTTCCATGCGGTATACATTCAGCGCCTGCCGTTCCGTATCCTCCTTCCCCATATATATCTCGCATGTAAGGCCCAGAAGTGCGGCTGCCGTGGCCGTGGCAACCCCATGCTGTCCTGCTCCCGTCTCGGCAATAATCCGGGTTTTACCCATTTTCTTTGCCAGAAGCGCCTGCCCCAGCACATTGTTGATCTTGTGGGAGCCGGTGTGGTTCAGGTCCTCTCTCTTCAGATAGATCTTGGCTCCCCCCAAATCCTTTGTCATCTTCTCCGCATAGTACAGCAAAGAAGGCCTGCCCGCATATTCGTTCAAAAGTGTATTCAGCTCACCGATAAACTCCGGATTGTCTTTGTAATGCTCATAGCTCTCTTCCAGGCGGATCAGCTCATTCATCAATGTTTCCGAAACATACTGCCCGCCGTGTACTCCGTAACGTCCTCTGCTCATAATTTCCTCCCGGTTATCTCTTCCTGTTTCATTTGCTGTTTCTCTTCCTGCTTCTCTTCCTGTATCTCTTCCTGCATCTCTCCCTGCTTCTCTTCCTGCTTCTCTCCCTGCTTCTCTTCCTGCTTCTCTCCCTGCTTCTCTCCCTGCTTCTCTCCCTGCTTCTCTCCCTGTATCTCTTCGCCCTTCATTAATTGTATCTTCAGCGGATCCTTATATCCGTCCGTCTCCACACCGGAGCTTACATCCACCCCGTAAGGATGCAGGAATTCCGGCAGCTCTCTCATCTTTTCCGGTGTCAGCCCCCCTGCCAGAAAATATTCCCGCTCCACCCCTGCCAACAGCCGCCAGTCAAAGGGGGTTCCGCTGCCCATGCCGCTGTCAAATAACAGCCAGTCTGCCCCGGAATCCAGCCAGGCTTCCACATCATCCCTGCTTCTGACCTTCACCGCCTTGATTACCGGCTTATGGGTCACAGCCTGAATATACCGTATATCCTCTTCCGTTTCTTCTCCGTGAAGCTGGGCTATATCTATAATCCCCTCTTCCAGCAGAGTAATGATTTTCTCACAGGGAGCATCCACAAAGACTCCCACCGCCTGAATCCCCGGATCCAGTTCCTTTCTGAAATCCGCGGCCTGCTTCAGCGTCACAAAGCGCCTGCTCTTTTCCCAGAAGACAAACCCGATAAAATCCGGCCGGATCCTGTTGACCGCTGCAATATCCTCCCGGCGGAACAACCCGCAAATCTTAATTTTTGTCTTCATGCTCCCCCCTCAGCCTGCGCAGGAACTCCCCTTTGTCAGGACTGCGCATCAGGCTCTCTCCGATCAGTACCCCGTCGGTACCGTTCTCCTCCAGCCTGACAATATCCTCCCGGGCCTTCATGCCGCTCTCCGAGACAAAGAGAATTTCCCGGGGAGCCAGGCCCCGCAGCCGCAGGGAATTCTCCGGATCTACGCTAAAATCCTGCAGGTTTCGATTATTGACGCCGACAATCCGGGCACCTCCGGACAATGCCATTTCCATCTCCCGCTCGTCATGGACCTCCACCAGGGCCGACAGGCCCAGCTCCCCTGCGATCTCCCCGTACTCCCTGAGCTGTCCGGGACTGAGCAACGCACAGACCAGCAGTATGGCATCCGCACCGATTACCCCTGCCTGATAAATCATATACTCGTCCACCGTGAAATCCTTGCGCAACAGGGGAACGGTTACTCTGCTGCGAATTTCTGCAAGGTATTGATTGCTTCCTCTGAAATAAAAGGGCTCTGTCAGCACGGAAATGGCGTCCGCCCCTGCAGCCTCATATTCCTCCGCAATTTTCACATAAGGGAAATGCTCCGCAATCACTCCCCTGGAGGGGGATGCCTTCTTGACCTCGCAGATAAAGCTCATGCCCGGCTTCGCCAGCACCTTTTCAAAGGGAAATATTTCCCCGTTCTTTTCCTGGCGGCGTACCTTCGCCTCCGCCGCCAGAACCCTTATTTCCTCCGGCGGGACGATTCTTTTCTCCGCCTCAATCCGCTCCCTTGTCTTAGCCGCAATTTCTTCTAAAATCATACTTTCCTCCCTAATTCCGCTCTGGGGAATCTCACAATCTCAAAGTCAGAAGTACTTTCACGCTATGCGGATAACGCAATAAACTGCTCCAGCTTGCTTAATGCTCTGCCGCTGTCGATGGTTGCTTCCGCCAGCTTAACGGCATCGGCAAGCTTCCCGGCCTTGCCGGCCACAAACAACGCTGCCGCTGCATTCAGCACCGCCGCATCCCGCTTTGCCCCCCGCTCCCGGCCTTCCAGAATAGCGCGGGTAATCGCCGCATTTTCCGCAGGAGTACCGCCCAGAAGGTCTCCCTTTTGGCCGCGCTTTAGCCCTACGCTCTCCGGTGTGATCGTGGTCATCCGAGTCTTTCCCTCCTGAAAGCAGCAAATATCGGTAGGCCCGCAGATTGAAATCTCATCCAGCTTTTCCTGCCCGTATACCACCATGCCCCGCTTCACCCCAAGGCTCAGCAAGGCCCTGGCCATGGGCTCCAGCAGGCTTCTGTCATACACTCCCATTACCTGCATGCTTGCCCTGGCAGGGTTAGTCAGAGGGCCCAGAATGTTAAAGACTGTACGGATGCCCAGCTCTTTTCGGATTGCCCCCACATATTTCATGGCAGTATGATATTTTTGGGCAAACAGGAAGCAAATCCCCGCCTCGTGCAGCAGTTTTGCCGCCTTTTCCGGCTCCACCGAAATAGTAACTCCCAGGGCCTCCAGACAGTCTGCCGCACCGGATCTGGAGCTTGCCGCCCGGTTACCGTGCTTTGCCACAGGCACCCCTGCACCGGCGACAATCAGGGATGCCGTGGTGGAAATATTGAAAGAATTGGAACCGTCTCCCCCTGTCCCTACAATCTCCATTACCTCCATGCCATGCACTACCGGCAGCGCATGATCCCGCATAGCCTCCGCCGAGCCGGTGATTTCTTCAATGGTTTCCCCCTTCATGGACAGGGCGGTCAGATAAGCGCTCTTCTGCACATCACTGGCCTCGCCGTTCATGATCTCATTCATCACTGCCTTTGCCGTCTCATAGCCGATGTCCTGCATCTTCGACAGTCTGGCAATCGCCTGGCCGATCATTTGTTCTCTGCTTTCGCCCATACCCTTTTTCCCGTCCTGCAGTTTTCCCCTGTCTTTGCCTTTTTCCAACAACGCTTCTTTCTGACAGTCCTCCCTCTTTTTGCCCAGAAAGTTTTCCAGAATCCGATATCCTTCCGGTGTCAGCACGGATTCCGGATGGAACTGTACGCCATATACCGGATATTTTTCATGCTCCACCGCCATGATTTCCCCGTCATAGGTTCTGGCGGTCACCCGCAGCGTGTCAAGGTCCATGGGCAGCTCCGCCGCCAGAGAATGATACCGGGCCACCGTAATTTCCTTTTCCATTCCCCGAAATAAAACACTGTCCGTATCCAGCGCCACCGGGGACTGCTTGCCGTGCATGAGCCGCTTCGCATAGGTGACCCCAGCCCCGAATACCTCACAAATTGCCTGATGCCCAAGACAGATACCCAATATGGGTATTTCCCCCGCAAAGCACCGGATCACGTCCTCACAGATTCCCGCGTCTGCCGGCTTTCCCGGTCCCGGTGACAAAATAATGTGAGTAGGGGCAAGCGCCCGGATTTCCTCCACCGTCAGCTCGTCATTGCGCACCACCTTCACCTCCGGCTCCACCGCTGCGGTAAGCTGGTATACGTTATAAGAAAAACTGTCATAGTTATCAATCAAAAGAATCATCTTTCATTCCCTCCTGTGCCGCTTGAACTGCTTCCACCACCGCCGCTGCCTTCCGGATGCACTCCCGGTATTCCTTCTCCGGCACACTGTCCGCCACAATACCTGCCCCGGAGCGGATAAATACCTTTCCGTTCCGGGAAAAGGCCAGCCGGATGGCAATGCAGGTATCCAGGCTGCCGGTAAAGGAAAGATAACCGATGGCCCCTCCGTAGATACCCCGTTTATTATTTTCCAGCTCGTTAATAATCTCACAGGCCCGCAGCTTGGGCGCTCCCGACAGGGTTCCCGCCGGCAGAATGGCATCCACCGCGTCCAAAGCATCCCTGTCCTCTCTGATAATGCCGCTGACGGTGGAGCCAAGGTGCATCACATGAGAATACCGCTCCACGGACATATATTTTTCCACCTGTACCGTTCCGATCCGACTCAGCTTTCCGATGTCGTTTCTTCCTAAGTCCACCAGCATGTTATGCTCGGCCCGCTCCTTCTCATCCGTCAGAAGCTCCTGCTCCAGCAGCAGGTCTTCCTCCTCCGTCCTGCCCCTGGGTCTCGTTCCCGCCAGGGGAAAGGTGTAAAGCTTATCCTGCTCCAGCTTTACCAGCGTCTCCGGGCTGGCTCCGGCGATCTCCCCGTCCGTCCCGGAAAAGTAGAACATATAAGGGGAGGGATTTTTAATCCTCAGCACTCTGTAGGCATCCAGAAGGCTTCCCTCCAGCTCTGCCTCCAGCCGGTTGGAAAGCACCACCTGGAAAATATCTCCCTCCCGGATATAGCCCTTTGCTTTTTCCACCATACTGCAGTACGCTGCCTCATCAAACAGAGGATGAAATTCCGACTTCAGCTTCAGGGGCGCATCCGCTGCCTTCTCCCCTCTGCGGATCATCTGTTTCATCTCTTCCAGCTCCAGAACCGCCCGGTGATAATTTGTCTCCAGATCATCGGTTTTCACATTGATTATCAGCAGGAGCTTCTGCCTTTCATTGTCAAAGGCAATCACTTTATGAAACAGCATCAGGTTCACATCCGGAAAGCCTTCCCCGTCCCCGGCATCCAGCTTCAGCCCGGGCTCGGCGTATTTGATATAATCGTAGGAGAAATAGCCCACCAGCCCGCCTGTAAAGGAAGGCAGCACCCCCAGGCTGGGGCTGCGGTTTTCCCGGATCATATTGCGGATACAGCTGCGGACATCCTCCGCCACGGTCTGTACTGCCAGAGGCGTCCTGATCTTCACCGTCCCGTTGCGGCAGGTAAGCTCCAGCACCGGATCATATCCTAAGAAAGAATACCTCCCCCATCGCTTCTCCGAATCCGCACTTTCCAGCAGGAACACATGGCGGCTGACCTTCTTTAGGATCCGCAGCATCTCCATGGGCGTACAGATGTCTGCAAGCAGTTCCGTACAGACAGGAAGCAATCCATACTCTCCCTGTGCCGCCAGTTTTTTACATTCCTCCAATGTCAGGTTTGTCTTCATACGCAAATCTCCTCCTGTCCTTCCTGGTTTCCTGCCGCCTGTGCACGAAAAAAAGTCCCTGGCAGAATATTCCTGTTCTGCCAAGGACGAGATTACAATTTTCCCGCGGTGCCACCTTGTTTCGCCTGAAAAGACGCTCTCATAAGATACTATGTACATCAAGTGTACCATTATATCCCCGGCAGCTCACGCGTGCCTCACGTCGCAGTATACTCAAGAAACTCAAGATAGGAATGAATTTCCTTTTCATGGGAATGTTCTCTTTCCCTGCGAGTTCCCTTTTCGCTGCGCCCTCCGTGGTCCATTTAACAGCCTGCGTTCCGACCTTTCTCAGCCTCCGGTCTCTCTGTAAGTGCACACACTGACCCGTTTTCCCGATCAGCGGCAGCCTCCTTTTGTCAGGAAAGCCGCACCGTTTTTATCTCCACATCTTCGGTTTTATGTCCGCTATGAATTTTGTATTATATTACTTCACACCGTATCCTGTGTCAAGTACTTTTTTGCATTTTTTGTAATTCAGATTTGTGGTAACAGTTCAGTTATCTGTCTGCAGCTCCCCTAAAGCCTGTGCCCAGCACTCCTCCGGTATCTCCGGCCATATGCACTGGCCTTTGGTTTGCCGGCACAGCTCCATGGCCCTGTCCAGCACGTCCACATGGTCAATCTCCACACCCCTAATCATATACTTAGTGATCCTGCACCAATAGGGCGCATAAGCCTCCATCCCGGAATCACAGATCTGGCGGACCGCCTCCTCCACATCATACGTAAGGCTGATAAACTCCCGCTTCCAGCTTCCGT
>CAJTKW010000041.1:35699-36926 GCA_910577035.1 uncultured Acetatifactor sp.
CATACAGAAGCATAAACTGGGTCTGCCCGCCGCTTTTGAGAGGGATTCCCACCGATCCCGGATTCCATACCGTTTTACCCTGATGGCAGATCTCACCCTGTATATGGGTATGCCCGCACAAAATATAAGGGCTGCTCTCATTTTCCATGACCTGCCGGGTTGCTTCCTTCCCCGGCTCCAGCTTCTCGTTTACCCTGTCCGGAGAGCCATGGCAGATGGTCAGGGGTGGAAGCCCGGGAAAAGAAAGCCTCCGGCTTATGGGCAGATCTCCAAAAAACTCCAGATCCTGTTCCGTCAGCTGCTCATACGCATAAAGCAGGCATCCTGACGCGGAATTTCCTTTTTCATAGCCGGCCTCTCCTGCTTCCCGATACTTCAGCATATATTCTTCCCGGTTCCCCCGAATGCAATAACAGGTATACTCCTTCTCCAGTTCATACAGATAATCCAGTGTCTCCCGCAAATACGGAAGCTCGCCCGAGTAATCCCCTAAAATGATAAATGTGCCGATACCCCTGGATAACGCGTATTGAACGCACTCCTTAAAAGCTGTTATATTTCCATGAATATCCGCCAACACAGCCAGCCGCATATTTCTCTCCCCATGCCGTTTTTTTACCGTCCTCAGCACTTTACGTTGGACAGAACCCACATATTTTTGATCTGCCGCTCCAGCTCGGAATAGCTCCACCGGCTTCTGCTGCGGGCCACACAGTTAGGGTCGTTGACCAGAAAACCGTCCCTGTCATACCCGTACACCACAATAAAATGTCCTGCCGCCGTAAATTCCCCGGGCCCCATGGAAAGAATGAGTACTGCCCCGTTATCCAGGGCCTCCTTCATCTCGTCCTCCGCGGCCGCAGACTGCCTGCAGGCCACCCCGTATTCCGCCGCCATGGCCTCCATCAGAGCCCATGCCGTCCCGGTTCCCGAAATATAGTAACCGTTTTCCATGCTGTATTCTCCCACCCTGTCCGGAGTAATCCGTTCGTCATCCGTCAGATAATACAGCACCATGGAAAGGCAGGTCGGCCCACAGCCTGAGAGGGCGATACAGCTATCATCTCCGTACTCCACATATCCCCATCTGGGATCCCACTGTAAAAACAGGGGAAATTCCTGTTTTTTCTCGCTGTCCGTAACGCCTCCTGACGCCTCCTGCTCCAACCCGTTCCAGTGGGACACAAAATCCGCCATCTCCGGATTATTTGCCAGGGCCTCCAGTAC